>PMUM01000435.1 GCA_003166855.1 Acidobacteriaceae bacterium | reverse complement strand
TGGGAGAACGCGGCGAGTTGCTTCAAAATCCTTACCACTATCGCGACCGCCGAACCGAAGGAGTTATGGAGGAGGTTCTCAAGAACGTTTCCCGGGAAGAAATCTATCAGGCGACCGGCATTCAGTTCATGCCCATCAACACTCTGTATCAGCTCGTCGCCGCACGGCGTCAGCATCCCAAGCTTCTTGGCGCGGCAAAATATCTGATCACAATCCCAGATCTGTTTAACTATTGGCTGAGCGGAAATGCGGTCTGCGAATTTACCAACGCAACCACCACGCAGATGGTCGATCCCGTGAAACGCACTTGGGCCACCGCTCTGATGCAGCGCCTGGAGCTACCAGCTCACTTGCCCGCACCCATCGTCGAGCCGGGTGCGATCATAGGTACGCTGCTGCCTGACATCGCAGGCCATACCTCTCTTGCAGGAACATCCGTGATTGCCCCGGCGTGTCACGACACAGGTTCAGCGGTGGCCGCGATTTCGGCTCACGATGGCACCGCCTTTCTCAGTTCCGGAACCTGGTCGCTGCTGGGCACAGAATTGGACTCTCCCGTAATCACCCCCGATGCGTTGCGCCTGAATTTCACGAACGAAGGCGGCGTAAATGGAACGACGCGGCTGTTGAAGAACGTCATGGGTCTATGGATGTTGCAAAGTTGCTGGCAATCCTGGACTGCGCAAGGACTTTCGTACGACTTCCGCGAACTGATCGAACTGGCAACTCGCGAACCGTCGTTTCGTCACCTGGTTGATCCCGATGACGAGTCCTTCTTACGGACTCCGGACATGCTCGCAGCCATCAACCAGTTCTGCACTCGAACCCATCAGCCAGTCCCGAAAGAGCCTGGCGCCTATGTACGAGCGGTTCTGGAAAGTCTCGCGTTCAAATATCGCGTTGTCCTGCGAAACCTGGAACAGGTGTGCGGCAAACATATCGAGCAGATTCGCATCATCGGCGGCGGATCGAAAAATCGCTTACTGAATCAACTCACGGCCGACGCCACCGGAAGACGGGTCCTCGCCGGCCCGGCCGAGGCCACGGCACTGGGAAATGTCGCGGTACAGATTCTTGCCACGGGAGAAGCGACTTCGCTCCAGGAAGTCCGCGCCATTGTCGACCGCTCTTTCCCCACCGAAGTCTTCGAACCGCTGGACACCGACAAGTGGGATCAGCACGCCGAACGATTCGAACAATATTGCGGGAGTATCTATGCCTGAGATCAAAGAGACAACTCATTTGAAAGACCTGTGGAACGAAGCCGAAGCGCAAAAGATGTCCGGCAATCAGTTGGCCCTGTTGCGCTATCGCTCGAACCTACTGGGTGCCGACTTGCGCATTACCAATTTCGGCGGCGGCAACACCAGCTCCAAGCTCGAACTCCCCGATCCGTTTACCGGCCGCACTGTTCGGGTGCTGGCCGTGAAAGGCAGTGGCGGAGATCTCGGCTCCATCACCGATGCCGGATTTGCTCTGCTCTACCTCGATCGACTGGAGCAACTCAAACAGCTATACCGCGGCGAACAACACGAAGATGAAATGGTCCGCTACTATCCGCTTTCGGCCTTTGGCGAGAATCGCGNNACCCGGACTGGGCCATCGCCTTGGCGGCGAGCGCGAACGGCAAACGCAAGCTGGATGAGTTCAATAAAGAATTTGGCCGCAAGATCGTCTGGGTTCCCTGGCAGCGTCCTGGATTCGAATTGGCTCTCATGATCGAACGCGCCGTCAAAGACAATCCCGGCAGCGAGGGCCTCATTCTTGGCGGCCACGGTCTCTTCACTTGGGGAATGACCCAACGCGACTGCTACCTGAACAGTATTCACACCATCGATCAGATGGGCGAATTCATTCTCAATCATCAATCGAAGAAGGGCTCTCTCTTCGGCGGAGTGATGCACGCTCCCGCGAACGATCGCAAAAGCATCGCAACCCAGATCCTGCCCGCACTCCGGGGCGTAGTGTCCTCGAATCGTCGCGTTGTTGCGCACTTTACCGACGATGAAGATGCCCTGACTTTTGCCGGGTCGAAGTGGGTGAAGGAGCTAGCCTCGCTGGGCACCAGTTGTCCCGACCACTTCCTGCGAACCCGGGTCTGTCCTCTGTTCCTTCCCTGGGATCCTGCTAAGGAGGATGTCGGCGTTCTCAAGGCGCGTATCCCAAGCGAGGCCCTCGCATATCGAGCCGCCTACAAGAAGTATTACGATGCATGGGCAAACATCGATTCTCCCAAGCTGCGGGATTCGAATCCCTCTGTTGTCGTCGTTCCAGGACTTGGCCTCTTCGGCTTCGGCAAGAACAAGAAAGAGGCGCGGATCACGACCGAGTTCTTCATCAACGCCATTCACGTCATGACAGGCGCGAACGCCCTGGAAGATGGAGATGTTTCGCATCCTCTGCCGCAAGCCCGCCACATCAAGCAGTCGCAACAGTTCACGCAGTTCCATAACTATGTGGCGCTTCCCAGATCTGAGGCCTTCCGCATCGAATACTGGGCCTTGGAAGATGCCAAGCTGCAGCGCATGCCCGCAGAGGCAGAGTTCAGCCGCAAGATCGCTCTCATCATTGGAGGCGCCAGCGGAATCGGTCGCGAGGTCGCGCTACTCCTCGCACGCAAGGGAGCCCACGTCGTCGTTGCGGATTTCGATCAGCAAGGCGCCAAAAAGGTCGCGGATGAAGTCGGCGCCATGGCATCTTCGGAATATGTCGCCCACGCTCGTGTCGACCTGAGCTCTGCTGCATCACTCGCAGAGGCGAGCGATTTCACGATTTCGCAATTTGGCGGCCTCGACATCATCGTCAACACCGCCGCCATCTACCCCGTGCCCGGAGCGGAGGGTGAACTCACCGACGCTCAATGGGCACAGACTTTCCTCGTGAATGTCACCGGCAACTATCATCTTGCCCGCCAGACAGAGTGGATATTCAAAGACCAGGGTCTGCCGGCCACGATGGTGCTCACCAGTTCCGCCAACGCGGTGGTCCCCAAGAAAGGCAGCGAGGCCTACGACACCAGCAAGACGGCTCTCAACCACCTTATTAGAGAACTGTCCGTCACGCTCGGTCCGCAAGTGCGCGTCAACGGGATCGCTCCCGCGACCGTCGTGGCTGGTTCCACCATGTTCCCTCGCGATCGCGTGATTCAATCTCTCGAAAAATACAAGATTGGCTTCCAGGACTCAGAGTCGACCGAGGAACTGCGCGCCAAGCTCGCCGAGTTCTATGCCCAACGCAATCTGACGAAACGCCCCATCCTTCCGCAGGATTGCGCGGCCGCTATCGTTTGGCTTGCCGGTGATCAGAGTGCGAAGACCACGGGGCATGTTATCCCCGTGGATGGCGGTCTCCCTGAGGCCTTCCTGCGCTAAATTAAGAGGATTCCATGAACCCTGCACTGGGAGTGTTTTTTCACTGGCTCGGCGGTCTCGCTTCTGCCAGCTTCTACGTTCCCTATCGCGGGGTGAAGCACTGGGCATGGGAAACCTATTGGCTGGTTGGCGGTTTTTTCAGTTGGATCATCGCCCCATGGATCCTCGCGTTGACCATGACTCACGACCTCATGCGCGTGCTGCACCAAGCTCCCACCAGCAGCCTCTTCTGGGCGTATGTATTCGGCGTGTTGTGGGGACTGGGCGGCCTCACCTTCGGACTCACCATGCGATATCTGGGAATGTCCCTCGGCATGGCGGTGGCACTTGGATACACCGCCGCATTCGGAACACTGATGCCGCCGATTTTCCGCGGAGTGTTCGCCTCCGAAGTTCTCGCCACCCACTCGGGCCTGATCATTCTCGGCGGCGTCGCCTTCTGCCTTCTCGGGATCGCGTTCGCAGGCGCCGCCGGAGTATCCAAAGAACGTGAAATGTCGACTGAGCAGAAGCGCGCCTCGATCAAGGAATTCGACTTGAAGAAAGGACTGCTCGTCGCCACCTTTTCCGGCGTCATGAGCGCCTGTTTCGCCTACGGACTCGCAGCCGGAGATCCCATCAAAGCCATCACCATTCAGCATGGCACCCCGGTGTTGTGGCAGGGACTTCCGGTTCTCGTCATAGTCCTCGCCGGAGGCTTCACCACTAACTTCATCTGGTGCCTCATCCTGAACATTCGCAACCGGACCGGCTACCAGTACTTCGAGTCGGAAATTCGCGGCAAAGTTCCCGACCGCAATGAAGAGCACATCCTCGAGGCAGTCACCGATGCACCGGCAGAAGAAATGGCAGTCGCCGTGGCTGTCGCGCAAGACACGACTGTCCGAGCTCCCATGCTTACTAACTACTTGTTCTCAGCTCTGGCGGGCACAACCTGGTACATGCAGTTTTTCTTTTACACCATGGGCGAGACCCAGATGGGACGATACAAGTTCTCCAGTTGGACGCTACACATGGCCAGCATCATCATCTTCAGTACGTTGTGGGGCATCGCGTTGAAAGAATGGAAAGGCGCGGGAGCCAGGACCAAGCTACTAGTGGCTTTCAGTCTATTGGTCCTAGTAGGTTCGACGGTAATTGTCGGCTACGGCAACTACGTCGGCGCATCCTCCCGCTAACATCGACGATCCCGCCAGATCACCAGATCGTTGCCGCTTAATTGGTCAGATCGAAGGCCAACACATGCGCCGGAGACTCGATTCAGTCACCGGACTATCCTCGTCTCCCATGATAGGAGTGGAATCCCGACGCCAACCCTTGATTCGGAGGCGTGTCGGTAGCAAGTTAAAATG
>PMUM01000434.1 GCA_003166855.1 Acidobacteriaceae bacterium | reverse complement strand
AAACCTGCGCATTCACCGCCCCGAGTTCCTCCCGCGTGAACCCCTTCTCCTCCACCCGAATATGCATCCCCGTCACCGGACACAACTCCGGCCGCAACACGAACACCAGCGTCATCGGATCAAACAACGTCGGCGTCTCCTGCCCCCACAAGTGATATAGCACCGCCAGCTGATCCGTTACCGCGGTTCCCTGGCTGAACAAAAACGCCCTCTTCACCTCATCCAGCTTCAGCTGCGTAGAATCCAGAGGCATCACATACAACGGCACGCCCGCCGCAAACAATTTCTGCGCCGACGCCACATCATTCAAAATATTCCATTCGGGCATCGGAGGCACCGGCGCCGTATATCCCAAATCCCCATACCCGCGCCGCACCGACCCGCCCATCAGCACCACGCGTTTCAGTCTCCGAAACGCCGCCGCATCCTGATCGATCGCCGCCCCCACATTCATCAGCGGACCAATCGCCACCAGGGTGATCTCACCCGGATACTTCCGAATCTGCTCCAGTAAAAACCCGACCGCATCGCCGTGCGAGTTCTTCGTAAACCGTCCGTCCCCGTATTTCCGCTGCGACATCGGATTCTTCGTCGCCACCGCCTTCCCCGCCAGCACCGGAATCTCCCCGCGCCCCACCTCACCCAGAAACCGGTCCGTAATCTTCGCCCGCGCCTCAGTATCGCCAAATGTCGTCATCACGCCCAGCACCTGCAGCTCCGGACTCTTCACCGCGATCGCCAGCGCAAACGCATCATCCACGTCATCGCCAATATCGGTATCAATAATGATCTTCTCCGGTGGGCGCGCCGAACCCTGCGCCCATCCCGCGCACCAAGCCAGTATCAAAACTAAACAAAAGATAGATCCTCGACTGGCTCGACTCATTCCCTCTCCTCCGCCTCTCGGGTGCCCCATCCTAACGTCGCGCCTTTTGCGACGCCAGGGTGGAGATTTTGACTTTATCTGATGACGTCACGAAACTCCGACACGATCTCAATTTCCCCAGCGATATTTGCATTCAATTCCTGCAACGAGCCTGCGGGAATCCAGTATTCGCAATGTCCCGAACTTTCCACGACGTTCACATCATTTGTCACTTGAACAGTCACCGCCCAAGCATACTAGCTGACTCCAAGCAGGTTCCGGGTGCCCCATCCTAACGTCGTGCCTTTTGCGACGTTAGGGTGGGGATTTTGACCTCTCAGGTTTCAGAACGCGCCGCGTGTTCCCCCGCCCACAACGTGTCCCGCGCCCCACGCGGCTTTCTGCCCCTCACAACTCTAACTCCCACGAAATCAATGCCCTCCCACTTGGCTCCCCCCGTGCATTCCTCATAGTGCCGCGAGTCGGCAGGAGGCAACCACAATGACCCGCATCAACGCTATTCGCACCACCGCAGAAAACCGTTCCGTAGCCTGGGGCACGAAGACCAGCGCGCTCATTTTCGGCGCCATACTGATCATCTGCTCCGTAACCGTCGGCTGTTCCAGCGACAAACCCAAACCCGTCAGCTCCAACAACCAGATTCCGATGACGCAGTCCCCGAGCCCGGTCCAGCCCATGCCCGCACCCGTCGTGCAGGCCACGACCAAACCGACGCCTAAGAAAGTTGTTCCCAAGAAACCCGCAACCGTGAACTACGCGGACAAAACCTACGGCGTGACCTTCGAATATCCGCGCCGCTACGCGATTGAAACCGGCAACGCCGCCACCGACCTGCTCGCGTCGAATCCGATCGCGATGAACTTCGTGCAGCCCGGCGGAGTCGCCCTCGCCGCCGTCGAGCTTCCCGAGACCAGCTACGCCAACACGGACTTCTCGTCCGCATTCTTCAACGTGAGCGTCCACAAGAGTCTCACCGCCGATCAATGCACCGAGTTCGCCGTGCCACAACCCAAGCAGGTAGCGCAAACGGAGCCCGCGCCTGTGTCGCCGGTGCCCTCAGCCGATGTTGCCAAACAGGACTCCACGTCCGCGACGAAGTCGGATTCTCAGTCCGCTTCCGCACCGGCCGTCTCGGCTTCGGATTCGACGAGCGTCGCGAAATCATCGCCCGCACCATCGACTGAATCGTCGAACTCCAAGCTGATGCTCGGTGACCTCGAACTCCGCGCCACCGAAGCCGTCTCCGGAGAAGGCACTCGTCAGAGCGACTCCAAGTACTTCCATGTCTTCCAGAATGGATCCTGCTACGAGTTCGCGCTCAACGTCACCACGGTAACGTCGGAAGACGGACTGACCAAACACGTCGACCGCGACAAAGTCTTCAACCGCCTGGAACAAATCCTGGCGACCGTGAAGATCAATCCGGTCGAGGCCCCCGAGGTAACAGCAGAAGCCCCAGCCCCAACGCCAGCCGCCACCCCGGCCCAGTAAACGCTCAGGGTGCCCCACCCTTCTCGCGCTCTTTGCGAGAGGGTGGGGATTTTGATTGGAAGAGATTCTGACCGCACAGATTCCGATCGAGAAGCACCAGGAGTTCCCGCAATGCCCGCACCACGCCCATTCCTCACAACGTACCTCGAGCCTCTAACCCGAGCTCTCCTGCTCTCCCTCGGCCTCGATCACGCCCTCATCGACTTCCTCGCTCTTACCGCCATCGGAGCCGTGACCGTCCTTCTCGCAATCCTCGTCGTCGCCATCCGCATCCCGCGCCGCCAATCCGCACCATCGATTCCCCGAATTCCCAAATAAGCAATTCCCCAAATCGGACTCATGCGGACCCAGCAAACTGAAGCCTAGCCCACACCCTGCCGATCAATTTTCCAGAGGACACGCACGCCTTGAACCCGATAGCCATCCTCCCCAAAACTGCACCGGACTCAACTCCGCACAAAGAAGCTCTTCCCTGCGGCCGGATCTGCGACGATCACATCCGCGAGGCCCGCCTCATCCAGTCCTCGCTCATCCCCGCCGCGCCCCTCCGCGACTACTCCATCGAAATCGACTTCCGCATCACGCCCTTCTTCGACGTTGGCGGAGACTTCCTCGATTTCTTCCTTCTCCCCGACGGCCTCATCGGACTCTTCCTCGGCGATGTCGTCGGCAAGGGACTTCCCGCCACCATGTACGGCGCCCTCGTCATGGGTACGCTGCGCGGCATTCACAAAACCGGCGTCGACACCAGCACCATCCTCTCGCTGCTGAACCAGCGTCTCCTCCAGCGCCCTCTGCCCGGCCGCTTCTGCTCGACGCTCTACGCCGTCTTCGATCCCATGACCCACACTCTGGCCTTCTCCAACGCCGGTCTGCCCTTTCCCCTCCACGCCTCCACCGCCACCTGCCAACTTCTCGGCGAAGGCGGACTCCCCTCCGGCCTTCTCTCCACCGCCAGCTACAACCAGCACGTCGTCCAGCTCTCCCCCGGAGACTCCGTCCTGTTCGCCACCGACGGCCTCCACGAAGCGCTCAATCCCGAAGGCATCGAATTCTGCTCCACCCGCCTGCCCGAACTCTGGGCCGAATGCCAGTCGAAGTCTGCCGCGCAATCCCTCGAATACCTCTTCACCGGCCTTCAGGTTTTTTCCGACGGAAGCACTCCCCACGACGACGTCACCGCCGTAGTCCTGAAAGTTCTCGGCTAAGCTCGTGCGGGAAAATGCTCGTGTGGGGCGGGCACTGCTGTCCGCCACTGCTTACAGCGAATCACTCCCGCCAACCATGCAATCCCTTGCACCGTTGACAACCTCGCCTTTCCCGCACAAAATGATCGCCACTTCTGACCGGAGGAAACCACCGTGCCCACGATTCGCACCCCATGGACCCTAGCCGCCTGCGCACTGCTCGCACTCTGCACCGCGCTCAGCGCCCAGACGCCTGCCGCGCCCGACGCCACGCTCTTCACCACCTACAGCCTGTTCTCGGGTGAACAAACTCTCGACTGGAGCGTTTGCGGATCCACCACGACCTCCGAAGGCTGTTACGCCGCCGGCAGTCTCGGACCCTTCGGCAAAATCGGCGCCATGATCGAAGGCAATCCCTCAGTCTCCGGCAGCACCGTCACGCGCATGATCTACGTCGTNNGGCGCCACCGCCGCTTGTTCGATGGCCGCCACGCCCACGCTCCTGTTCATCGGAACCAACCAGACTCAGCAAGCCGTCTATGTGAAGAAGAGCAATTTCTCCATCACTCCCGTCGGCGTCTACATCATTGGCCCGCCAGTCACCGCCATCACCGTCGATAAATACGGCTACGTCACCGTCACCCAGGGAGACTTCACCACTGGCACCAACGGATTCTCCGTCTTCAACTCCACCGGCGCAGTGCAAGAAGACGGCGGCGGCGCCGACTTCATGCTCGACACCACCGCCGCCACCTCCACCNNAGGGTGGGGATTTTGACTTCCTTGCACTTCTTCTTATCTCTTGATGATGAAGACGTGAGTCGCATTCTCTCCCGCCACAGTCCTCGCAGGCGCATACCCCAGCTGGTGAAGATTAATCCTCGCAAACAGATTCTCCCCCTCGCCCAGCAAAACCGGAGACACCGCCAAATGCATCTCATCGATCTCCCCCGCGGCCAAATACTGCCGCAGCACCGACGCGCCGCCGCCAATGCGCACGTCCTTCCCGCCGGCCGCCTCCCTCGCCTGCTACAGAGCAGACTCCACTCCATCAGTGACAAAGTAAAACGTCGTCCCGCCCTCCATCTCCAGCGGAGCCCGCGCGTGATGCGTCAGCACAAACACCGGCGTATGGTACGGAGGATTCGCGCCCCACCATCCTTTCCACGAATCGTCCTGCCACTCGCCCCGCACCGGCCCAAACATATTCCGCCCCAGGATCCACGCGCCCACATTTTCAAACGACCGCGCAGCCATCTCGTTATCGACGCCCGTGCTCTCGCCGCTTTGCCCCTGCATCTTCTTGAAGATGTCAGTGGGAAAAAACCACCCGTGCAACTCAGTCCCGCGCACTCCCAGCGGATTCTGCAAATCTTGCCGAGGCCCCGCCCCAAACCCATCGATCGAAATAGAAAACGCAGCGACTCGAACTTTGCTCATGGGGAACTCCTGGTTTCAAGGTCTCAGAGTTTCAAGGTTTCAAAGTTTCAAAGCATCAAGGTCTTCGCCTGTGGAACTCAATCGAGGATTTTACCGAACCCGCGTCAAGGGCCGGGTGCCCCGTCCTTCTCGCGTATTTTGCGAGAGGGTGGGGATTTTGATTTGGGTGAGTTAGCAGGGGAAGTCAAAGTCCCCACTCTAGCCGCAAAGAGCGCGGCTAGAATGGGGCACCCGTATTCTCTCGTCCGTTTAAAGTGGGCCACCCGCCGCTGTCTTTACCCACAGCGACTACGAGTCGCTGAAGGCAGACACGTCTTACATCAACACCCTGAGGAACATCTTCGCGTTCGGAACGGTAGTTTTCCTAGGTTATAGCGTGAGTGATCAGTATCTTGTTGACCTCTTGTCGGACAACGCTAGAGACATGAGCCTGTTTGGCGCGGGACCGCATTTTGTAGTGAGCTCAGGTTTCACAGGGACTTCGACCCTTCGCCAGATAGGGTACTCGTTGAGGCGATTCCCGGATCACAGGTCCTCGATAACTGTTCTTGACATCATTCGCGAGGTCGAGGTTAGGAAAACTACAACCTCCGTAGATATTACAACTCCGACCCAAGAAGCCGACGGAAGCGCACGTTCTCTAGGCACCAAGACAGCATACTTCCTCTCAGATTTCATGCCCCCGGGATCATGGGGGAATTCGGTAACTGCCCAGTTTGAGCCCAAAGCGGGCCTAAAGGCGGAGATGACCGTGGGGCTCGGTTTCACAAGGGATGAAGTGCCATCGACCGAGTCTACCGCTCCTCACGATCTCGTTGTGGGGCTCATCTGCTTTGACTATGTCTATTTGTCACTGTCAGCGTTGGGCAAAATCCACGAGTTTTTGGGGCTCTTAGGTCCTCAATTGTTTTGGCGACTGGTCAACGACGACGTGATTCGGTTTGTTCACCTACGGCATGAGCCCGCTGTGATATGCGTGGAAAACGAGTTGATTAGGGACGTTGGGCTTGTGTCGATTTCTCAGACAAGTGCAGGCGTGACCGAGTCTGCGGGGACGTTTATCCGCCGGCAAGTCTCTCCCGCCCCCGGCCAAGAGGCCATTGCAGAGAAGATGATTTCAGATCTCGAACAGAAGGTGATTCCGTTCGATGAGGCAGGGAAAATAGAGATGGCGAGCCTAGTGCGCGCCTCGCTGATGATGCCAGGGGTTGCGAAGTTACTTGGGATTGGCGAGGCGATTCTGCCGACCCAGGCGCCAAGATGGTTGATATTTCCGTACCTGAGAATGGCTCACTTAGTGCATACCGGCGCTGTCTGCGACTACTTAGGTCTACAGGCCGCCAAGATTCCGTTCGGAGGCGAGAAGCTAACTAGTGCTGCATTTGGCGTACAGCCTGCGGTGGAGTCGGCGGGTCAGTATGCCAGCTATGTGTTGTCCCAAAGGTTCGACACGAATCTCGGGGCAGTCATCGTTTCTCAGCCTGCAGTGCTAGAGAATATTCTTCGGTTCAGGAGTACGCCAGCGGGCGAGGAATTTCGTCGTGAGGTGCGCGACCAGTTGCTCGCGAACGAAGCGGCCGAGTTTTCTGCGTCGATCAATGCGGGCTTGACGAAGAATATCCCCCTCGGCGTCCTGCAGAAGGCTCGCGATAAGTTCTCCGCCCTGCTTACCGAGAAAATCACGATTTCCCCTGTTCCGGCAGTCTGGACGCCTGCGCTGCATTCGGATCGTACGACGGGGCTCTGGCGCGCAAGGTCCCGTTCGCTTCTGTTGAGTCTGGCAAAACAACGTGGCGTTAAGGGCGACGACCCATGTCTCTGTGGATCCGGTGACAAGCTGCGGCNNAAAAGGCCACGCTCATTTCTGAACGTGGCCTTTATTAATGCCGGCAACTACCTACTCTCCCACACACTTTCGCGTGCAGTACAATCGGCCCAGCGGAGCATAGCTTCGGTGTTCCTAAGGACGAGAACAATCCTGAGCAGCTAGGCTGACATCTTCTGACCAGTCCGCAGGTAGTGATTGATCGTGGTTTCCCAGTTTCGCATGTTGCCTTCAAACCACTGCTGTGTGTAGTGCCCGAGTTCGCGATTGCCTTCCGGCGAGAGCCCCGTGTAGCAGTACCGGATGTCGGTGCTCGTCGACCCCTGATCGGAAGGGGTTAGTTGGATACGCAGGTCGGTGATCACCCGGCCCGGATTGATCCAGAGATAGGCAATGCGGAAAGACGCGGGATCGAAGTCAGTGACGATCCATGTAGTTTCTGCTGCGGCTTTACCTTGCACCGCAGAGCCCGGCGGATTCGGAGTAGTGAACACGCATCCAAGTTTTGCGACGCCGGAGCCAGAGTAAATCAGCCGATATTGCCAGCCCGGAAGCCAGTCCGCCTCGCGTACCGGACACAGAAGCGGGAAGACTCTCTCAGGAGGTGCAGGGTTGGTTTGGGTGAATTTGTGAACGATGCGATTACCTTTGAACGCGGTCATGATCCCCTCCAAAAGAAAAATCCGCGAGCCAGGGATGAGGCACGCGGGTGAGTTGCGAGCAGATAAAGTTTCAAGGTTTCAAAGTTTCGGAGTTCAAATCATTTCAGTTTGAAACTCTGAAACCTTGAAACTTTGAAACCTTGCACACAAAAGGAAAAGGCCATCCAGATTTCTCTGAATGGCCTTTATTAATGCCGGCAACTACCTACTCTCCCACACACTTTCGCGTGCAGTACAATCGGCCCAGCGGGGCTTAACTTCCGTGTTCGGGATGGGAACGGGTGGATCCCCCGCGGTATGATTACCGACAACTCGTAGCTGTCAGCGATCAGCCGTCAGCTCTCAGCAACTCGTGCCGGAGTGACTCTTCAAGGCTGATGGACAGCAAACTTGAGTTTCCCAGTGTCTCAACCTCCGCCCATAACTGAGAGCTGAAAGCTGATAGCTGAGAGCAGATTCTCAAAGATCGTGAGGTTTCGATACCTCACAACTGAATAGATTGGGTGTGGCTTACTTTCTTATGGTTTACTTCCGATTTCTGCCACTTCATTACATCGGCTAGCTTTATAAAAGCTCATCGGCGCAACAGCTTCAGTTATCGCTTCTCAGTCATTCAGGTTCTAACGACATCCAAACAACTTGCTAATTCCAGTTCAAGTTCTAACTGAGAACTGGCAACTGAGAACTGACAGCTGTTTTTCTGCACCGAGTAAATTTTATGGTCAAGCCGAACGGGCGATTAGTACTGGTAAGCTACACGCATCACTGCGCTTCCACCTCCAGCCTATCAACCAGGTAGTCTTCCTGGGCCCTTCTTATCCCTTACGGGTTGGGAGATCTCATCTTGAGGAGTGCTTCCCGCTTATATGCCTTCAGCGGTTATCACAACCGAACTTCGCTACCGAGCGGTGCCATTGGCATGACAGCTCGAACACAAGAGGTTCGTCCATCCCGGTCCTCTCGTACTAAGGACAGGTCCTCTCAAATCTCCTGCGCCCA
>PMUM01000071.1 GCA_003166855.1 Acidobacteriaceae bacterium | reverse complement strand
TCGTCCGCGCGGATTGCAGAATCGGTTCCAGCCCGTCATGTGTAAATGGAAGATCGGGTACCGGCGTGCCCAAGTGCCCTGCCACAACGACAACGTCTGCGCAGTGACCGTCCCTTACCGACGCAAGAATCTTTTGCAATTCGACTTCAACCCAAACCTGGCGGACGTTCGTCCCGCCTTCTTCCCGTGGAAAGAATCGGTTATGGAACAGACTCTCGGCGCGTTGAAAATCGCCGGCCTCAGCCAGATTGAGAATCAGTTCGAAGATCAGGCTGGAAGGCGCATCCGCGAGATCCGGATACCTCTCGAGAACTTGCACTCGTTCGCTGGCGGGTTTCGACAATAGGCTGAGCGCTTGGTCCGCACCCAGGTACACGGTGACGTTGTTTGCGTCGCTCTGCAGTCCGTCCCGGAAAGTGGAGAGGGCTTGCTCAGCGTCATGCTTCTCGTGCAGCAGAGCCAGCCCCAGACTCGCATCGAGAACGGGAACTTGCGGGTTCGACTTGCGAGCCAGCGACCACTCTTCCAGCGCCGAGTCCGTCAATCCGCGGGAGAAATCTAACGTGCCCAGTAGATATTGCGCCGTAGCATCCTGAGAGTTTGTACGCACGGCGGCACTCAGGACGGTGAGTTCTTCGGCCGAGCTGGGGAAAACGTAGGCGGTCGAGAGTTTCGACGCGATCTTGTAGTCGGACACTCCCGATTGTCCGAGACGCTCGCGGCAAAATCCGCGGAAGTACGCGATCATCGGGTGACTATCGGGCGACAGCGCGCCCGGTTCAGTCTGATCAAGGGGTGGCGACGGGTAGTCCCGCGAGAGCACTGTCAGTGCCCGCTGGTACAGTCCGAGACGCATGTATTCAGCGGCAAGGTTCAGCACGCGAATTGAGTCATTTGCAAGCTGCTTGAGGTTGGGATCGCCGAGCTCTTCGCTGAGAAGATAGCTCAGCGGAAAAAGTGCGATTCCCTGACGCGCCAGCGTCTTCCCTTCTTCCACCTTCCCGGACGCGATTTTTACCGCAACCAACTCTTCGATTGCACGCGCGTCGTTAGGTACGGCTCGAACTGCTTCGCTGAGATGACACTCGGCTTCTTCCAGATCGCCATCCCGTGCCAGCATCTCTCCGAGACGCAGGGCACCAGCGGCGCGAAATGAGGCAAATCGCTGGGCGTCCTCGTATGAAGTCCGCGCTTTCCGCGTTTCGCCAAGGCCATCGTATGCAATCCCAAGGTAATACGACATTTCCGGGTCAGACGTATCGCGTGCGTGCGCCTGCTCAAGGAACCTCTTCGCTTCGTCAAATCGCAGCAGGCTCGCGGTCAGGCGCCCAGCCGATTTCAAGGCACTGAAGCTGCCGGGAAATCTACGAAGTGTTTCCTTGTAGGTATCGAGCGCTTGAAGATTTTTCCCGTTCAGTTCAAGATCCTTCCCGAGTTCAATCCAGTCATCGCATGTCCTCCGCTCCGGATCGGGCATGAGGTAGGAAGACTGAGGACCAACCTGAATTTCAGACTCCGGAGTCCAGTTATATTCGCCTTCCGTATGTCGGATCAGCACCGCTCCCAGTGCGTCCCGAATCTGGACGGTGTATTTAGCCTGCGAGTCGAGGACGGGAAGTTCGTGAGCCCAGGCACGTTCGGGGGCGAGATCAACTTTCTCGCTGAATAAGCGACTGCTACCGTTCAAGATGAAAACGGTAGCCTTAGGAAAACCACGATTGGCATTGAATCCTACAACCAACGTGTTGCCATGGCGCGCAAGACTCAGCACCCCCGACAGATTGGCGCGCGAGATGCCGCCAATCTCCCGAACCGGCATCCAATACTCCGAAAAGTGAATAGACTGCCGCGGCGCCAGATAAGCATACGTCTCTTGATTGCGAAACAATCCAGCCTGGATTTCAATGTATCCACTGGCGTCGTCGGAGAGCGCCTTGCGCCAGTCCATGCCCTCTTCGTCCACGCCCCACGACCAGATTTTCTTGGCGGGTAGATCTTCGTACTGGGCAAAGTGCACCGTACCGGTTCTGGTTGCGGGGTGCCAAACGCCCATAAATTCCTCGCGGCTTCCATGCACAAAAAGTGATACTGCGCCGTGAACATGATTGCGAATGACGCTCAAGTCGTGGCCGTCCTCATCGACGGGCCAGCGAACAACATCCGTGAAACCATGGCTCGCGGCGAAGCGCATGGGGTAAACAATCTGCGAGTCGTCCGAAACTCGCGCCGCTGCATTGTTCCACCAGTAAAAACGATGCCTGACGTCGCTGCGGTTGCTGAGGCTCACACGCTCCTCCAGGAGCGTTGACTTCGGCCGAAGCATCAACTCGACGGTCCACTCCATTCCGTAAACGCGATCAACGTTTCCCACGATCACAGAGGCGCTGCCGTCCGCATTTTTGTGGAAGGCGAAATCCACCGGCGACATGCTCACCCAGTTGTGGGAAACCGGAAAGTTGAACTCGATGCCGAAAGCTGCCCAAGCTCCGCGATAGCCCACAGCCGCCTTCTTAATGGAGGTGTTGGCGTAGAACATTGACTGTCCCGATATCTTGTCAACACAGGTGTAAAGGTGCCCCCCAATGTCAGGCAGCACGGAACACTTCAGGTATTCATTTTCCAGATAGATGGCGCGCCAGTCGTGATTCACGCGGTGGCTGGTCAGATTCTCGCGCAGAACGTAGGGATAGTTGATCTTGTTGTTCGAGAACTGGTCAAACGGAGGATTCGGATCAGGCATTCCCTCTTCGAAAGTGGGTAGAGCGAGCGTCCCTTCCCACACACGCACTTGCGCCTGAGACAGTGTTGCCAGGGTCAGGAAGACAATGAGATGGAAATGGCGTCGCATCAGATTCGCAATATCCGGGTAGAGTTCTCGTAGTACACCTTTTTAAGGATCGTCTCCGGCAATCCAATCCCGTAAATTCTCCAGCGACCCTGCGGCGGGATTTTAGCTGGAGCATAGTCGAAGTATTCGTCTTCGGTTTCGAGAAAACGAAAATAGATCTCGTACAGCTTGTCGTTGAAGACCTGCTGCGGAAACTCGTCACCATGCGGGGTCGCATCCGTGCCAAACAGAATCCGATCCTGATACTTATCGAAGAACTTACTCGCTGTTCTCGGCTGGCGTCCGAGTTCTCCGATGCGCGCCGCCAGATCCACGAACATGTTCGGATAGCGGTCCAGATTCTCCGACACGTTTTGCAGATCTTCCGCGAAGTTGCCTACGTGCAGGACAACAAACTGCGTCTTGGGATGTCGAGCGATGACGCGGTTACGAGCCGCGATCAACTCGGCATTACTGGGAAAGTCCCCGCCATGGAACGACCAATCCGGATGGTTGTTCAATTCCTCGTAGCGCTCGTTGAAGCGATCGGTAGGGGTGAAGAATGCGATCGGATCCGAAACATGAATCGCCACCGGAAAATTGAGCTGGCCACAGGCGTCCCACATGGGATCAAAACGCGCGTCATCAATTTTCACCAGCGAACCCGAGGTGATATTTTCACGAAGGTAGAGTCCCAATGTTTTGAGAATCTTCAGGCCTCGCGCGCCATCGCGATGCGCTTGCTCGATGGCCTGTGCCTGCAGCTTCGGATAGTCCGGTTCCTTGAAGCGGGAATAAGAAGGCTCGGTGAAGGTGTAAAAACGGCCGGGATATGCTCGGTCGTACTTGGAGACAGCTTCGGCGAGGCCATGATCGTAGCCACCAGTCAGGTTGACCATCGCCCGAATGTTCTTGCGGTCCATTACCGCGAGCAGTTCCTGAGGAGATCCCAGGTATTCGCGATCGGGCGAGAGTTCAACCCCGTTCTCCGATTTTCTCGAGCCGGAGATGTGGGTATGGAAATCGATGAGTGGAAATCTCGAACGCTCGACGTGGGACTCGTGCACGTGGAGCATACTTCTTGGCTCGTACTGAGAAAGCTCCAAGGACACGGGTTGCGGTGCGTTTTCGGCCGGAACACTGGCGCCCCTGCTTACTTGCATTCCAGACCCTGCCACCAGACCCATTCCATACAGCCATTGGCGCCGATTGATCACCTACCTCCTCCGTTTACTGCCCAGGATCGAGAACTGGCGTGGCGATGTCCCCGCTCCGCTGTTGCCCAGTAATCGCACCATGCCACACGCTTCCGCCGAACGTCGTGATGTAGACCTCATCGTGATGCAGGGGATCGGGAATCACCCGATGCCCCCACTTGAAGTTAAATCCGGGAATCCGTGTCCAGTGCAACCCGCGGTCTGCCGATCGCCAGGCCGACGATTCAAAGCCAGCCGCGTAGAGCACATTGGGGTCTTGCGGATCAATCGTGATGTCGTAAATGTGGCGATCCTTGTCGAGCACCTGCGTCCAGCTTTTGCCGCCATTCTCCGAGAGAAATATTCCTCCGCCATCTCCATGTTCTCCGGTCGCTCGAGCCCAGGCGGCGAGGTAAAGTCGATCTGGCGACTCTGGATCGATGGCGAGGCCATTTGGTCCATTCGTTCCCTCAGGCAACGAAACCGGTTGCCAGTGCTCCGCTCCGTCGGTCGACCGGTACAGAGTGCCATCGCCAGCGTTGCCGATGCTTCCATCCTCCGACCGTCGCGCGATCACCGCGTAGAGAGTTCCATTCGAGCTTCTCGCCAACCGCCACGCGAACGGCTGCTCTTGAGTGATGCCGCTGTTCTTCAGTGCCCAAGTACGACCGCCGTCCGAACTTTTGTAGACTCCTCGTCCAAAACCGGTTACGTACAATACTCGTGCATCGACAGGGCTGGTGGGATCGAGCAGGATATGGGTTGCGCCGGTCTCGTCCATCCCGGCGTTCGATTTGGTCCAGTGCTTTCCGCCGTCATCACTGCGGCAGACGCCACCTTTGTAATGCAGCACTGAGTTATGCCGCCACATCTTGGGGCGAGGAAGATCATGAGTATAGCTGTTCACACTCCACATCCGGCCGCGCAGCTTGGGGTCAAAAACGACCCAATACGTTGTGTTCATCCAATCTCTGGGAACTCCGGCCGTTGAACTAGTCCACGAGACGCCGCCGTCCTCGCTGCGGAAGAGTCCGATATCGGTGTAGGTGATGAACTGGCGTTTTGGATCAAATGGGTCGAAATGAATTCCGTAGCTGGTGGTGACATCAAGACCAAGGCTGGTCCAGCCGGCGTCATTCACTTTGCGTGAATAGACCGCTGCCCACGTTGCGCCTCCGTCAATCGTCCGCATGGTTCTTCCGAGGTC
>PMUM01000460.1 GCA_003166855.1 Acidobacteriaceae bacterium | reverse complement strand
GCTGGTCGAAAGCATTCACCAGCGATTCGCCGTAATGGTCGTAGTAAATGCCCGCGCCGCCACGAATGACGACGGTTCCATGGTCTCGCACCGGTGACCAGGCAAACCCGACGCGGGGCGCAAAATTGTTGCGGTCCGGCCGCACCAGGCTGGCGGGCAGGCTCCCGCTATAAGGTGCAGGTTGGCCGGGTAAAACCACTGCGACCGCCGGAGTGCCGAGCGCCGGATTCAACACCCCAGGGGAGAGGTCCAGGTTCGCGATCCGATTGTTCTCTTCTGCAAGAGGCGATACGTATTCGTAACGAACGCCGAGGTTGAAGGTCAGATTACCCCGAACTTTCCACTCGTCCTGCAGATACGCATCCCAATAGTTGCCGTGGAAGTGGTAATTGTCCTGCCCGTATTGCACGGAAGTGGTCTGGGGGAATCCGAGCAAGAAGTCAGCAAAATCATACCCCGTGCCGGGCACCTCCTGAGGCGGCTGACCGGGCAGGCCAGGAACGAGTTGGGATGTGTTGTAGCCGGTGAAAACGAACGAGCCGCGAGCGTTGCTGCTGGTCTCTGTATTGAGTTGGATGCGGCGGAAGTCACCGCCCCATCGCCAACTGTGCTTGCCGTGAGTCCAAACCACGCTGTCTGAAAATGTGTAGGTCTGGTTCCGTAGAAGCTGCGGATTGACGTCCTGCAGACTGGAGAGGTCTGTGAAGGAAAGATTGGGCAACCCCCAATCAAAAGGATTCTGCGAGACGCCAGTGATTCCCACCGCATTAGTGATGTCATTGTTAAACGCGTAAAGATTCTGGGTGCGAGTGCGGCTTCGGTTGAAATCGAAGCGCAGGTTGTTGGTCAGCTTGCCGATGCTTCGAACGTAGCCGATGGGAACGTCGAAACTGCGAACGCTGGTGCCGCCGCCGACGCTAGGAAATGGATTGGTAATGGTGGCGCTCGATCCGTGGTAGTGCAGGCCAAACGTCAGGTTGTTGCGCGGCGCGCCGCGTCCTCCGCGGCGTCCGCCCGTAGGTGGAGCGCCGAAAGTGTGATTGATGCGGACGTTCAGATCGTCGCTGTCATTCGTCGCGGAAGTCACGAAGTGGAAGTTTTGGTAATTACCAGGCAAGTTCGGACAGGGAATGTATTGCAGCAATCCTGCTGCGCCGGTGGACGACGCAGTCGAGGGGCAAGTCTGCGAAGCAAATCCCGGAACTATGTTGCCCGGATAAGGAGTGTTGTTCGTGGGATTAAACAGCTCGACCGGCTGTCCCGCTTCCGCACCTGACGTGTAAGTGGTCTGGGAAAAGTTTCCTTGCCGCTCCAGGAGTGTGGGAACCGTAGAAAACTGGTCGAACGGATTCGACCCGCGCTTTCCGTTGTAATTGACGAAGAAGAACGTCTTGGTGCCGCCGTGATAGAGCTTAGGAATGTTGAGGGGGCCCCCGACCGAGGCACCGAAACTATTCTGCACATATCGCGGGTTGGTGGCAGGTTCGCCGGCGAGCGCATAAGGCGCGGCATTGAGCGCGGAGTCGCCGATGCCGTAGTAGATCGATCCGTGCGGATGATTAATATCAAAACCGCGGCGGCCGGTGATCGTCATCGGGCGTCCAGCGCCGCCACCGCCAAATCCTCCCGGGCCGCCAAAACCGCCGGATCCAAAACCGCCGGATCCAAAACCGCCGCCTTGCTGGCGAGCGTCATTGATGCGTTGCTGCAGTTCGTCTCCACTCATCGCGTTCAGGGGATTGGAATTGTTACCGGAAACGGCGATGGACTCGGTTGCGCTGTTTGGGTCAATACCCGGAACGGGCATGCCCGAGGGCACAACATCGCTCATCGTATTGCCGCCCGCATCCTGGGCAGCAAGGTTCTGCAGCGTAGACAGGGTTTGAAAGCCACGCTGGGCGGCGGCGCCGGCATTGGGCCTTCGAGGCTGGGAACCGGGTTCGCGGGTTCGAGACAAGAGGGTTAATTCGAAATTAGCTGCCACACTCTGGTGGGAAGCGTCGATCACGACTTGCTGCGTATTATTTGCGAAGGCGACCATCTGCACTTGTACGCTGTAAGAACCAAAGGATGGAACCGTTGCTGAGTAGCTGCCATCAACATCAGTCCAGACGGAGATTTTGTGGTCGGAGGACGCGACAGAAATGGAAACGGCTGCGCCGGGAATCGGCATATTGCCCGACTTCACGATACCGTGAATGGTTCCGACTGACGGTTCCACAGGTTGAGATTGTGCAGGCTGACTCTGAGAGTGGGCGTGATTGCAGGCGAGCAACAAGGTCAAGACCAGGAGCAGACACCGGGACACGAGCTTGCCGATAGCGATCATGAACCACTCCACTTGCTGCCGGCACATTGCCGACTGTGATGCGATGATAGCCTCTGCCCCTTGGAGCCACCGTAAAAATTTGTCGCTTGTCGTCGATTCCGATCTATGGGATCTAGAGAAAAGCTCCACGGGTAAGGATTCTGATCCCGTCAATGTCGAGTAAAGATTCGTAAAAGTGGCAACGCTTCGCAACTCCGAGGCCGTAATCTGGTTCATACAGACAGACCCCATTCGAGGGATCAGGAGGAAGTACCATGCTCAGACATTGTTTTCTCGCGCTTCTGCTGGCAGCCGTCCTCAGTACCGTCCCGCGCTTTGCAGTGGCGCAAGACAGCGGCAGTAACGACCAGCAATCCGCTCCTGCGGGTGCACCCCCGGAACACGGGCGTGGCAGGCATTTCGATCCGGCGCAGCAGACGGAAACGCTGACGAAGCAACTGAAGCTTACCTCGGACCAGCAGCCCAAAGTGCTGGACATTCTGAAGTCTTCACAGTCACAAATGGAGAGCCTAAGATCGGATTCGTCGCTCTCGCAAGACGATCGCCGATCCAAGATGATGGAGATCCACAAGATGTCTAACGAACAGATTCGGTCGCTACTGGACGACAAGCAGCAAAAGAAATGGGACGCGATGCAAAGCCAGCACGAACAGTGGCGTGGGCATCACCAGGAGGGACAGGCTCCGAGCGCGCCGGACGCCTCCCAGCCGAAATGACGTCTAGTCTTGACTGAACTCGTCCGCAACCTGGATCAAGGCACTTCTAGAGCGAGAACACCGCGAACTAATGCTTTACGACGAAGTTCTTCCTGCTGAGCAATGCGCCGCTGGGAGTAATCACTTGGATCGGACCACTGGTCGCACCCGGCGGAATGGTCGCGGTGAGGTGCGTGTCGGAGAGCACCTTGAAGCTGGCGGCGAGGCCGTTGAAGGTGACGCTGGTCGTGCCCTTCAGGTGCGTGCCGAGCAGCGTCACGGTGCTGCCTTGCTTGCCGGTGAATAGCGCTGTGTTCACGAAAGGCGCCAGTCCCATGTCGAGGCTGTAGATGGTGCCGTTGTTGGTAGGTCCACCGAATTCGGTCATACCGTAGAGAAGGCCGTCGGTGGCCTGGATCGGCGGAGACAATGGGGACATCTGCGTGAGGTTGACGGTGTTGTTGAAGCTGTAGAGGCTGGAGTAGGTCCCGCTGGTCGAAGTGTTGAACAGGGTGCCGTCGCCACTGGAGCCGCCGTCAGAGGTCGCACTGTAGTAGTTGCCGTCGGTGGCGAGGAGGAGGCCGGCGGCAGGCAGGGTGCCGTCTCCGAAGGTCGCACCGAAGCTGTGGAGCACGGTCACGGCAAGGCTTGGCGTGACTTGATAGATTGTGCCCTCGTTGTTGGTGCCGCCGTTTTGCGTCGTGCTATAGAAGTTTCCATTCGAGGCCTGGACCAGTGGGCCGATAGGGAACGATCCGCCGGGGCCGCAGGGAAAACTGTAGGTGTTGTTGATCACGCCGGAGGTGGACAGCTTCAGGATCGTTCCGCAGTACGAGGTGCCACCCTGGGAGACGGGGATGTAGAGGAATCCATCGGTGCCCTGGGTTGGCGGGGCGATGGGAGAATAGCCGTGGGTGAGGGTGATGTCAAACTTGTAGACCTCGGTGAAGGTGCCGAAACTGGTGATTTTGTAGACGATGCCACGCGAGTTTTCACCGCCGCCGCTGGTGGTGCCATAGAAATTGCCGTCCGAGGCGAGAATGGGAGGACCCCAGGGGAATGCTCCGTCTTTGAAGGTGTTGAAGTTATGCAGAATGGTCAGGGTTCCCGTGGGGGTGATCTTGAAAATGGTGCCCATGCTTTCGGTGCCACCCTGCATGGTGGTGCCATAGAAGTTGCCGTCGCTGCCGAGAGTGAGGCCGCCGGTGGGATATGCGCCGTCGGTCGTGGTGGCGCCGAAGCTGTGGAGGTTCTTGAGCTGACCGGAGGTGGTCACGTTGAATACGGTGCCCTGCAGGTTGGCGCCGCCGTTGTAGGTGGTGCCGTAAAGATTGCCATTGGTGCCTTGAACCAGAGTGACGTACCAGGGATTGGCTCCGCTGATCCCGTTGTCGGTTAAGTTGTAGATGGTGGTGACCGTCTGGGCCTGCGCGCATACTGCCGCGCAGAGTAGTGCCGCGGCGGCGAGCATGGTAGTTCTGCAGATCGATTTGAACGACGTGCGCAGAGACTGCTGACGCGAGATGACGAATCCCGCAGTGCGGTGAAACTCCATGACGATCCTCCTGGGTTGGGAACGGTGCTATTCCAGTGCGCAAACGGGGGTGGGGCGCACCTTGCCTTGGAAAGCTACATCACTCTTCGCAAGGGCCGCAAGATGAAGAAAATTGCATATTTACGCGGGGGACGGGCCGGCGCGGCGGGCCTCGGCTTCGGCTAGCCAGCCGCGGCGTATCTGCTCAGCTGGGATGCTGGAAAGGTAGGGCTTGAGATCGAGAATGGGGGTGCCGTTGAGCATGTCGAGACCGCGGACGTGGAGGGAATTGCCTTCACGGCGGAGAAGTTCGACGACGGTGAGTCCGATGGGATTTGGACGACGGGGAGAACGAGTGGCGAAGACGCCGTGCGGGCGGTCATCGACGGGAGGAGTACCGAGCAATTCGAATCCTTCGGAGCGATTGAAGACCCAGAGAACGAACAGGTGAGAGAAGCCCTCGATGTCGGTGAGGCCGAGGGCGAATTCCGGGAGGATTTCGAGGAGGCCTTCAGCTTCGTGCTTGGCGCCTGGACCCTTGGGGATCTGCTTGGTGTTGTCGTATGGGCTTTTTATGTGTCCGATGGGCTGGGGAGAAAACATGGGGTTGGTTCGTCCTTAAAGCCATGACAGAAAAAGAACTCTATCGCAGCGCTAAAGCGCTGCGCCACCCAAAAGCCGGTTCCTGAGGGCGCATGCGCGGCGTCTTTGTCCGTGGAAGCGCGGGCGAGGGCGCCCGCGCCACATACTGCTCTTCTTTCTATTCCCTTCATCTTTGATCTTTATCTTTTCTAGTCTTCTTTCTTTTCTGGTTCTCTGGTGATCGGCTTCTCGATTGGTTTGCGGGGGAGCATTTGGTCGCGCATGGCGGCGTCGTAGACGAAGCTGGCGACGATGACCGAGATCTGTTTCAGGTCTTCGGGCTGGAGGCGGTCGTAGACGTCCATGTTGGAGTGGTGAGTGCGGGTTTCGTATTCGATGGGATCCTGAATGAATTGGAATCCGGGGATGCCGACGGCGTCGAAGGAGAGATGATCGGTGCCGCCGGTGTTGCGCATGGAGAGCGTGGTCATGCCGAGATCTTTGAAGGGACGCATCCAGGATTCGAAGATGGGGGCGACGGCTTCATTTTCCTGGAGGTAGACGCCGCGGATTTTTCCGGTGCCGTTATCGACGTTGAAGTAGGCGGAGACTTTGGCCTGCTCCGGCTTTACCGTCACTGGTCCGGCGTCGCGGCGCAGGAGCGTGGGCATGTCTTTCATGTTGGGATCGTCCAGGCGGGGGCGCGATCCGAAGTGTTGTTCGACGTAGCCTTGCGAGCCGAGCAGGCCTTCTTCTTCACCGCTCCAGAGGCCGATGCGGATGGTGCGGCGGGGCGTGATGCCGATGGCTTTCAGGATGCGGACGGCTTCCATCATGACGATGGTGCCGGCGCCGTTGTCGGTGGCGCCGGTGCCGGCGTGCCAGGAGTCGAGGTGGGCGCCGAGCATGACGATTTCATCTTTCTTGTCGGTGCCGGGGATTTCGGCGATGGTGTCGTACTGCATGAGGTCATCGTCGTAGAAGGTGTTGATGACATTCAGTTCGAGGGTGACGTCTTTCTTCTGCTGGAGGAGGCGGGCGATGCGGGTCCAGTGCTCGGAGGCCAGGGTGAGCTGAGGGACCGTAGTGGTTTCACCGGGCTTGTAGGAGCCGCCAGACTGAACGAAGACGGTGCCACCGCCGGCGGTGCCGCGGCTGTGGTCGATGACGGCGAGAACTTTTTCGTCGGCGTAGAACTGGTTGAGATCTTTCTGGAATTGGCGGCGACGGGCGATCTCGGACATGCGGAAGGGCGGGCGCTCGCCGGGGATTTCGTACTCGGAGGTCTTGGCGAGATCTTCATCGCTGTAACGCTTGTAGGGAGCCTCGGCGATGGGCTTTACGTCGGCGTCGGGTCCAGTGATGACAATCATTCCGGCGAGCTTGCCCTTGTACTTGTCGAAGTCTTCTTTCTTTTCGATGGTGACGCGAATGCATTTGCCGGTAACGACACCGTTGGTGCCGGGTGTCCACGCCTTGGCGTACACGATGAGAGGAACGATGTCGGGCGTGGTCATGCGGGCGTTGACGTATTGATTGGCCCATCCGCGGCCAAAGGGACCCCAGGATTCGAGGTGAGCGTTGGTGAGGCCGGCGGCGGTGAGTTGGTCGCGGGTCCATTCGTTGGCGCGCTTCATGTTGGGAGATCCGGTGAGGCGTTCGCCGATGGAATCCATGAGGCCGGTGGCGTAGTCCATGACTTTGGAATTGTGGAAGCCTTCATAGCGAATGCGGGAGATGGCTTCGAGATCAACTTTTTCCTGAGACCAGACTGCGGGGACGAACGACAAGATGACGACGAGTGAACAGACGAGTCGCGTAGACCTCTTCATGATGAGCGCTCCTGAGCGGGAATCAACCGGGGATTATACAGCCGGGGGGGAGTGTGGAACGGGTGTGGAATTGTAAAGTTATTTCAAGGTGAAGTCGGTGCACACCCGATTTCCATGTGTTCTGCGGGAAGTTAAAATCCCCACCCTCTTTTCGCAAAAGACGCGAAAAGAAGGGTGGGGCACCCTTTACGGTTGGTCTTTCACTTGGTTCTCCATGGCAGGTGAGGGCAGGGGTTCTTTGCGTTTTTCGCCGGTGTCTACAGAAAAAAGCATGAAGTGATCAAAAGCGTGCCGCCGATAGTAGCGATGTTTGCGAAAGTCGAAGTAGATCTCTGCAGTTTTCGGCAACCAGAGAGTTGTATTCTTTTTGGGGAATGGCACTGGGCCATATTCCACGGTCTGGTGCTCGCTGAGCAACTGGATTTCAGGCATGGGTTTGACCATGTCGGCTTCGATCCGCACGATTTGAAACTTGTCGGCGGTAATCCACGCTCTGCCTTTGAGATCGACAGGGAAAGCCTGACCGCCAAACGAGTAGCTGTGCATTCGATTTGGACGGTCGTGACGCTGGCGGAAGTGTACCAACCAGGTGGCCTGTCCGTGCCAGACGGCCTGTCCCTCACAATGCAAATCGAAGTCTTTTTGCATGTCGGGATGAAAGACGAGCGCTAGCGCGATGAAGCCTGTGCTCGAAATGGAGTCGGGATAACCTCTCTGCCCGGGTTTGTCTGAACGATATTCTTCAATGAAAGCGGTACCCGGTTGGGACTCGGACACCGTTGCGACGTAGTCGTACTTTCGCGTTTCGGTGTTAGTCGCAAAGCCAAATGCGTCGATCGACTGGTGGAATAACTCTTCATTGGCAGCGAAGCGGGCGAGATCCCGAACTAACTCCTGTACTCTTTTCCCCGACTCGTCGATGACTTGCGCAGTGGGACACGCTACGTCGGCGACGAGGGTTGGCTTCGTGTCGTCAACGTCGGGAGGTCGCCAGGTCTGAGGCGTAAGGGCAGGATCGGGAACAGCTCCAAGTGGATCAGCGCGGGACGCACTGATCCCTGAATTCTTCGCGTCTCTATCTGGGGAACCGGAGTTGTTCTTCTTGAGATCTGCGATCAAGTTGCGGACTTGGTAGACCATGGGATTCTGGGGAGAATCCTTCAGGAAGATCTCGAGCGCTTGAATAGCCTCCTGATCGTGCCCGAGACCAATGAGCGCTTGCGCGAGGACCAGTTCGGCGGCGCTGGCAATCGTCTTTCCATTCTTGTTGCCTTTTGTGATCGCAATCAGCGCTTCGTCTCGGGCTTTGCCGTAATCCTTCTGGCCAAGATAGGCGTCCGCCAACAAGTTATGAGGCAGCCAATTGTCGTCGTCGGCTAGAACGGCTTGCTCCAAGGCGGATCGAGCTGCAGGATAGTTTTCTTGTTCCAAGTCGGTTCTGCCCAACAGAGTCAGTGCTTGGGCGTTGTGAGGGCCGAGGCATGCGGCTGCAGTCAAGTAGGTTCGTGCTTGTGTATAGTCTTTCCGCTGGAAGTACAGATAGCCGAGTAAAAAATCCAAATCTGAACTGGCGGGGGCTATTTTGTAAGCGGCATCCAGATGCTTCTGCGCTCCTGCGAGGTCGCCCACCTTCAGCTGAGATACAGCGTGCCGGACTTCTTTTCGTGCTTTGGGAGAAATGATGCTAGCCGCGACGTCGAGGTTGACAGCTGAGGGATCGCGTTCCAGTACGATGTCAATCGGCACCGGGTGAATTGTGCTCACCACTTGCACCTGCTGACGAACGCTGATATATCCCAACGCGCTCACCTCTATTTCATAATTTCCGAACGCGGTATCGACGAATACGCCGTCTGTGTCGCCTTCGATTGTTTCGAACACGCCTATGTGATTGGCGAGATTCATCAGTTCCAGCCGGACCGGCCCTTCGATGCGAGCGCTTTTCTTCTCGGCGAACACATGGAATACGAGTACTCCGGTGCCTGGAGCGGTGTGGTAACTCGCGATTGCTGGAACGTTGTTTGGATTTCTTGTAAGTTCGCCCGGGCTGTTGGCTGGGATCTGGGCGAGAGCGTTCACGATGAACGCGCACACGACCAACAGGATGGGGAGTGGGCGGGCGAAGGTGTATTCGATGTGACTGATACGAGGCATGGCAGTCCTAAGATTTCTTCTCGACGACAGGGGGCGCCGACGGCTCTTTGCGCTTTTCTTCGGTCTCGGCCGAGAACAACATGTAGTGATCGAAACTGTGGCGGCGGTAGTAGTGGTGTTTGCGGAAATCGAAGTAAATATCCGCGCTCTTGGGGAGCCAGAGGGAAGTGTTTTTCTTGGGAAACGGGACGGGTCCGTATTCCACGACTTCGTGCTCACCGAGAAGCCGGATTTCGGGCATGGGCTTGACCATGTCGGATTCAATGCGCACGATCTGGAAGGTGTCGGCGGTGATCCATGCCCTTCCTTTCAAGGCAACGGGATAGATTTGAGTGCCGATTTTATAGCTGTGAATGCGGTTGGGGCGGTCTTCGCGCTGGCGGAAGTGGATAAGCCATGTGGCCCGCCCGTGCCAGTCCCCGAGGCCTTCGCAGGTCATGAGGAAGTTGTCGCGCATGTGAGGATGGAAGACGAGCGCCAGAACGGCAAAGCCGGTGCTGGCAATGTTGTCCGGATATTCCGTCGTGCTGACTTTGTCGGAGCGGTATTCATCGATCGCGAGAAATCCGGGCTGAGGCTCGGAGATGGAAGCGACGTAGTTGTATTTGCGGGTTTCGGTGCGAACGGGGATGCCGAATTCGTTAAGGGATTGATGCATTAGTTCTTCAACTGCGGCGAAGCGTGCGACGTCCTCGACAAGCGCCTCCACACGTCTACCGGATTCTTCCACGACCCTCTCGGACGGACAGACGGCCTCGGGTGCGACGGCGGGCTTGATTTCATCGATGCCCGGGGGTTGCCACGAATTCAAGGAGAGGCCGGGCGTGGCAAGGGCCGCCAGAGGATCGACGACGGAAAGGTCCGCCTGGGTCGTCTGCGTGTGGTCGAGTTGCGCTGGACCAGAGGGGCGCTGCTGGATCTCCGCAATCAGAGTGCGAACCTGAGGAGCCATGGGATGTTGCGGTGATTGCTCAAGAAAGACATGGAGCGCGTGAATTCCGTCCTTGTCTTGACCCAGGTTTACGAGTGCCTGCCCGAGGACGAGTTGGGCGGGGCTGGCATTGGTTTTGCCCTCGGTGATCGCGATCTGGGCCTGGTCGCGGGCTTTCTCGTAGTCTCGCTGACGCAGGTAAGTATCGGCGAGGAGGTTGTGCGGGAGCCAGTTTTCGGGATCCGCCAGTATGGCTTGCTCGAGAGCGGATCGCGCGGCTGGGTAATCCTGGCGTTCGAGGTTGGTTCGGCCGAGGAGGGTGAGAGCCTGGGCGTTGTGCGGGCTCAGATTCGCCGCGGTCCCCAGGTAAGTACCGGCCTGGGCGAATTCCCCCTTTTGAAAGTACAAATATCCCAGAAGAAAGTTCAGATCCGAGCTGGCTGGCGACAGCTTATAGGCGTCGTCGAGTTGCTTCTGCGCTTCTTTGAGCTTTCCAGACTTGAGTGCCGCAATGGCGTGCTTGGTCTGCTTCCGTGCTTTCGGCGACAGCAACGCGTCCGACACGTCGAGATTGATCGCTTCGGGATCGCGGTTGAGCACGATGTCGGTGCGAGCGGGGCCGAGGGAGTCCGCGACTTTTACTTCTTTATGAGTGCTGAGATAGCCGACGGCACTCACATCCACGGCGTAGGTTCCGTACGGGAGGTCGGTAAAGACTCCCAGGGACGTGTCTCCGGTGGTCTGCCATGTGGCGGACTGATTGTCCAGGTTTACGAGTTTCAGTAGCGCCTGGCGATCGAGTTGAGCACCCTTGCGCTCGGCATACACGGTGAAGACAAGGACTCCCGTGCCAGGGGCTGTGGCATAGGTTGTGACGGTCCGCCGATTGGGGTCATCCACGCCGTGCAGCGGCTGGATTGTTGGGGCGGAAACACGGTCCTGAGCGATGGCAGTTGCGGAGAGCAAACCAGCGAGGAAAAGGAGGACGTAGAAAGGCTGCGCGACACGGTGCATCGCAAAGGCGCGCCGGCGGAGCATGAAGAAACCCCCGAGAAGTGTTGCACACTCGTTTGCGTGGGTCAAACCAAGGTTGAATGGGCATTCCTGACGGGACGAAGTTATTCCTTTGGGACGGGTTTTTGCTCAGGGGATGTAGATTTGCTGCCCTCGATTTTCTGTTCGCCGGGGGCCGGTCTGGCATCGTCGTCGTCATTATTATTTTTTACGATGTATTGCACGATCAGCGAGATGCGGCGGTTGGACGGGTCGAGAGGGGCGTCGGGCTTGCGGAGACGCTGGTCGGCAAAGCCGCGGACCTGAGTGACCTGGTCGGGGCGCACTCCATTGGCCTGCATGACGCGGCGGGCCGCGTTGGCGCGGTCGGTGGAAAGTTCCCAGTTGCTGTAGGCGGCGGAGGTGTAGGGCTGGGAATCGGTGTGGCCTTCGATGGAGAGTTTGTTGGGGAGTTTGCCCAATTCCTGGGCGAGGGTGATGAGCATGTCGCTGCCATCGCCTTTCAGCTTGGCGCTGCCGCTGTCGAAGAAAGTGCCACTGGCGGATTCGGAGAGTTCGATGCGGAGGCCTTCGGCGGTCACCGTCATCTCGACGTGGCTTTTCAAGCTTTCGAAATCCGTCATCTGCTTCATGGCCTGCTGCAGTTGTTCTTTCAGGCGGGGCATGTTGTCGTGAGTGAGGATGAAGTTCTCGCCCGATCCGGCCATGTTGGATCCGATTTTCTTGGAGTTGCCGGTGGGGTCTTTGAAATATCCGCCAACGGCTTCCTGAACCTGCTTGCTGGAGCTGAGGAGCCAGAGAACGATAAAGAGCGCCATCATGGCGGTGACGAAATCGGCGTAGGCGACCTTCCACGCGCCGCCGTGGTGGCCGCCGTGGCCACCTTTCTTCTTGAGGATGATGATGGGGCGAGTTTTATCCATATTGTTTGAGCGGACGCTTAAGAGGAGGCGGCTCCGGCAGCGGCCTCTGCCTCAGGCGCGGGCGTTGTCTCCGGCGCTCGGTTACGGCAGGCTTGTTCGAGTTCCTTGAATGAGGGGCGGACGTGGCCGGGGACGGCGTGGCGCGCCACTTCCACAGCCATGATGGGGGCAGTGCCCTTCAGAAAAGAGACCATGAGAACGCGCATGACGTAGAGGAAGGCATGCTCTTCTTCGGCGGCCTTGGTCATGTTGGCGGCGATGGGGCCGACCAATCCGTAACAGAGCAGAATGCCGAGGAAGGTTCCGACCAGAGCGGCGGCGACCTTGTGACCGATTTCTTCGGGCGGACCACCGAGAGCGCCCATGCTGATGACGACGCCGAGCACCGCGGCGACGATGCCGAGGCCGGGCAAGGAATCGGCCACAGTGCTGAGGGCGGCGGTGGGCGCGGTGGAATCCTGGTGGTGAACTTCGAGGTCGAGGTCGAGCATCTGGTCGAGATCGAAGGCGTCGATGCCGGTGATGGCCATGCGGAGCGAGTCGCAGACGAAATCGCGAACGTGATGGTTTTTGAGGAAGGCCGGGTTCTTGGTGAAGACCTGACTTTTTTCCGGTTCTTCCACGTCGGCCTCCAGGGCCATGAGGCCGTCTTTGCGGGCCTTGTTGAGCAGGTCGTACATCATTTTCAGAGTGTCGATGTAGGTCTGCTTGCCGAACTTCGAACTGCCAAACACACCGCCGATTCCGGCTGCGATCTTCTTGATGATGTGAAGCGGATTGGCGACCAGAAGCGTCCCCAGGGCGGCGCCGCCGATGATGATCAATTCGGCCGGTTGAATGAGGACGCGGAGGTTGCCGTGTTCCATGAGGTAACCTGCCACAATGCAACCGAAAACGACGACGATGCCGATGATCGCAAACATTGCTAACTCCCGGAAGATCCTTTCGAAGGAGATCCGTTGGAAGACGAACCGTTAGAAGCGGAGGCAGAGTTGGTTCGCCAGGCGGAAGCTGTCTCCAGTGATTTCTGAACGCGCTGCACCAGGGACTCGACGGTGTCGTCGGCCAGCGCGCGGGCTTCGCCGACGGAGACTGGGAGGGAGCGGCGTTCTCCCCACCACTCGATGCCGTCGCCAGAGAGCATGCGACGGACGCGCTCCCGTACAGCGGGCAGGGTTTCCTCGCGGCAGCCATTGAGGATGACGAGGAACTGGTCGTCACTCCAGCGTCCGATGAAGTCTGTGGACCAGAGCGCGCTTTCGAGGGAACGCGCGACCACGCGCAATAAGGAAGAAGCCGCTTCGGGGCCGAGGCTGGCGCGGAAGTGGGGCAAGCCTTCGAGTCGCACGCTCAGCACGGCGAAGGGCACCTGGACCTCGATAAAAGTCGCAAGCGTGCGGCGCAGGTGGGACAGCATCAAGGCGTGGCTGGCGACGTCGGTGACTTCGTCGATGCAGCCGGGAAGTGTGAGGCTGTCGTCGCGGTGAATAGGCGCGGCGGTTGATTGCAGTTCTTCAAACGTTTCGACGGCGCCGATAATGGAGCCATGCTGGTTGTGAACGGGGACGGCGCGGACGCGGACCGGGATTTCGTATCCGGTTTTGTGGTGCAGGAATCCGATGGACTCGGTGGGGTGCGAAGTTTTGATGGCGCGGGCGACGGGACAATCTTCTTTGCAGAATTCGCAACCGGGCTGATCGCAGTGCAGCAGGGTTTCTGAGATGCAGGAGTGGCCGATGACGTCGTGGCGCAAGTGGCCGGTGATGCGTTCGGCGCCGTCGCTCCAGATGACAATTTTCTTTTGCATGTCGACAACGCAGAGCCCGGCGGGGAGGCTCTCGAGAATGCTGCGGCAGATGTCGGAATCGTGAAATAGAGACATGCGTAGTCGCGGGAAGATCCCTGACTATTGGGGACATCGGCAAAATCCACAGGGACTTCAGAAAGCATGGTCAGGGACGTTCCGGCGCGAGCGTGGGAATCGCCGATTTTTTAGAGAGATGGGAGGGAGGAGCGGGAAAAGTGGATATGGCACGGAAGTGCCATAGGCAGGGGGGGCGGGTGCCATTTTATTTTCTTCGGTGAGCAGTTCTGGGGGAGGGCTGCCCGGGCGTCCTGGACTCGAAGGAGTTTGGGGCGCTCGTTATTTTTGGGAGCTTTTCCGCCACAGAGTCCAACTGTGGTCCCTTAGCGTAGCGTCCCATCCATACCTTTATCTCTATTTCTACTTTTGTTCACGGCTTCCAGGCGCATTCGCAGGCTGCGCTCTGAGCTGTGGCGGAGCCGCGTCGCCGATTTTCGCCGGGGCTGCGGGGAAATTCAGTTGGTGGAAATGGTGAAGTTTACTGTAATCCTCGTTTGAGTTTCGACGGGCTCGGTCCCCTGGAGGTGCGGCTTGAAATGCCACTGTTTGACGGCTTCCTGGGCGGCGCTGGCCAGGATCGGCGGGCCGCTAACGACGCGGAGATCCTGGATCACGCCGTTCCTGCTGATCAATGCCTGGAGAATGACGGAGCCCTGTACCTTCATTTGGCGGGCCAGAAGAGGATAGCTGGGCTTCACGGGCCGACTCACGATTTCGGCGGTGTCGGAGGAGATTTGCACGTGCTCGGCGGCTTCGGTGGTGAGGCTGGCTGCCGTGTCGGTTGCGTCGCCTGCTGGGGCGTCGGGGACTGGATGAGGAGAAGAGTCGGGTTGGAGATCGACTCGCACTGAGTTAGTGCCGGGACGGAGCATGCGATGAACGTTTCCGGCGACGACTTCGACCTCGAGCGGGGGCAGCACGGTTCTGATGGTGGTTACGGGCGGAGCGGAGGTAGCGGCGGGACCTTCGGCCCGAGCGTCAGCTCTCGGCTTGGCTTTCGCACCGTGCGAATTTTTGTGGACGGGCGAGTCCGGCATGGCGACAACGGGCGGCGCGGGCTGGTCTTGCGTCTGGACTTGCGGTTGGCCTTGTGACTGGTCGACTGCTTCTTGCGTTTCGGGGAACCAGAAATCACGATCGCGATAGAGAGCAAATCCTAGAGCGAGGAGGAGCAGAGTCAGGGCGACGACCATCATGCGCTGCTGCTTGGGCTCCTCGGGCCGGCGGGAGCGCGGGTCCGCCAGCAGGCGACGATTGGTTTTGGCGAGGAATTTATCGAGGTCAAACATGCGGGGGAGAGACCGCTCCGGTAGTATGCCTAGAAAATCGGCGAAAGGCCAGAAGAAGCGGCGGCCGGACGGACTCAGAGGGGCAGGCGCTGGGACGTTGATCGATCGGAGTATCGTGGCTGTGAGGTTTGAGGGCCTGCGTGGTCGGCGTGGCTGGTTGCGAATGGCGGCGGACAACGACGTTGGGCGAAACGATTATCGTGCTTTCTTTCGAAGCACAAGGAGCAGCAGACCGAGAACTGTAGCTACGACTAGGACTGGCAGCAGACTGCCCAGTGATTGCGCCCTTCCCGCGGCGAGAACCACGGTGGCGATGAACGCAACCCAAAATCCCAACACTACAATCAGGCTGATTTTGTGGATGGGGGAAGCTGCTTCCAACGACCTTGATAAGCTTCCCGAAGAGGATCCTTTACAGGAAAATCGAGTGGATTCGGCGGCTCGGTCCCCACGTTGCGCGGCGCTTTGTGCTCGTTCATCTCGCTTCTCTTAGAGCACTCTACCGCTCCAGCGGACACATTTCCAGCTAGTTGTTGAAACCAGGACCTTTACGATCATTGATCTTGGATGTTCGCGCGCTTGGCAGCCAGAGATTTGACGATCAGGGTCTCCAATATGTGTTGGTCCACGTCCGCGAGCTTTTTGATGTAGAGGCAGCCCTTGCCGGTCGAATGTTTGCCAAGTTTTGCAAGCAGCGTCTTAGCCTCAGCAAACCCAGTCACCCCATACAGAACAGTGGCGGTCTTACGCGGAGAAAGAGCAATTACCGGCATATCGCCCTCGCGCCCGCTCTCGTACTTGTAGTGGTGGCTGCCGAAGCCGATTATCGACGGCCCCCACATCTTCGGCTTTTCGCCGGTAGCGCTTTCCATCAATTTGATGAGCGCCTTGGCGTCCGCGCGCTGAGTCTCGGTGGTGAGCGCAGCGATATATGCCGCGACACTTAATTGGGTGGGCTTGGTTTTGTTGTCCGCCATTGCTCCTGCCTTCCACTTCTTCCGAAGGCTAACCCAGGGCGAGGAAGAAGCGCAAGGCCAAAGGGCGATCGGTCTGGTATGGATAAGCCGATTGCTCCCGCACCTTTTTCTTCAAACGGAGCCAACACACACGGAGTCGCCGGGTCGTCTGGCGCTCCGAGTCAACAGGTCGCGGGCCGCTGCGAGCAAACGGCCTTTTCTACCAAGTGGGTAACTCCTCGAGGCAGGACGATGGGACGTGAATGAAACTGATGCTCCTCGATTTCATGCGCCGAGAGCGAAATGCCCAAGGACATGCTACTTTACGACCATGAAGTATTCGGTCGCCGTGAGACGGACGGAAGAAGGATACAGCATCTCATGTCCTGGACTTCCCGGTTGTTGGTCACAAGGCGCGACCGAGGAGGAAGCGCTGGCGAATGTCCGGGATGCCATCCACGATTATCTGGAAGTAGCGAAGGAATGCGGATTCCCTCTTCCGTGGCCTGGGTTTTGAAAGAACGACGGCGATTCAACATCCGGCCCGTTTTGGAGGCGAGTTGGCGAATCGGCTTGGTTTGTTTTGCCTACGAAGACCGGCAGCGCTCGCGGATTTCTCGCTCGCGTATCGCATATCCTCAAGTCATGTTCTGATGTTGACAACCAACAGGTAACCGCTCCATCACTGCTTGTAGACCTCGCCACGTGGGCCAATCTCCGCAACGATCACATCCAAGCCTTCTACGCGAAAGAGAATTCGGAAACCGCCGACTCTCGCCGATCGCTGGCCGGCCAAGTAAGACGGCGTAGCGGTTCACTCAACTGATTAAGTCCAGTGGAACGGTTTCGCCCCGCTGGTGCTCCTCCATCGCAGCAGTCATAAGCCCGTCAAACTGAGGGTCCAGCATGGTCTCAAGTGCCACCATGCAATCCTTCACCTGCTCGTTGCAGGCTTCGAGCCAGCGAAGGGGCTCGGCTGCGTCCGGATCGTCAAAGTAACCCCCTTGCCTGGCGGCGGCGAGCACCTCGTCAGCCATGCGCTCAAGCGGGAGGAGTTTGGAATGGAGCGCCCGGACCAGTTCCGCGTTGAAGACGCTCGACTCGACGACACGCTCTGCAATGTAAAGCGCCGCCGAATATGGCCCAAGCACGACGAGGACGGCATGAGGGAGCAACTGCCTTCCTTCCGTGCCGATGCCCGCGATATTTTGGAGACCGGCGCTCGCTATCGCCGTTTGCTTGTCGATCTCTTCGCCGACGATCGCGGCAGTGGACATTGGTCAGCTCACCCTAATTAGCAATTATGACACTTGCCAAGGAATGTTTGCCGCCCGTCCACAACCCCCAATGTGTATAATCGCAATGGTCCATAAGGACAAACGTCACATCGAGGATCATACAAATGTCCAAAAGCCGCACCTTTTTCCAATGCGCCGCCGCGCTAATCGCCGCCTTCGGCATCTGCAGCCAACAAGAACTGAAAGCCCAGGAGATGGCCGCCCCGGTAGCCCATCTCGTCCGCGTCGGGCAGGTCGACGCCCTCCCCGCCGATGGCTTTGACGCCGGCGCGGGCATGTACCAGGGCATCGTGCTCATGGGACCGAATCCGCCAACCTTGAGTCCGTCGCCAACCTGGCCCTGCTTCGGCGGCGGCGGCGACTCAGAGTGTTCCAGCCTGCCCGCCGGGGGGTTTATCATTCCGTTTCCGCAGCAGGTTTTCGGGCCAAGATTCGTGGGCGAGGTCGTATCGACGTTCTCCACCACTAGCGCCACGGGAACCGCCGATATAACCGTGACGATTACCGAAGGCGCCGCAACCCTTTTCACCTATAGCTCCAGTGTTTCGGTTGCCGCGAATGGCGACTGGTACATCTATTTGGAAAATGTCAGCTTCACCGGCGCAACCAAGGGCACCGCCACGCTCACCGTAACCACAACGGTTGGCACGGCCATTATCACCGGAAAAGCGGCCCTCCATATCAGTTAGAGCCGCGGCGCAGTAGAATGAGGGTTCCATGAGGACCCTCACAATAGCGGTGATCGCCGGCGATGGCGTGGGCCAGGAAGTGGTGCCGCAGGCCAAGCGCGTGCTGGCGCACGCTGCGCACAAACATAATCTCGCCTTCGCGTTTCAGGACTTCGACTGGGGGGCGTCGCACTTTTTCCGCTGGGGAAAGATGATGCCCTCCGGCGCGATCGATCTCCTGCAACCCTGCGACGCCATTTTACTGGGCGCTGTGGGCCATCCCGACATCCCCGATCACACCACGCTCAACGGACTCCTGCTGCCCATCCGCCGCGCCTTCGACCAATACGCCAACGTGCGGCCCGCCTATCTCTATCCGGGCGTTAAATCGCCGCTGGCCGGACGCGAGGGCGGCCAGATCGACCTCGTAGTGGTGCGCGAGAATACCGAAGGCGAGTACTCCCAGGTGGGTGGTTTTGTCTACCTGGCGCAGCCCGAAGAGGTCGCCATCCAGACTTCCGTTTTTACGCGCCGTGGCGTGGAGCGCGTGGTGCGCCACGCCTTCCAGCTAGCCGTCAAGCGCGGCAAAAAAATGCGCGTCACCTCGGTCACCAAGTCCAACGCGCAGGGCTACAGCATGACCCTCTGGGACCGCGCCTTCAACGAGATTGCCGCCGAATTCCCCGCCATCGAAACGGAATCGTTGCTCGTGGATGCCGCGGCCATGAACTTCATCCGCCG
>PMUM01000417.1 GCA_003166855.1 Acidobacteriaceae bacterium | reverse complement strand
CGTGAGCCCTGCTTGGTGATGTGGCCGCGGTACACGGTGGTGTCCGATTCGCGGTGGCTGGGGGTCAGCCCGGCCCAGGAGCACAGCTCGGCCGGGCGCGGAAACCGGGTGACATCGCCGATCTCGGCGATGATCACCGCGCCCAGCACCGGGCCGATCCCGGGCAGGGCGCGGACCGCCTGGTAGCCCCGGTGGTGCTCGAGCAGCCCGGCGATGGCGGTTTCCAGCAGGGCGATCTCGCCGGCGAGCACCGCGCAGACCTTGCGCAGCGAGGCCATCTTCCCCGCGTACGGCTGCGGCAGCTCCAGGCCGTCCAGCCAGGTGCTGCCCCAGACGCCGAAGATGTCGGTGCGGGTGACCGGGATGCCGAGCTTGGCCAAGATGGCATGGACCTGGTCCTTGCAGCTGGTGCGGATGCGGACCAGCTTGTGCCGTTATGCCGAGGCCCGGATTATGCCGAGCGGGCGGGGCCGGTGCAGCTGGCGGGTGGTGGCTAGCCGGGAGTTCTCGGCATAATCCGGGCGGGTGCTGTCAGGTCAGCTGCTCAAGGAAGGCGAGCAGGTGGTCGGGTGGGCGGTAGCGGCCCGGGCGTATGCCGGGTGGCGTGGTCCGGTCGAGGGCTCGCTGTTTGATCGTCTGGTCGGCGTGCTCTGGTGCAGTCAGATATTCCAAGTGTCTGAATGCCTGTCATGGATCCTGTGTGTCGTTGCTGGCCGTGGGTGGGCGGCGGCTGTAGTCGGCGGCGTAGCTGGTCCAGTCTCCGCTGCTGGCTCGCTGCCAGGCGACGGCGACGCTGATGTGGATGCCGAGCAGTCGGGCCAGGAGGGCTGCGGGGAGTTCGGTGGCGAGGCCGAATAGCGCGGTTGAGCGTGCCGGGCCTGGGCGGAGCCCGAGCTGGCGCAGTCGCTCGGCCAGGCGGTAGGCGCTGATTGGCTGGCCGGGCTGGCCGCCGGGGAATAGCCAGCGGGAGGTTCCCTGGTCGCCCAGCGCGGCGTGTCCTCGGCGGGTGGCGGCGAGCTGGAGGACGAGTGCGTCGAGGGGCTGGGGCAGCACGATGGGCTCGCGGCCGAGCCGGAGCCGCACGTGCTGCGCGCCGGCGTGAACTTGGTCGAGGGTGAGGCGGCTGATCGCGGCGGGCCCTTGGGCGTAAAGGAGAAGGAGCAGTCCGGCGACGCGGTCTTCGGGTTTGAGGGTGTCGTCGTGGAGCAGGCGGCGGGCGTGGTGCCATCGGGCTTCGGTGTCGATAACGCCGCTGGGCCCGGCCCATCTGGTGGCGGCGAAGTCGAGGCTAGTCAGTTTCTGGCGCCTGGCCCAGCGGACGAAGTTCCCGGCCTCGCCGCGATGGGTGGCGTGATCGCTGGTCAGCCAGGTGTCAAGGTCGCCTTGCCGTGCGGTGGCCAGGTCGAGGCCGCTGGCGGTGAGCCAGTCCAGCAGCGTGATCGCGGCCGTGACGTTTCGCTGGACGGTGCCGGCCTGGCCGCGGGTGACGTGCTGGCCGCCGGCGCGGCGGCGGGAATGTCGGCGACGTTTAACACTCCAATTGCGGGGGTGATTCTCGCGATTGAGTTGCTGCTGTTTGAGTTCAAGTCGCGCTCGTTTATTCCGCTGGTCATTGCGAGCACGCTGGCTACAGCAGTGCACATGCAGCTTTTGGGTGCGGGACCGATGTTCCAGGTGGGGGCGATGGACTTCGGGATTCCGCACGCGCTGCCGTTTTACCTGGTGTTGGGGCCGATCTGCGGACTGGCCGCGGTGGGATTGAGCAAGACGTTGTATTGGGTGGAGGATTTATTCGAGAACCTTCCGTTCGATGAATTGTGGTGGCCGGCGGTTGGGGCGCTGGCGCTGGGCGTGATCGGGTATTTTGTGCCGCGCGTGTTTGGCGTGGGATATGACACGATTGGGGATATTCTCAACGGGCATCTGGTCTGGAAGATTCTACTGGTGGTGATGATCGCGAAGTTTGCGGCACTGGTGATTTCGTTGGGGTCGGGGACGTCGGGCGGGTTGCTGGCTCCGACGTTCATGTGGAGCGCGGCGATGGGCGGGCTGTTCGCGATGATTGCGAATCAAGCCTTCCCTTCGGCACATCTGTCACCGGGCGCGTTTGCATTGGTGGCGATGGGCGCGGTGTTTGGAGCGGCGGCGCGGGCTGCGTTCTCGTTCATCATTTTCGCATTCGAGATTACGCGAGATTACAACTCCGTGTTGCCGCTGATGCTGGTTGCCGTGATCGCGGACGGAATCGCGATGCTCTTCATGCCGAACAGCTCCATCATGACTGAGAAACTGGCGCGGCGCGGGCTGCGGGTGCATCAGGATTACGAAGCGGACGCTCTGACGCAGGCCACGGTGGGGGAGACGATGGAGAAGGAAGCTCCCGTCATCCGGGCCGACACTAAGGTGGGAGAGCTGGCGGAGAGGATCGTGCGACATGACCCGGCGGTGGCCCGGCATGAGGCGCTGCTGATTCTGGACGATGCGAGCCGGCTCGCGGGGATCATCACGCGGGGCGACGTGCTGCGCGCGCTGGATAAAGATTCGTCCGGCGCAGCCACGGTGCAGGAAGCGGGCAGCACACATCTTGTGGTCACGTATCCGGATGAGTTGGTGTCGGAGGCGGCGGCGAAGCTATTACGCTTCGATATTGGGCGGTTGCCGGTGGTGGATCGCGCGGACGAGCGCAAGGTTGTAGGATACCTTGGGCGTGCGACGATTCTTGCCGCGCGATTGCTGCGGTTTCATGACGAGCATGTCCGCGAGCCGGGGTGGCTTACAGTTGCTAAGTGAGATGCGGGGATGAAATGGAGACCCTGCACAGAAACAGCAGATCCCTCCACTCCGCTTGCCTTTCCCTTTGGGAAGGACAAGCTCCGGTCGGGATGACATAGATCCTTGAATCAAGACTTTGAATCGCGGGGAGAGAAGATGGCTGCGGGGAATTTGGAGGAACTCCGGCTGTATCTGAGGCAACAGCCGGTGATGCTCGCGCTGCTGGCAGTGCTGGTGGTGATCTTTTTTCTGGCAGTAACGGGATTATCGCGGGCGTATCATGCGCAACGGGATGCGCTCGGAGACCGATGGTTTACGAGGGGCGCAGCTGACCTCAGCGCGCGGAAATATGACAGCGCGGTTACGGACTTCGGATCGGCCCTCCTCTACTCGCGCGACAACTACACCTACCAACTCAATCTGGCCGAGGCTTTGATCGGACTCAAGCGGACCGGTGAAGCAGCGGCCTACCTGACGAATCTGTGGGAGCGCCAGCCCGAAGATGGATTGGTCAATCTCGAACTGGCGCGCATCGCCGTACAAAAAGGACAAACAGAACAGTCTCTCCGCTACTACCACAATGCAATCTATGCCGCGTGGCCGAGCGATCAGGAAGGAAAGCGGCGCGATGCGAGGTTGGAGTTGATCGAGTTTCTGTTGAACACGGGCGCCAGAGCACAGGCACAGTCGGAGTTGATCGCATTGCAAGAGAATCTTGGGGACGACCCGTCGCAGCAGGAGCGGGTCGGCGATCTTTTTCTGCGCGCTCAGGACTACGAACATGCGCTCACCGCGTACCGGCAGAGTTTGAAGTTGGAGCGGGATAACCGGGCGTCGCTCGCGGGAGCGGGATTCGCTGCGTTCCAACTGGGGCGTTATCCACTAGCCCAGCGATATTTGGAGGGAGCAGTCGCCGCGAACCCCAGCGACACGCGCAGTGCTGACCGGCTGAAGATGACAGAGATGGTGCTGGGTATGGATCCGTTCCGGCGGCAGTTGTCGGTGGCCCAGCGAGCCAAAATCGTGATCGGAGCATTCACGACAGCGGGAGAGCGGCTGAAGACATGCAGCGCTGCGAGAGGCATGGCGCTGCCAACCGCGTCGCAATCCAGTCTGACAGGAAACTGGGCAAAGATGAAACCGCAGATTTCCGAGGGAGAACTGCGGCGGAATCCGGACTTGGTCGAGGCGGCGATGGACCTGGTGTTCGACATCGAACGCCAGACCAGTGTGACCTGCGGAACCCCCGGCGGAACCGACATGGCGCTGCTGCTGATCGCAAAACTGCACGAGGGGAACTGATTTTGGACTTCCAGTCGAGCCCACAATCCGGAGCGGTAGTAGAGAGCGGCCAACCCGTGGCGTCAAGGCCCATCAACGGGCACTCCCCGAAGGCTTTGTTGCGATCTGTGTTCCGGGAAGACCGGTTCTTCCTGGTCTTGTCGGTGTTCATCGGAGTTTTTTCGGGGCTGGCGGTTGTGTGCTTCCGGTTTGCGATCGGCTGGTGCCGGCTTTATCTGTTGGGGTCAGGAGTGGTGCTGTCGCCGTCGCGGCTTCTGCTGGCGCCGACGCTGGCGGGCCTTGTCATCGCGGCGCTGGTGATTCATTTCTTCCCGCAGACGCGCGGGAGCGGAGTCAATCAGACCAAGGCGGCGCTGTACATCTACAACGGACACATTCCGATTCGAACGGCGATCGGCAAGTTCATTACGGCGGCGCTGGCGATTGGATCGGGACACTCGCTGGGGCCCGAGGATCCGTCGCTGCAAATTGGCGCATGCCTGGCTTCGGTGCTGGGGCGGCAGATGCGGTTGTCGCGAGATCGCATGCGTCTGATTGCGCCGGTGGGCGCGGCGGCTGGGCTGGCGGCGGCGTTTAACGCGCCGATCTCCGCGGTGCTGTTCGTGATTGAAGAAGTGATTGGGCGGTGGACGGCCGGCATTCTTGGGTCGGTGGTGTTGTCGGCGGTGTCGAGCGTGGTGGTGATGCGGTGGTTTCTGGGCTCGGAGTCACTGTTCAGGATTCCGCCGGTGCAGTTGGAACGGCCTTCGGAACTGATCGCGTATTCCGTCCTAGGAATCGTGGGTGGGTTGGCTTCGGTCCTGTTCTCGACGGGCATTGCGACGTTGCGGCCGTGGTGCAAGGCACTGCCGCGATGGACGCAGTATTTTCAGCCGGCGCTGGCGGGATTGCTCATTGGCATCATGGCGGTTCTGGGCGCGCCGCAGATCATGGGAGCCGGGTACGAAGCGATTGACGAGGCCATGCACGGGCGGTTTACGTGGCAGTTCCTGGCGATTCTGGCGGGGCTGAAGATTGTCGCAACTCTGCTTTCGTTCGTGAGCGGAACCCCGGGAGGCATGTTTGCGCCGACCTTGTTTATTGGGGCGATGCTGGGGGCGGCAGTGGGCGGCGCGGAGCATGTGGTTCTGCCGCATCTGAGCGGGTCGCCGGGGACATACGCGCTGGTCGGTATGGGAGTTTTGTTTGCCGGATTTCTGCGGGCGCCGATGACGTCTGTGTTCATGGTGCTGGAGGTAAGCGGGAATTATTCGATCATCGTGCCGGTGATTGTGGCGAACACATTTGCGTATGTGATTTCGCGCGGACTGCAACCCATTGCGATTTTCGATCTGCTGACGCGGCAGGACGGGTTGGAGCTGCCGTCGATGGAGGAACAGAGGGAAGAAGGAATCCTGCGGGTGGAAGACGCGATGCGTCCCATGGAAGGTCCGGTGCTGGAGGCGCAGGAAACAGTCGATCAAGCGCTGCAGAAGGCAGAGCTTTCCCCTGCGGACGATCTGCTGGTTCGATTAAGTCCCGTGGGCTGGAACAGCATCACGAAGCAGGAACTTCGCACGATGGCGGACGAGGGCAAAGGCGCGGCCATTTTGAGTTCGCTGTTGCCCATCCGCCGTATTCCGGATGTGCATCCCGACCATCCTTTGGAGACGGCGCTGCGGTATGTGGACCGGTGGCCGCTGGTGCCGGTGGTAAGCCGCGCGGACTTCCGGCAGTTGGAAGGCGTGATCTCGCAGCGCGACGTGCTGGAACGCTACCGGGAATTCGGCGAGGGATAGCGCGGACGGGATGGCTCCGTCTGGAAGCTAAATTGTTACTTCGGTACAACATCTTTTCTTGCCAACGACTGCTCTGATTCGGTAATCTCTTTTCACTCCACGCAAGCACACTCAAGCAGAGTTGTATTTCGATAGCTATGGCAGAGGATAAACCATTCTTACTTGGACTTCGCGATCGGAAGCGGCCGTCGCTGATCCGCGCCAGGCTATGGGTTGTTGGTTGTTGTCGATGTGCTGAGTTCTTAAATCCGCGCTAACTGCAGGTTGAGGTTTCTGTCCAGGAATAGGGAGAAGAGCATGGCAAGTTATTCAATCAGGGTAGTTATTCTCAGTCTGATCGCTTTCGTCTTTGCGGCTCAAGCGTTCGGGCAGGTCGGGGCCACGGGGGCCATCACGGGGACCGTACAGGATCCGAGCGGCGCCGTAATCGCTAACGCTGAGGTGCGCATCACGAATCAGGACACGAATGTTCTGGAGCGCGCGGTTACGACCGGGGCGGAGGGCACATTCACAGCGCCCCTGCTGCCGGTTGGCACCTATACGGTGAGCATCCAGAGCGCGGGATTCGCGCAGGCAAGCTTCCCGAGCATTGTAGTGCGTGTAACTGAGACCACGCGCATGATTGCCAAGCTGTCGACGAAGTCGGTGCAGCAGAAGATCGAGGTTGAAGCGGAAGTGCAGGCCGTGGATACGAGCGACGCGACCACGGGGCAGGCGATTGACACCAACACCATCCGCGCGCTACCGCTGGCCACGCAGAACTTCCAGCAGTTGCTGACGCTGTCGACGGGGGCGCAGAGCGATTTGAACGCAGCAGCGCAACTGGGACGCGGCAACGTGCGCATACAGGTGAACGGACAGCGCGAAGACAACAACAATTACCTGATCGAAGGCGTGAGTGCCACTGACTACAACGTGGCGGAGCTGACGAACACGCCGCTGCCCAATCCGGATGTCATCCAGGAATTCAAGGTGCAGACATCGCTCTACGACGCCAGCCAGGGACGCAACGGCGGCGGGAACATCAATGCCATCTTAAAATCCGGGACGAACCAGATTCACGGGGACGCGTACGAGTTTTTCCGCAACACGGCTCTGGATGCGAACGAATATTTTCTGAAAGGGAGCGGGTCGCCGCGGCCGGTGATCCAGCAAAACATTTTCGGAGGCAGCCTGGGAGGTCCGGTAGGCGGCGGGGGGAAGTTGGGATTCTTTTTCGTGAACTACCAAGGGACGCGGCAGCGCAGCGGAGATTCGCCGGGAACGCTGATCAGCACGTTTATTCCGTATGTGCCCGCAGCCGATCGTGGGCCAGGCGGGGCGGCGCAACTGGCGACGGATTTTGGAGTGGCCAGCGCCGATCCAGTGGCGGTGTCGCTGCTCGGGTTTCAAAGCAATCAGTTTGGCGCACCGGCAAACGGGTATCTGTACCCGGTACTCAACAATGTTCCTGCCGGGACCGCGGCCGGTTCGCTGGTGCAATTCACCGTGAGCAAGCCGGGCAAGTTTACGGACGATCAATTCACGGCGAACTGGGATCACGAATTCCGTAATTCCAGGGATTCGGTGGCAGCGCGCTTTTTCTTCTCGGACTCGGAGCAGGACATTCCGTTCGGTGCGGGAGGGCTGCAGGCCTCGCTGGGAGCGGCGGCCAGTGGGACGGACTTGAACTTCCCGTACCAGCTTCCGATTCATGACCGGCTGTTCGTGGTTTCGGAGACGCACGTGTTTTCTCCGCGGCTGGTGAATGACTTCCGCTTTGGATTGGTTCACATCAACAACAGCGCGATCAACGTAAATCCTGTGACGGTGGCCGACGCCGGAATCGACCGGCCAACCGATAATTTGACCAGCAGTATCTACAAGTTTACGTTCCTGACCTCAGGATTTCAGTTCGGACCGACACCGCAGGCGAACCAGTCTCAGGTCCAGAACAATTACAACTTCGTGGAGAACCTGAGTTGGGTAAAGGGGGCGCACACTTTTACGTTTGGCGGGCAGTACGTACGAGTGAGTCTCAACAAGCAGTTTCCGCAGGTGTTTAACGGGCAGCTGTTTTTCACGAATACGGGCAGCGCGACCGATTTCGGAAATTTTGTGGGCGGAACGCCGGAGTTCAGCTTCGGCGGTGGCGGAGTTTACAACCACCAGTATCGGCAGAGCAATTCCGCGGTGTTCGCGCAGGACGATTGGAAGGCCACTTCGAATCTGACGCTGAACCTGGGCCTGCGGACGGAATTCCTAGGAGCATGGACGGACGGGGATTGCCATATCGGCAACATGGAGTCGGACCTGACCAAGTCGGGGACGTACCCGTTTATTTATCCGAGTTGCGTCAACAAGCTTGGTGTTACAGGACTGACGGGGAACGCGGCGGGATCGACGTTCAAGAACAGTGTTTCGACGGGATGGGGACCGCGCGTCGGATTCGCATGGGACTTGATGGGGCATCACACGACCACGGTGCGCGGCGGCTATGGCATCTACTACGTGCGGGAGGACGTGGGTGCGGTGGACCAGTTGAGCTTCCAGGCGCCGTTCGTCCCGATCGTATTTTTTGGACAGACGCCGGGGTTCACGATGTCAGACTTTTTCACGGGTACACCTGCGACGAACCCGAACGCCGTGCCCCAGGCTGGACAACTTTCTGGGGCGTGGTTGCCCTGTCTGGCGCGGCTCACGAGCTTCGCCCCAAGCGGCAATCCCGCGATTCCAGACGGCACCTACGCGTGCACTGGCGGACCGGGCATAAATTCAACGCAGAATCTGTTTGTGCTGGAAGTGCCGCGGCATTTTGTTGTCCCCAACACGCAGCAGTGGAACCTAACGCTGCAGCGCGAACTGGGGCGGCACTGGGTGCTGGAAGCGGGATATGTGGGCACGCGTGGAATCCACTTGCGCGAAACCCGTGACGCGATCCAGTCGGTCGATGCGACCAAGAACCCGATCACGATTACCGACACCAGCAACAACAGCTATACAATTTCCAACAACACGTTCTCGAACGCGATCGCACGTACACCGACGCCGGGATTGAACGGCTACAGCGGTTACCAGATTTTCGCCAACGACGCGTATTCGATCTACAACGCGCTGCAGGCGACCGTGTCGCGGCGATGGGGCGCGAATTATTTTCAGGCGGCGTATACCTTCTCGAAGAACATCGACGCCACCTCGACGGGAAACACGGCGTTTAACACCGCTTACAACGATCAGAGCAATATCAATGCGTCGCGCGGGATTTCGGACTTCAACCGTCCGCACCGGCTTGCCGTTAGCTACGCATATAACCTTCCGTTTTTCGCGCATGCCACCGGCGTGAAGAAAGCTGCGTTTGGCGGCTGGCAGGTGAGTGGTGTGACGATCTTCCAGAACGGCTTGCCGTTCTCGATTTACGATTCGAGCTCGGGCACAGCATTCCTCGGACAGGGGAGCACTCCGTTATTGGGTGCAAGTCTGGCTCCCGGTGCGAGCATTGCAAGCGGACTGTCGAGGGGAAATATTCACTCGCGGGTGGTCAATGGCTATTTGAACCCAGCAGCGTTCAGCGCCGTTCCCTACTACTACTATCCCAACACGGCCCCTGGTCAATGCGCAGTTCCGACTGGGCCGGACCCATCGGGCAACACTTGCGTGATCGGGTTTGGAGATCTGGGGCGCAATATTTATCACGGGCCGTTCCAGCAGAACTGGGATGTGTCGTTCCTGAAACATTTCAAGATCGGGGAGCGGCAGGAAGTGCGCTTCGCGGCCGACTTCTTCAACCTGTGGAACCACACCAATTTTGGAGATCCGACGGTGACGGATATCGAGGCGTATCTGGCGAGTCCGACGAACAGCCCGTTTGGGAAGATCGTGCAGACCAACGGGAACCCAAGACTGATCCAGTTTTCGCTGCGCTGGGCCTTCTAGGCAGGCGAAAGAACAGTTGAGCCGGGAGGCAAATTGCCTCCCGGTTTTTTATTTTGAGGCTCGAGTATGGTGGCGATGGGTTCGAAGCGTTTGTGCCGTCCCTACGGGACTCGATCGAGCGCTTGACGCCACCCAGCGCTGAAGCGCTGGGCTAAATTGTTTTGCGGCCCTGCCGCAGCACATTAGTCTTGCGCCTCTGCGGATGCGGAGCGGCTCGCGGACAGCGCTTGGGGTGGATCCATTTTGAGCGCGGACGTTCAGGAACCTTCTTATACTCCGATCCAATGGAACAGGATCAGGGCTAGCGTGCCTGTCCCGACGATGATCCAGAGAGCGAGTCCCTGGAGAAGTGGACGGGCGCCCACGCGCTTGAGCGCTTCTTTGTTCAGCCCTGTACCGATCAGGAACAGAGTGACCGTGAGGCCGATCTTTCCCAGATGATTGAGAACACCAAATGCTGGATTGAACGACGGCAGCAGAGTGTTCAGCAGCGCGGCCAGACAGAAAAGCAGGATGAACCAGGGCCACTGAATACGCGCCTTGCTCCTCGTGGCCATAGCGGTTCCGATCGACAGAGGCACAATCCATAGAGCGCGTGCGAGCTTGACGGTAGTGCCGACGGTAAGCGCCACGGCGCCAAACTTCGCTGTCGCGCCAACGACGGAACTTGTGTCGTGAATGGCGAGCGCCGCCCAGAGACCGAACTGCGTTTGGGTCAGATGCAGCGCCGTTCCAATCGCAGGGAACGCGAGCAAGGCGACCGAGTTGAGCAGGAATACGGTCCCGAGAGAGACGGCAATCTCCTCTTCGCTGGCATTGGTGATGGGGGCGATCGCGGCAATGGCGCTGCCGCCGCAGATCGCCGTGCCCGCCGTGATGAGAAACGAGGTTCGTTGCTTTACGGCCAGCAGTCTTCCCAGCCCCCAGCCCAACAGCATGGCGAAGCTGATGCTGCAGGCGGTGTAGACAAACCCGGAGCGGCCGGCGTGAAGAACTTGCTGCAGATCCATGCCGAACCCAAGGCCTACCACGGATGCCTGCAGAAGAAGCTTGGAGAGCTGTCTCGCTGCGAGGTGAAACGGGTGAACGAAGGAGAATCCGTAGATGATGCCGCCCACCAGTGC
>PMUM01000159.1 GCA_003166855.1 Acidobacteriaceae bacterium | reverse complement strand
ACCGACGATCTTTGAGAACTTCGTGAACTCAGTAGCCAGAGGCTTGTCCTGACGGTCCCAGGTTGTCATGCCCCAACGCGTCTCTTGCGGAGTTCGCAAATAGGGCGCTTTGTGATACTGCTCCGGTGATGCATCCGTGTAGCACCAAAGATCGACGCCGATCGATCCAGCGGCTAGCCCCGAATACATTTGCAGGCGATCGTAGAGAGCCACTCGTTCAGGCGAGTACTGCGCGGTCGAACCGCCCATCTCGTGGATCATGGCGGGATGACCAGCCCCACTGGACAACGTGATTTCGAACGCGGCGCCATAGGTTCCGCGCTCAGACAACATGGGATCGGGAAAAAGATCGGAACTGTAAATCGTGAAGGGATGCACGCTGAAAAAATCGACTTCTTTCGCAATATTGTCCGGCCGGAACGGACCATGGCCGGTTTCTTCTCCGCTGGTTCCGACAACAATTGGATGGAGTTTGTCTTCGCGGCGAATCGCGCCGGCAATCAAGCGAGTCCAGTTGATCGCCATGGCATCGGTGGTCTGCGCCTGCACGATCCAAAACGGAGGCTCGTCGGTGAGATCCCAGGCGATGATTGCGCTCTCGTTTGCGTAGCGGCGGCCAAACTCAGCGGCGAGATTCGTTTCGAGCCTCAGCATTTCAGGATCTGAATGCGGATTGCGGCCGTGCCGCCAAGGCACGTCCCAATAGGCTTCCCCGACTTCTCCGCCTATAAATAAGGAAGGGTGAAGGTAGATCTGATATTTGTGCGCCAGCGAAACAAAGTAGTCGAGTCGCTGAAATGCGACCGGGTTGTAGTCGCCGGGGCGCGGCTCAAACCACGCCCACATCATGTCGAACCGCACGATGCTGTAGCCGAGTTCATGCATCTTCGCGAAATCGGCTTCAATGTCCTTCGGATCCCATTGCACCGGCCACTGCATCGCTGCCTTTGCGGGAACCCAGTGCGCTCCCACGGGCAGGAACCGCTTTCCTTCCCGCGTGAAGTACTGCCCATCAAGATGAACCGGAGGCAACTTCTGAACCGCCGCTGCCGTAGTTGCCTTCGAACTTCCCTGCTGACCCGACACAGTCGGTGCCAGAAGTAGCAGGAAACCATATGCGATCGTCCCAACTCCCATCCAACGCAGTACTTTTATTTTCTGCACCGTGCGGGCCTCCTGCTTCTTGTGCTTGCAGTTCTACTGACGCACTTCGATTTCGTCTAGAAATGTCCACTCCGCATTCGGTCCGGGACTTACTTGAATCCGTACGTAGCGACTGTTGACATTGCTCAAGTCCGTCAGGGTGTACCAGAACGAAAGGGTGTCATCGCCCAGCAAGGGTTTCTTCGCCGCCCCTACAGCTGTGAAGTTCACGTTGTCGCTGGAAACCGCAGCAATGACCCCCTGCGGCAAAAGAATCCCCGATCCCTCGTCCTGCAGCCAATCGCTGCGGATTTCCTTAATCACCTGCTCGGAGCCAAGATCGATCGTGAACGAGTAAGTCTTCATCGTGGCCCTGCCTTGCCACGCGGGATCACTGAAATCGATTGACCCGATCACGCCGTCCGTCAACTCGACGCCGTCGGTGTCCGGATAGCTGGAGCTTGCGGGCATGGTCGACGTGTACGGTCGACCCAGAGCAATGTTGGTCGGATACAGATGAGGTGGAGGAGTCGTGACGGTTGTTGTGTTGCTCAACCCCGACTGATTTCCCGCGGCATCGAATGCTTTGACCTGGTACGAGTAGGTTGTGCCGGCCATCAGTTGTTCATCGGCAAAGGTAGTCGTGCCGTCGCGCTGGCTGGCCGCGTACCGTCCATCGCGCAGCACGTTGTAGCCAACGACACCCACGTTGTCGGTCGATGCGGCCCAGGCAAGCCGGACTGTATGGGAATCGAGGGCGACGCTCCTTAAGTCCGTCGGTGTCGTAGGACGCACTTGCTCAACTTTCCCCGTCGCGAGATACGCCAGATACGTCTTGTAGTAGAGAGGATTCACTTGCTGCGGACTTATGTAGTGGTTGAAGCTGAAGCTCAGGTAGCTGCTGACGTAAGGCTGCTCGGCGCGCATGTCATTTACGATCGAGCGGATCGGCATCGGCTCATAGCCCGCAATGAAGGTTTCCGTGTCGGCCCAGAAATGCATTTGAGGGCGCGAATTTTGAATCGCAGTTTGTACAGCGCTGAACCACTCGGGCAGTTGCGCCTTCGTTGCGTGCCCCGCACCGATCCCGTCCTGCAGCGCCAGCACGTCGATGGGGCTGTGTTTCAGAACGTATTCCCACATGGTTTCCCACTGCGACGATGACAGGTCTGCCTGTGTGTTGAAGAAAGGCGCAATGAGGATGGGCTTGCCCGGGGTAAGCTCGTGAAGGTGATGGCCAACGGTCTGGTAGAAGGCCACTAGGTTGTCCCAGTCCGCCCGAGTGCTCGCGACGTTATCCACCTCGAAACCCAGATACCATCCCGTCAAAGACTCATGACGTCCATAACGCTTCCAGAGATCGTCAGCCAAGGCATTGGCGATCTTTGCTTCGTTATCGAGCCAGGGCCGGTCGAAGATGTAGTTCGTCCACCAATCGTCATTGATCTGCAGGCCCAAATAGACCTGCCCGCCGCTGACCTCCGCGGTCTCCAGAGCCTGCTTGACCACGTCATGTTGTGTGCTCTGGGTATAGCCAGCGAGTCCCGAGGGATAGATCGTGGTCTTTTCCTTGCTGTCGGCCGTCCACTGCAGGACCATCTGATCGAGTCCAGCTTCGCTCATGTAGTGGAACTCGTTCCTCCACTGCCCTAACGTCCATGCGTCGCCCAGTGCGGGCTGAAGAAACGACCCACGGAGCAAGGGGCGTGAGCAATCCTGCGACAGACCCGGAAGGCATGCCAGCACGATGAACGCCGCGATCATCATCCATCTCGGGCTCCTCGAAAGTCTTACTCCGTTGCGGCCTTTTCGTCTGTGATGGAGGACCGGCTCACCAATTCGGCCCATCCCGATATGCAGACCAAGGTCTTTCAATTGGAGCATGCCAACACGAAAACATCATATGTATATATGTTGTCAATCTTTATTTTGTGGACGAGCCTCAGATACAGCCGATAGACGACACTAAGAACTGCACATTGTGCTTTATTTTGTTTTACTTATAGCGAGGCGAAAACCCCCGCGAGTTTATCCGACAAAGTACGTCGCCAAATACATAGAAACGTTGTATATTATGTACCTATGTCAGCAAAGCATTCGCCAGTTCCCAACGCAGATAGCGTGGCACCTCGGGCTGAATCCCTGGGGCTCGTACTTGACAACGCCAGTTTTGTGCCGTATTACGAGCAAATCGTCGACCGGGTACGCAATCTAATCAAGGGCGGCGAGCTCCGAGAGGGAGAAGTTTTCTGCTCGGAGGGCGAAGTGGCCCGGACGTTAGGCATCAGCAAGATGCCCGTCCGTCAGGCCTTCCAGAAGCTTAGGTCCGAAGGCCTGTTAATCATGGCCAAAGGCAAGCGTCCGATCATTGGGTCTGGACGCGTTCCGTGGGATTTCCAGCAACTGCGGGGCTTCAGTGAAGAGATGCGGCGACGCGGCTTGGTGCCGTCGGCGAAAGTTCTGGCTCTAGAAATCGAAGAGCCGGATCCCGAGACTGCGCAGGCACTCAAACTCGCTGTGGACGAAAAGACATACTGCTTGCAACGCCTTCGCTTCGTGGACAAGAAACCGGTGGCGGTGGTCACTAGTCATTTGCCGGTTCGCCTTTTTTCCGGAATTGAGAAGCAAGATTTGGCGAAGCAGTCCTTGTACCACGTTTTCGAAAACGTCTATCGGCGGAAGCTCCATTGGGCGGAGGAAGTCATCGGCGCGGTCACAGCTGGCGAGGAGGACGCCCGCGTCTTGCAGACATCGCCCGGAAGTGCGCTCCTTTCGATCAAGGAAACGACCTACGATGTGCAGCGCGTCCCGATTGAGTACAGCGTCTCCCTGCTGCGAGCCGACCGTTACACTGCCACCGTTGTATCGGTTCGCAAGACGTAGAGCATTCTTCTCGCTGCCGACCATCATCCATAGCATTCTCTCGGGAACACATCCTCCCAATCAGTTGACTGGGTCTGGCAATCTCTCCCCGCCGATGGAAAGACCGATTCGGAATCAGTTGTTTTCACCTTAATGGGATTTTCCAGGGGCGCGCCCAACTGCATGTCGCTCATTTCAAAGAAGAAAACCAACGCGGAGAGTGGGATACGGCGCGTCTCCAAAAACGACAGCAACTCATTTATTATCAATAACTTGGCGGATAGAGTGGGATTCAAACCCAGGCTTTCCAACGAAATCAACAAATTAGGAGGCGCGAATGGCATATCAAACCTCCAAGATTCTATAAGAACATTCAACTCCACGCTCTATTGGACGCTTAATGGACGCTGATTTCTTTGTGGGTCATATTTTCTATTTCTCCCTGCATATGAGTCGAGAGTCGGAGCTGTAACCGGCTCTAGTAGGCCCCAATCACGCGACTGTTCCGAACAACCACCCGACGCCTGCGATCAGCGCCATGGCGAGAGAACCCCAGAATGCGACGCTTAACGCGCCTATCGTGACTCCCGCGCCACCTGCGCGTGCGGCTAACCCGCGAGCTGACTTATGCCGAGGAGAACCATCTTCCAGTCGCGCAAATCCAGAACGCGGCGGGGAAATACATCAGTCCGACGGCTGCTGGAACGAGTGCTGCTAATCGATGCCTTTTCCGGCGAGCTATCGAAAGACGTGCGCACGCCGATCGTGAATGCTCCGGCATCGGCGCCCAGCTGCTGATCCCATCTCTGGCCTAACATTCTTGCTTGTCCCAAAACAAGCAAAAGACGCCAATAAAGCAGAGGCGGTTGAGGGCTTCGTCCAGTACATCATTACCGGCGGGCAGGACCCTGCGGAGCAACTACATTATGCAAAGATTCCAGCGTCGTTGCAGCAGATCGATCAAGAGCTCTTGCAGCAGGTGCCGGGCGGATCATAGAGAGCACCTCAAGATTCGGAGGGAGTTGCGAACGTCGGTTGCGAGTTTGGGCGCGGAGCATTTTTGTCATCGTTGCCACAGGATTCGAGCGTCTTCCAGTGGAGTCGCAACGCCGTCGCAGTGGGGAGTCACTCGCGTCGTGTACTCTCCCGCTGGATGTGCAGCGGGTACTGTTGCCTGGTAGACGCAGCCCTTGGGCGCGCCAGGAAGCAGGCGCGCCCACTTCATTTCCTGCCGCACGGGATTGCCGCCGTTGTTGCCTTCCGCATAAAGCTCAACTTGCACCGCAGCTGGGTCGAGATCGTTCAAAAAGACGTCGACTTCAAACACGTGTTGGTCCGCGTTGGTTTCGACCCGCAAGTTTCCGAAGCGCAACGATTGCCACTTCTCGTCGACTGCGTGCCGCCAATCGACCATTTGCTTGCCCAATGCGCCTTTGTTCGCCGCGCGCTCAGAATAGGCGGTCGCAGCCCGAAGGTAGTGCTGCTCGGTGTATTCGCGTACGGTACGGTCGGCGGAGAAGCGCGGCGTCAATTGCGCCATGCTTTCGCGTATTTTCCGGACCCATGCTTTGGGAATGCCGTTCTGGTCCCGGCTATAAAACTGCGGGATCACCTCCCGCTCGAGCAGGTTGTAGAGCGCGTCGGCTTCGACCGCGTCCCATGCGGGATCGTGGTCATGCTCCTGGCCGTCTCCCAACGCCCACCCCACTTCAGGCGTGTAGGCTTCCGCCCACCAGCCNNCCTCCATTGACGAGCACTTTCATGCCGCTTGTGCCGCAAGCCTCCCATGGCCGGCGTGGTGTGTTGATCCAGACATCCACCCCCTGCACCAGATTCTCGGTCAGCAGCATGTCGTAATCGCTGAGGAAGATCACATGGGGGCGTGTCTCGGGCTGGCGGATGAAATTGATCCATTCATGGATCAGCGCCTGCCCCGCCCGGTCCTCCGGATGGGCCTTGCCAGCGATGATGAGTTGCACCGGTCGCTCGGAATTCGTCAGCAAACGAAGCAGCCGCTGCTGGTCCTGCAGCAGCAGGTTCGGTCGCTTGTAGGTCGCGAAGCGCCGCGCAAAGCCGAGTGTTAGCGCGTTGGGATCGAATAAATGTTTTGCTTCGTCAACCGCCTCAGCCAACGCGCCGGAGCCAGCCAGTTCGCGGGAGAGTCGTCCGCGAGCGTATTCCACGAGAGACGCGGTGGCCGCAGTGCGAAACGTCCAGAGCGCCGAGTCCGAGACTCGCCGAATGTCCTGTTCCAGGTTTTCTGCGGTTCCTAACCAACGCCCCTTGCCACAGGCTCCCGTCCACAAATCGTCCGCCGAAGCGGAGTCCCAAGTCGGCATATGTACTCCGTTGGTCACGTATCCGACGGGCACTTCCTCCGCTGGCCAGCGCGGGAACAGCGGCTCGAAGAGTTGCCGGCTCACCTCGCCATGCAAGCGGCTTACGCCATTCACCGCCCCGCTTCCCCGGATCGCGAGATACGCCATGTTGAAACTCTCCGACGCGTCGTTCGGGTTCTGGCGGCCTAAGGCGAGCAAATCGTCGGATCTTATCCCCAACTTTTGCTCCGCATAGCGAGCAAGGTATGGTTCGATGAGAGCCGGGGCGAAACGGTCAAAGCCCGCAGCCACGGCCGTGTGCGTGGTGAAGAGATTGCCCGCTCTCGTCGCGGCTAGCGCGACCTCGAAGGGCTGCCCGGTTTCTTCCATGAAGTTGCGGGCACGTTCCAATACGGCGAAGGCGGCATGCCCTTCATTCAAGTGACAGACTTCCGGATTGAGGCCGAGTGCGCGGAGCAACCGCCATCCGCCGATTCCGAGCAGCAGTTCCTGCTTCAGGCGTAATTCCGGCCCGCCTCCGTACAGCTCGCTGGTGATTCCTCGATGAGCGGGAAAGTTCGCCGCATCGTTGCTGTCCAGCAGGTAAAGCTTCACTCGGCCGACCTGAACCTGCCAGGCGCGCAGCCAGACCGAGTATCCAGGCAGCGCGATCTCCAACCGCAACCACTCCCCATTCGACTGGCGCACTGGCGTGATCGGCAATTGCCCGGGATCGTTGTACGGGTAAAGGGCCTGTTGCTCTCCGTTCTTGTCGATCACCTGGCGAAAATAGCCCTGCTGGTAGAGCAGCCCCACGCCGGAAACGGGCACACCCAGATCGCTGGCGGCCTTGAGTTGATCACCGGCCACATTGCCAAGCCCGCCCGAGTAGATCGGCAAAGCTTCGCTCAACATAAACTCCATGCTGAAATATGCGATGCAAGTCAAGGAAGCTTGCGGATGCTTTTGCTGAAACCATGCGGGCGTCTCGAGCGCCTGCCGCCTGGCCCGCGCCAGGTCATCGACATTCTTGCGGAAAACAGAATCGGCCAACACGCGCTCGATCTGGTCACGCGAGACCGTCTGCAACACGACCCAGGGGTTATGCGTGATCTCCCACAGTATGGGATCAAGCTGCCGCCACACTTCGTCGGTGGCATGATTCCACGACCAACGCATATTTAAGGCGAGTTCCGCCAGCGAATCGAATCCCTCGATTTCGGTCGGTAGAAGGTTGTAGATCGGGTGGCTGACGCGGATGTGGTCGGTCATGATTTCTCTTTCGGATGCGGCGCCGCCAGTGCATCGCTGACGATCGTTTGCGCTTCTTCCAGGATCTGGCGCAGATGATCCGCCCCCCGGAAGCTCTCCGCATAAATCTTATAGATGCTCTCGGTCCCTGATGGACGTGCCGCGAACCATCCGCTCTCCGCCGCCACCTTCAATCCGCCGATGGCGGCTCCGTTGCCGGGCGCGCTGGTGAGGATGACCTGAACTTTTTCTCCCGCCAAATCCGTGGACCGAACCTGTTCTGGAGAGAGCTTTTCCAGAATCTCTTTTTGTTCTGGTGTTGCGGGCGCTTCTACTCGATCGTAAACGGGCTCGCCGAACTCCTGCGTGAGTTCGCGGTAGATTTCGCCGGGATCACGATTCATCCGCGCCGTGATCTCCGCCGCCAGTAAAGCCGGGACAATCCCATCTTTGTCCGTCGTCCACACACTGCCATCCCGGCGGACGAACGACGCCCCCGCGCTTTCCTCGCCACCGAAGCCAAGCGAACCGTCGAGCAAACCATCCACGAACCACTTGAAGCCCACTGGTACTTCGTAGAGCTTTCGGCCAAGCTTCGCGGTGACTCGATCAATCATTTGGCTGCTCACCACCGTTTTGCCGATCGCCGCCTCCTTACGCCACTTCGGCCGGTGTTGGAAGAGATAGAAGATGGCGACGGAAAGGTAATGATTGGGCGGCATTAATCCCGAGCTTCGGGTGACGATACCATGCCGGTCGTGGTCGGTATCGCAGGCGAAGGCGATCTCGAAGCGATCCTTCAGGCCGATTAACTTCTGCATCGCATACTGTGACGATGGGTCCATGCGGATCTGCCCGTCCCAATCCACCGTCATAAAGCGGAAAGTCGGGTCGACCACCTCGTTCACGACCGTGAGGTTCAACCTATAGCGCTCGGCAATCGGCCCCCAGTAGTGAACCCCGGCGCCGCCGAGCGGATCGACTCCCATGCTGATCGTCGCGCCGCGAATGGCGCCCATGTCGAGCACATTGGCGAGATCGGCAATGTACGCATTAAGGTAGTCGTGCCGGTGCGTCGNNGGCGTGATCACGATGCCGTCGGCGAGTCCGGTGTTGCGCCCGCGGTTATAGGTGAGAATCGCATGAGAAATAGCAGGGGTTGGAGTGTATTCATCGCCCTCCGCCAACATGACTTCCACTCTGTGGGCCGCTAGTACCTCAAGCGCGCTGGCCAGAGCCGGCACGGAAAGGGCATGCGTATCCATGCCGAGAAACAGCGGGCCCTCGATCTTCTTCCACTGCCGGTACAGGCAAATGGCCTGACTGATGGCGAGGATATGCCATTCATTGAATGCCTTGGCGAATGCGGAGCCACGATGTCCCGAGGTGCCGAAGGCAACCCTTTGCTCCGCCACTGACGGGTCAGGCACCTCCGTGTAGTAGGCCGTGACAAGTCTGGATATATTCACCAGCCTCGATGCTTCGGCCGGCTTTCCTGCATCAGGACTTACATTCATGACTCTCTCGGCATGATGACCCCCACACTAACACTGACTAGGATTTATCGGGCTATCGACTGGTTGTAAAAATACTTCGAGCGTGCTGGGTTAGCTGAACTCTCCCTTGGCGTATTGATGTGTTTCTGCCGATGCTCTGGTCACAGACAGGAGAACCTCGAACGAAGCAACTGCACAAACTCCCCCACCAGAGGAAATCACCTCAAGTAAAAGCAGAGAATGTAAGCAGCATAGCCGACAACCGAGAGAACCACAAAAAGCCCAAACACGGCAGATGCAGGCGGTCGAACTGCTCTAAGATGGTTTGCAGTCGCTTCCATGTTTGGGCTCTGAGGAAACAATGCCGCCTAGCAGGCGAAAGCCACGCGGTCGAGACACGTCTACCTTAACCAAAATTTGTTACACCGCGGTTAAGCCGACGTGAAAAGATTCCTGGTGCGGGAACCGGTCTCAAAAGCGGGTAGTATTGGACCGCAGGTCCAATTTGTCGTCATGCCGGAGCGCACCTTCAGAATCCTCGCTTGCGTGGACAAGGTTCCGTCCAGGACCTCTTGCAATAAATGCCAGCGCAAATTCTTTACCCCAGGCGGCATGTTTCGGCGTGACCCCGTCGCCGCCGCTGCAGGTCAACTTCTCACAAGCCGATCTTCCACGGCCTCTGCTTTGAAAGCCTGCGAATACTAGTCGTCACCCTCCAATCCTCTGGATCCGCAGATTAGCCAACCGGCAGCCCTCGCCGAATCAAGCGGTTTCTCACGATTATGAGCAACAGTGAACATCTTTCGTGATCACGAATCTGACAGGATAGTCCTCGGTAAGATTCAAACTTATGTTTCAGACTGTCGTTTAAGACTGTTGTTTAATGTTCCTGTCGAAACAAATTCGAAGGCAAACGCATCGGGTGTCGGTGCCCAGGGCCGCCGCCTCAACACGTGAGAAGCTGATCGAAGCCGCCGGCCACGTCTTCGCCGAGCACGGCTATCAAGCGACCACGGTGCGGGAAATCGTCAAGCGGTCGGGCGCTAATATCGCAGCGGTCAACTATCACTTCGGCGACAAATTAGGTCTGTATACCGAAGTATTGCAGCAATCGGTGCGGGCGGCTCGGGTGGATGCAATTAACAGCGCGCTTGATCGGAATGCGCTTCCGGAAGACATCTTGCGGGCGGTCATCAGAGCTCGCCTACAAAGCGTGGCCGAGCCAAACTTGCCGGACTGGCACTTTCGAATCATGGCGCACGAACTTGTGCAGCCCACGCCGGCGCTGTCTCGAGTGGTCAACGAAGTGTCCCGGCCGATTTACAAGCGACTGCTCGAACTGATCGGGGGCATCATCGATCTTCCTCCCAAGCATGAGAAGACCCGGCTGTGCGCACACAGCGTCATGGGACAAATTCTTGTTTATGTTCTGGCGGGTCCTCTACTGAAGCAACTTTGGCCGGAGTTAGAAATGACACCGGAGCAGGTAGACCGGATCGCTGAGCATATCTGGGACTTTTCGCTGGCATATCTTCGACATGCAAATTCTGGTGATCGGCGAGCTACTGTGTCGAGCAAGCGAGGTAACAAATGACGGAACAACTGGTGGTCGACGGGCCTCAAGAACTTCCAAAGCACGACCAACCGAAACCAGGGTCCCAACCAAAACCGCAAGCTGCGCCTTCGGGAGCGCAACTCGAACCAGAACCGCCGCCTACGCCGGTAGTGGGAAACGTGTCTGAAATAGTCGAGCAATTGAAGCAAGAACGGGAACGAGCACAGAAGGAAGTCAAGACTTTTGATGCAGCGATCACGGCCTTGGGGAGCAATGGTCCCAATGCGCAGCCACGGCAACCGAACCCACAATCTGTTCCCGCCACAGCGCACCCAGCCCAAACAAAAGCGCAACCGGATCCTGTGGCAGATCAGCCGCCCCAACCGAACCCGCAACCTGCTCCTGCGGCGGCGAACCCGGCGCAACCAAACCCGCAATCTGCCACTGCGGTCGCGCAGCCCGGTCCAGCAAAACCAAAGCCTGGGCCCGCCGATGCGAAGCCGCCCCGCTCGATGGCCCGTCGAATCATTGTTCCGTTGGTTGTCATTGTGATTCTCGCGGCCGTCGGATTTGGCGTTTGGAGAGTGTTCTTCTACACGCCGCCGATGTCGCCAAACATCGTCCCGCTCAGTGGTCGAATCGAAGGTGACGACTCGGCTGTGTCCCCCAAGACGAGTGGCCGTATTCTCGAAATCCGAGTGCGCGAGGGAGACAGCGTATCCACTGGAGACATCATCGCCGTGCTCGACGACGAGCAATTGAGGGCACGCGTGGAGCAAGCGCAAGCCCAACTTCAGCAAGCGGAAGCAAAGGCCAGGTCCGCACGAGACCAGATGGCCGTCCTCGATGAACAGTTGCGGCAGGAGGAGGCGAACGTTGCTCAGCAAGAAGCCGCCCACGACATTGCCAACTTCGACAAGGAGGCATACACCCGACTGGCGCAATCGGGAGCCGTATCCGAGCGTCAAGGAAAACAGGCGGTGTCAACAGCAGACCAACAGGCGGCTGCTGTGGCCGGCGCCAAGCGCCGCGTAGCCGGAGTGAACATGCAACTGGCGCAGCAGCAGGCAGCGATTGCCGACGCGATGGCAAGCGTTGGTCAGGCACAGGCGCAGCTCACTGAGGCTCAGGAAAATCGCCAGGATCTGACCGTGAAGGCGCCCTTTGACGGGACGGTCGTGACGCGCGTGGCAGAGCCAGGAGAAGTGATTACCGCCGGAACTCCGGTCATCACTCTTCTGGATCTCAGCAAGGTGTACCTGCGAGGTTTTATTCCCGAGGGACAAATCGGCAAGGTGAAGGTCGGCCAAGCTGCGCATGTGTATCTGGATTCGAATCCCAAGCAACCGGTCGACGCATACGTTTCGCGCATCGACCCGCAAGCGACGTTCACTCCAGAGAACACCTATTTCCGCGATGACCGTGTGAAACAAGTCGTCGGCCTAAAGCTGCAGCTGAAAGGGGCCCTGGGATATGCCAAACCGGGTATGCCGGCTGACGGCGAGGTCCTGGTTGCGGGCGATCAGTGGCCCGAAGAAAAGCGCAAATGACGACCGCGACCTCCACTTCGCTAACTTCCAAACCTGGCTCCGATGGTTCGGACACGAGTGCCATTCGAATGAGCGAGCTCTGGAAGCGCTACGGCAAACTCGAAGCCGTTCGTGGAATCAGTTTTGAGGTAGGCAAGGGCGAGATCTTCGGCTTGATCGGCCCCGATGGTGCAGGAAAAACCTCGACGTTCCAGATTCTCGCCGGGGTCATGGAAGCGAGCTCCGGATCGGCTGAAGTTTTTGGCCAGCCGGCGCGCGAGGCACGCTCCCAGACAGGTTATCTGACTCAAGCATTCAGCTTGTACCCCGATCTTACGGTTATCGAAAACATCCGCTACGTCGGCGATTTGCGCCGCGTCGCATCCGACGACATCGTGAAGCGGGGCCGCCAGTATCTGCAGATGTTCGACATGGATCGCTTCTCCAGCCGCCTGGCTGGGCAGTTAAGCGGCGGAATGAAGCAGAAGCTATCGCTGGCTTGCGCCTTGGTACCTCAACCTCGCGTGCTCGTGCTCGATGAGCCGACAACCGGCGTGGACCCAGTATCACGGCGCGAGTTTTGGGATGCTCTGGCGCATCTGGCTGCCGAGGGCTTATCTATCCTGATTTCGACGCCGTACATGGATGAGGCTGAGAGATGCCATCGGATCGCGCTCATTCACAAAGGCGAGATCCAGCAAATCGGCACTCCGGCCGAATTACGAGAGAGTCTGGGCGCCAAGCGACTGGAAGTCCGCGTCGACAACTTGAGCGAAGCCGAACGCGTGCTGTCAGAGGTATCCGGTCCGCAGAAAGACATTATGGATGTGGAGCGTTTTGGTGATCGTCTTGACGTTCTGGCACATGACCCGGGCAAAGCGCGCCAAATCGTTGAAGAAGTCTGTAGCAAAGCCGGCCTGCACGTTAGCGACGTTCGCATCGATGAGCCGACTCTCGAGAACGTGTTCGTTGCCGGCCTGCGAGGTCTCGGCGAAGAGTCCAAGGATCCACCGTTTCCCGGGCGCCACGACCACTCGAACCTGCGCGGCCAAATTGCGGTCGGAGCGGACAATCTGACGAAACAATTTGGAGCGTTCACTGCGGTAAAGAATGTAACCCTTGAGATTCCGTATGGAGAAATCTACGGCCTTCTGGGCGCAAATGGCGCTGGCAAGACAACCACGATCAGGATGTTGTGCGGACTGCTTGAAGCCACAAGCGGAAGCATGCGGCTTGCCGGCGAACAAGGCAACCTCCGCTCGGAAAGCATTCGCCAGCAGATCGGTTACATGTCGCAGAAGTTCTCCCTCTACAACGATATGACCATCCGTGAAAATCTCAGCTTTTTCGCGGGCGTCTACGGCGTGCCCGAGAGCGAGCGCGACGAGAAAATCCGCTGGGTGGTGTCGTTCTCGGGACTCGAAGGGAAGGAAGACCAGATCACTGGCAGTCTGCCTGGAGGCTGGAAGCAGCGTGTCGCTTTCGGCGCCGCCATCATGCACGAACCGAGCGTGCTCTTTCTCGATGAACCGACCTCCGGGGTTGATCCTCTCGCTCGGCGCGCTTTCTGGGTGATGATCAACCGCCTGGCAGATGCGGGTACGGCGATTCTTGTGACCACGCATTACCTCGAAGAATCGGAACAATGCAATCGCCTGGGATTCATGGCCGGCGGAGAACTGGTGGCGCAAGGAACTCCGAGCGGCATCAAGAGCGCGCAAACCGGCCATTTACTTGAATTCATTGTCGACCAGCCGCAGCAGGCCGCCGACGTGCTGAAGAGCGACACAGAGCGTTGGCGAGTTTCCCTGTTCGGCAATCGGCTCCATGTGGTCACGGACGAAGATGTTGAGGCAGGCAAACGAACCACGACAGAGAAGCTTGAAAGCAATGGAATCAAGGTAATCAGCGCGCGCGAAGAGCCCTTTTCCCTCGAGGACGTATTCATCAACGTGATCGAAAAAGCGCGCCAGCAGGGAAAAGTTTCAGCGGAAGAGTGAACCGTAAGGAGCGCATACGATGCGACGTGTAGTTGCGCAAGCCCGCAAAGAGCTGACTCAGATCTGTCGTGATTGGCGGACGCTGGCTCTCGCCCTGGTGCTTCCGCTGGTTTTGTTGCTCCTGATGAGTGTGGCTCTTTCTTTGACCGTAAACAATCTCCCGGTCATCGTGCAGGACTTTGACGATTCACCCGCTTCGCGCGATTTTGTGGACGCAATTCGCGCCTCCATTACTCTCCATGTCGTCTCCTGGCCGATCGATCGACACCCTGAGGAGGCTCTCAGTTCAAACACGGCCAGGGCAGTCCTGATCATACCCGTGCATTTTGGAAGGGACATGGCACTCGGAGCAAATTCTCCCGTTCAATTGCTGGTGGACGCCTCTGACGCCAATACCGCGAAGCTTACGGCAGGTTACGCGAACGAGATTACGCGTGCCTACAATCAACGTATCGCTGGCAACCAAGGACTCGCGCTGGTCCAAACCGCCATCCGCCTCTGGTACAACCCGGGACTCTCCGCCAAGAAGTTTTACGGTCCAGGGATCTTCGTGCTGGGACTTTCGATGTTCCCCCCTTTGCTGGCCGCTCTCGCCATGGCAAAAGAGGGTGAGCTGAAGACAATCCTTCAAGTTTACGTGTCCAGCATCTCCGCCCACGAATTCCTGCTGGGAAAGATTCTTGCCTTTATGGTAGTCGCGCTCGCCGAGTGCATAGTTATGCTTGTCCTTCTGTTTACGTATTTTGGTTTGGGGCTGGCGGGCGATCCAACCCCCTTCATCGTCGCCACGATTCTCTACACGTTCTGCGTGGCGGCCTTTGGAACCATGGTGGGAGCGACGATTCCGAGCCAGGTCGCCGCGATGCAAGTGGTGGCCCTCGGCGGCTTTCTCCTGGTGTTTCTGCTTTCCGGCCTGATTTTTCCCATCGAAAACATCCCTGTGGGATTGCGTTGGATCTCGAATTTCATGTGGGGCCGGTATTACATCGAAGTCGTGCGGGATGCGCTACTCCAAGGTGGTGGCTGGCTCGCCGACTGGTGGAAGGTCACGATCATCGGCATCATCGGCTCGGTTTTCTACGGGGTTGGATGGTTCAGCATGCGCCGAATGCAGCTCAAAGCGTAAGCGAATGACGAATCCCTTTCAAAACGTCTTCAATCAGCGGTTCCGCGCACTAGTGGGCAAAGAGTCCAACCAGATCCGGCGCGACCGCCGTCTCATGATTTCTTTGATTCTTCCTCCCATTTTGCAACTGACGCTGTTTGGCTTCGCGTTGAGCGCGGCGGTGTCGAACGTTCGCCTCGGTGTCGTCGATGAGAGCAAGACTCCGGAGAGCCGCGAGTTAATCGCGACCCTGACCGAGAGCGAAAGCTTTCGCCTTGGAGGCTACTATTTTTCGGTAGACGAACTCGGGGAGTCAATCAGTCAGGCCAAGGTAGACGCCGGAGTGGTCATCCCCTACGACTATGCGCGGGATTTGCACCGCGGACATTCAACCACGGTCCAGTTCCTGCTAAACGCCACGAACGCGAATACTGCCACCATCAGCCAAGCCTATGCGGAAGGCATCATTCAAACTTACACTGCCGGGCTGCAGAGCATGGGCATTCATCCCAGGCTTAAGCAGGTTGCTGCGTCCCAGATAAGCCACCGGGGACAAGTACAACTCATGCCGGCTTTCATCTACAACCCCGGCCTGATTGATTCCTGGTTCATTGCGACCGGTGTTTTCGGTCTCTTGCTGATTATGAACAGTTCGTTGGTTGCATCCGCGGCTATGGTGAGAGAGCGCGAAACCGGGACGATGGAGCAACTGCTCATGTCTCCCGCAAGCACGTCTGAAATCATCATCGCCAAGATCGTGCCGCTGTTTGCCTTGCTCTGCATGATGATGCTGCTGGCTCTTGCCGTGCTCAAAATCGTATTTCACATCCCGTTTCATGGCAGCTTGCCCTACGTCTTGTTTGGCGGCATGTTGTGCATTTTGTCCGGGATCAGTCTGGGCACGGTGATTGCAACTTTCAGTAAGTCGGCCCAGCAGGCGCAGCTAACTGCCTTTTTCATCAATCCGCCATTGTCCTCTCTGTCGGGAGCTCTGAATCCTGTCGAAGCGATGCCGCGATGGATGCAGCCCTTTACGATCCTTAATCCCATTCACCATTTCGCGACCATCGTCCGCGGCGGGATGCTCAAAGGAAGTGGGATCGTCGCGCTGTGGCCCAATTTCTTGGCGTTGTCGATTTTTACCATCGTTTTGGTTTCGCTCAGCGTCTGGCGTTTTCGCAAGCAACTTAGTTGAGAATGGAAAGGCACGGTCCATTGCCCATGAGGAAGAAGAAACTGGCCACGCTACCGAGACAGCTGAAGAGAAGTGCGACATTGATCCTGCTCAGCATGTGCATCGTAGGCGGAAATGCGTCGGCCCAGACGCCGCCTGGGCAATCCCAGGGCGCGCAAGCAACGCAGTTGCCGCTGTCGGGCCGAACCTCACAGAGCGGCTCGGTGACGGCCACGCAGTCATCCACTCCGGGCGTAGCGAGCACGATCAACACACTCAATCCCACGGTTCAAGTTCAAGGGGCTTACTCGGGAAGTACGTCTGGTATTTCCAACATGCCGTTTTCCGGAAAGCTGTCTTTGCGAGACGCCATCCGCCGCGGCCTTGAGTACAATCTGGGGGCGGTAGGGCTCGCCCAAGCCGTGCGTCAGGCGCACGGACAAACGCGCGTGGCACGCAGCGCTCTACTCCCCAACCTCACCGGCGATCTGGCCGAAACCGTGCAGCAGACCAGTCTGGCTGCCTCGGGCCTTAAGTTCAAGCTTCCAGGATTCACTCTGCCAACTATCATAGGGCCCTACAACTACATTGACTTGCGGGCCCGTCTCACGCAAACCGTCGTGGATCTCACAGCGTGGAAAAACTACAAATCGGCCAATGAAAGCTTCCATGCAGACCAACTTTCAGCTCAAGATTCTCGCGATCTCGTGGTGTTGGCCGTTGGGGGCGCTTATCTTTCGGTCATTGCCGACAAAGCCAGAGTGCAATCAGCTCTTGCCCAACTCGACACAGCCAACGCGCTTTACCAGCAAGCATCACAGCAACGAGCTGTAGGAGTGGTGGCTCAGGTCGATGTCGATCGCAGCCAAGTGCAAGCTCTCACCCAACAGCAGCGGGTAACTTCACTGCAGAACGATCTTGCGAAGCAGAAGATCAACTTGGCGCGGATGACAGGTTTGCCGCCCAACGATCAGTACGACCTCTCCGATGACGTCCCTTTCTCAGTTGCGCCGCCGATTACCCTGGAAGAGGCGTTCAGACAGGCCTTCGAGCAACGTCCGGATCTAAAGGCAGCCGCGGCTCAAGTCCGCGCCGCCGAGCTCGCGCGGTCTGGCGCGCGCTCGGAACGACTGCCCTCGCTTGCGGTGAACGCCGATTATGGCGTGATCGGAACCAATCCGTCCCAATCTCACGGTACGTTCTCGGTCACTGGGACACTGCGCTTCCCCATCTGGGAGGGTGGCCGGACGGGCGGCGATATCGAGCAAGCCGACGCCACCTTAACGCAAAGGCGCGCCGAACTCGAAGATCTCAAACTGCAAGTAGAGGGCGAAATTCGAAAAGTCTATCTCGACTTAGAGGCCGCGACCAGCGAGGTGGAAGTGGCGCAGAGGAATGCGCGGGTCGCCAAGGAGACTCTTGATCTCACGCGGCAGCGAGTTGAGGCAGGCGTGGCCGACAGCGTGGAACTGGTTCAATCGCAGGAAGCGCTGGCGGGCGCGGAGCTCGACTATATCAACAGCGTGTTCGCTCACAACGTCGCGAAACTAAGCCTCGCCCGTGCTATGGGCCGTGCAGCAGAAGACCTGCCGAAGTTCCTGAGCGCCCCATGAAAGTCGCGCGCAGCGTTTTGTGCCTCCGAAGCACAATTGACGAGCATCTGGCACGGGACAAAGCTATGTCCGGAACGGACACGCCGCAGGCTCGCTGATGAGGATTCGTTGAATTCCATCTCATCACGGAGAGCGTCACCTCTGAAGTTCTTCTTGTTGGTCTTCGCTCTTTCCTTTCCTTTCCGTTCTGGTTTGGCCGGCCGTTTTCTATTTCTTGTCGAAAGGCCGGGCATCAAAGAAGATCT
>PMUM01000038.1 GCA_003166855.1 Acidobacteriaceae bacterium | reverse complement strand
TCGCCCAACCAAGTTCCATTCATGAAATTCCTGATCTTTTGTGCCGCTGGCCGTCCACCGGCGTACAGAGCTTTATCGAGTGCCTTCTGCAATCTTTCATCCACCGGGGGCTGTGGTACCGGGCTCGATGAATCGCCGATTGGATCGACTTTCATGCCAGAGTCTTCGTTAACGTTTGAATTTTCCATTCTGCTCCTTATTCAGCATCCAATTCGATCAGTTCGCTGCAGATGTCGAAGGTTGGCGCAACCCGCGACCCTAAGATCGCTATTATAAATCGCCACATATTGAACAGGCAGCACGTTCTCCTTGCTCTTGGTACGTTGGAGCCATTCCCGCAGTGCAGGCCAGAACGTAGGCCGGTTGTGAGCAGACTTCGGGGTAGGGCTGTTCGACTGGGCGTCCCGTAGCTCTTTTAGTCCGGGGCGCTTTTGTTCTTTCACCCGGCGCTGAATTGATTGGGTTAGTGATCACGCCGATCACTGGTCGTGGATACTCTGAATGTTCCCGGCCAGTTCGACGTCGTTCTTCGACAAAGGTGCAAAATTGACCGTTCTCTCAAATCGACGATGTTGAATAATGACGAAATGAGATCTAATACACAGTTAGGCACGGAGAGGGTGAGTGTAATACTACGGCGGTGCGCTGGCGGTATCGTCGGAGGTTGGCTGGCGCGGGCGAAACAGAGCAGTGAACTAAATGTTGTTCCGCTCAACGATGAGCAGCGCGCTGTACATGTCCCGAGGCTGGTTGAAGACATGGCCCTTCGCCTGAGCAAGTCCAGCGACGCCATGAAGGACAGCGATGCCATCTCTTCCACCGCCGCGGTAGCCCATGGCAAGCTGCGGTATCTGCAAGGCTACACTCCCGCCATGCTCGTGGACGAATCGCGCATACTGGAGGTGACCGTTTTCGGGATGTTGCATAGCAATCTGCACTCTCTGGATTTCAGCTTGTTGCTGCCCGATGTCACGGCTATCGCCGACGAGGTGGATGGGCAGTTGACGCAGTCAATCGGCGGCTACATGGAACTCGTGAAGGCAAGCGCAGCTGCCTGACATGTAGGAAAAGCGACGACCGGCGATGCGTTCAGCCTTGCAAACACTTCCGTCGCATCTATTGCGCAGGCATTTCTCCGCTCTGATCAAGAAGGGCACGCCTGTCCAGCGCCAGGAATCGAGATACAGGCGAACTGCTGCGTACGTCTCCACTTGGGAATCTGGTGATCGCACTGAATACCTTCAATTGTTCGTCATAAAGAACCGGTGGAATTGATTGAGATCTTCCGTCGTTTTTCTTATTCCTACTCTGCGAAAATGCTGCTTCCCGCGTCCTTACTTCGCTGACCAAAAGCGGAAGCCGCCGATGAAGGCATTGTCATTCGCTCCCAAACGCGCTTTTGGCGGAAGCGTTTTGATTATTTTCGCATTTCCGCCTCCCAGCACGATGTAGTCCGCTTCTAACGCCGCCTGGAGTTCTTCCACGATGCGAGCAACATAGCGGCGCCATTTCTTTTTTCCCATGCACTTGAGTCCTCTCAATCCGAGGTAATCTTCATATGTCTTTCCCTTCTTGTAAGGGAGATGGGCAAGTTCCATCGGTTCGACGATGCCACCCACAATCATCGCCGAACCGAGTCCGGTGCCGAGTCCGAGAAAAAGCATCCGGCCTCCCTCGTATGAGCCGACCGCTTGCATGGCGGCGTCATTAAGTACCTTCACGGGGCAGCCGAGCCCTTTGGCATAGTCAAATCCTACCCACCCCTTGCCGAGATTGTACGGTTCGTGCACGGGCTTGCCGTGCACCACAGGTGCCGGATACCCGACCGTAGCGACATCGTAGAGCCAGTCGCTTGCTGCCTTCCTCACCCATTTGCACATCAGCTCGGCTGTCATCTTTGGTCCCGAAACGATCTTTCGCGGCGTCCGCTGGCCGGTCGCCAAAATCTTCAAGTGAGTCCCACCCACGTCGACCACAAGAACCCTCTGAGCCATTCATCCCTCCCTGTGTTTTTCTCACTTTCCTTTGAAGCATTGCCACCAGCTTACTGAGGCGCATCAATACCACCCAAAGGCAACCGTTCACACCTCCGTGGAGCATTGGGCAAACGTTGCATGCGATTTCCCACTGAACTGGGCGCGACTCAGGCAATACATTGATACCGTTGCGGCCCGTCGGGCCTTGGGACTTGCTCGTGTGTCCCATCTGAGACTAAGGAGCGATCTTCAGGACTTGATCAACAGTAGAAATGAATCTCTAGCGGCCACGGCGTGCACTTTTGACCACTTTCCGGGGCGGGCATTTATTTAAGATAACGTCTACGCTGGCGGTCGCGTCCCTTAGGGGAGTGACTGCACACGGTAGCCCGAGCGGGCCTTTGCAGTTTGACCGNNAAGCTGCCCCGGCCGCCAGATGCGAATGTGTAACTAGGTTCCCGACATTTTCTGATTTGGGCCCTGATTGGGGCGCTCTCCCGGAGTCGATTCCCGAGCATGACGAAGAAAACTTCGAGCCTTCCTTCCAAGAACAAGACGGCGCGGAAACGGCTATCGAGCCGGCGAAGTACGCCTTCTGTTTGGGTCGCAACCGCTTCTATCATTCGGTCATCGACGTTGGACAAGAATACTAACGCTGATGTCTGCGTCGTTGGGGCCGGCATTGCTGGAATGACTTCGGCCTACCTGCTAGCGCGCGAGGGCAAGTCCGTAGTCGTTGTCGACAAGAATGGCATTTCTCGGGGCGAAACCGCCTATACGACCGCCCATCTTTCGAGCGAAATTGATGCAAGCTATCGGAAGATTGTACAACTCCACGGGGAGAAGGGAGCCCAACTTGCGGCCCAGAGTCACACTGCGGCTATTTCGGAGATTGAATCCATAATCAGCCGTGAACAAATCGATTGCGACTTTGAGCGCCTGGATGGCTATCTATTTCTTGCCCACAAAGACAGCGGAAAGAAGTTGGTGGAAGAGTTCGAGGCCACACAGCGGGCCAAACTCGACGTAGTACGCTTGGATCGTCCGCCATTTAGTTTGAAGCTGGGTCCATGCCTTCGGTTTCCACGACAAGCACAATTTCATCCTTTGAAATATATGGCTGGTCTGGCTCGAGCTTTCAAACGCGCAGGTGGCCGCCTCTACGCGAAAACCGAGGCGAAAGAGATTAAAGGGGGCAAGTCGGCGAAAATAAAAACTCAGAACGGGATCACAATCTCTGCCGAAGCCGTCGTGGTCGCAACGAATACGCCTGTCAATGACTGGGTCAAGATGCATACCAAACAAGCTGCCTATCGAACATATGTGATTGGTGTGCGCGTGCCAGCTGATTCCATCCCCAAGGCGTTGTACTGGGATACGGAAGATCCATTCCATTACGTTAGGCTTCAACGTATGGCCGACCGCGCCAAGGCGCACGATCTGCTAATCATCGGTGGAGAGGATCACAAAACTGGGCAAGATGAGGACATAGAAAACCGATTCGCGCGCCTCACGACCTGGGGGCGCAAGTATTTCCCCGGAGTCAAGGAACCCGAGTTCCGGTGGTCTGGACAAGTCATGGAGAGCGTTGATGGGTTGGCGTTTATCGGCAGAAATCCTGGAGACGAACCCAATGTGTACATCGCTACAGGCGATTCGGGAGCAGGGCTTACCCACGGCACAATCGCGGGTATGCTGCTGCGAGATTTAATCTTGGGTCGTGATAACGCTTGGACGAGGCTGTATGATCCGTCGCGAAAGAGTCTTCGTGCGGCCCTGACCTTCGCGGAAGAAAATCTAAATGCCGCTGGGCAATATGCCGCATGGATGACGCCCGGTGAAGTCGGAACGCCTGAGGAAATCAAGCCAGGCATGGGTGCGGTCATTCGCAGAGGGCTTTCGAAGATCGCGGTCTATCGGGATGACGCAGGTAAGTTGCATGAGCGTTCCGCGGTTTGCCCCCATCTGGGATGCATTGTTTCGTGGAATTCTACTGAACGTAGCTGGGATTGCCCTTGTCACGGTTCCCGCTTCGGGCCTAGTGGTAAGGTTCGGAATGGTCCCGCGATTGGATCTCTGGAAAAGGCGCCCCCCGACTCATCCCGATAGCTGCCTTCAAGTCTCCCTCGCGGGGTTTGGCGGGTGCCGTGCCCCTTCCGATCAAACGCAATAAGCGTCTTCCATGACGCGCCTTGTTGCTTAAAGGACGATGCCTCATGCAAGAAGATCCAATTGACGAGCAGGCATCGTGTCCACGGTGTGCGTAGGTGTGGACTGTTAAAAGCCAATCCTTCCTGCCGTAGTTGGGCATCTCGACTTAGCCATCTGTTTTGTGGGTTTGGGCCGCAGCTTCCCCTCTTTACCCGTCGGGTTCCAATAAGTTCCGCGCGGAAAAAAGATCGCCGGTAGCAGTTGCCGCCGGCGACCAAAGTTCGGATCCGTTAATTTACATTCAGCCTACGCAACTTCGCGCCTTACTGGCTTGTCGCTCTTGCCCTGGTCGGAGCTCGCTTCACCCGTCGAAGCGATATCTTGGGCGCCGGTCCGCTCCAGGATTTCCTTCGCCTTCTTGGTCCACTCGGAGCTGTCGGAGTGGACGGAGAGCAGGATCCCGCCGTCTTTGACGCGGCCTTCGTACCGTTTGGCTTCGTATTCCGGAATCCCCATTCCAATGAGGGCTCCTGTGATCCCGCCGACCGCACCTCCCACTCCGGCCCCTGCGATGGCCGCCACAATCGGGCCAGCAGCGATAAAAGGTCCTAGACCAGGTATGGCCAAGGCGCCGATGCCGACTAGCCATCCCAATCCTCCGCCCAGCACTGCGCCGGTTCCGGCACCCGCAGAGGCGCCCTCCGGAGCTTTCGTACCCTTCTTAACGGCAAAATCCTTCGATCCCACATTTTCGGGAAACAGAACCGAAATGTCCGTGTTCCGGAAGCCCGCCGTTTTCAGAGCATCCACGCTGCTTTCAACGCTTCCTTGAGTCGGGTAGATGCCGAATACTGCTGTATTTTTGCTCATTTTTTATTCTCCTTGTTGCTTCGTCTGTTAGTTCTTGGGTTTGATGTCCAATTCGCTGGTTACCTTGTTTTCGCCCGCCACTTCGGTGGCCTTGGCCTCGACAGCCCTCTTTTCGTCCTCGGACCGTACCGGCCCCTTAAGCGTGACCTGGCCGTTCTGCGTGATGATCTTCACATTGTGGGCATAGGTGGACAGGGACTTGTCCTTCATAATCGCCTGGCGAATCTGCTGTGTGATATCACGGTCGGAACGATTCTCCTTCTGTTGATCAGCCGTGGCTTCGTTCGGGCTGCGATCTCGCTCATTTACTTTGGTGTTGTCAGCCGGTGGAGAGGCAGGTTGCCCTGCTGGTTCCTGTCCCAGCACCAGCGTCCAACTCCCGAGCAATAAAGTCGCGATCAGGAGACTTCGAATTGCAGTTCTAAAGGGTTTCATTATCGTTGCTCCTTAATTAGGTCACGCAGGCTGATTTGGTTATTTCTTGACCGGATATAGTCGCTTCCAGAACTCGAAACCGCTAGGGCTTGAGCGTCGCGACTAAAAGACGAGGCACGAGAGAATGAGCAGCCTCGTTTCCGATCAACTGAGTGAACACTCAGGATGAACCTGGAATCCGCAAACATCTGTTCAAGATTGCTCACTCTCGGAGTTGGTGAGGCCCACGGCTCTCGCCATCCGGGAAACCACAGAATTCTGCGCCAGCCGTCCGCAAGAGAAGTGGCACGACTTGTCGCCGGAAAGCCAACGGATTGCCATCTCCGGCCGCGACTTAAGCGACCAATCTCGCAATGTGTTCGTTTCTGAACAGAAATACTTTTTCCTGGGAACTAGGATTTGGACTTGGGTCATCCGATACTTGATCCGAAGTTTGGGAGCAAAGGAAATGGACTCTACGAAAGCCGAGAAGTGTGCCCACCCCGCTCTGTTTGTGCGTGACAACGTCGGGCAAGTACTGCAGCGCCGAGTGTCAAGCAACGGAAAAGACGCCGGAGATCGCTTGTGCGTGCCCACACGCCGGATGCAAAGGCAAGACGCACTAGCCATCACTTCATTAAATAGACTGAAAGTTATTGACGATGAACTCAGCGTAGGAGGCGATTTGCTGGTGGCTCCGTTTTTCTCCGGCCTGCGAACTTCACCCGTTCACGACTATCGGTCCCGGCTCAAAAACCACCGTCAATCTTCATAACGGCCTGCTTGAATCGCTGCCTCGATTGCGAACTAATGTGTTGGCAAAAAGAACATTTTCGACGAACAACCCCAGAGCCCTACACAGTTGCCCGACCGATTGGAACTCGGACCGGCGGGTTGGCGCTGTCATGCACGGCCAGGGTCCGCTGCCATTCCACGACGGCGGCTCCGTCTTAACTTGTGCCACAGATGAGCACAGGGCCTTGTGGAACGTCGGGTGGCGGGCTTCGCCTCAGTGGAAGATCCCNNTCGGGTGGCGGGCTTCGCCTCAATGGAAGGCCCCCAACATGTAGGCTACGAGGAGGATCAACAATATGGTGCCCAGCCCTATGCCCGCACCCCCACCATAACCCCAGCGGCTATGGCCGTAGTACCCTCCACCGCCCCCTAAAACCAACACCAAGATGATAATCAGTATCAACATGTGGATCTTCCTTTCCTCTGAACGTTAAACCGGAAATGGCAGCGCGGTGTGACTCTACTGCCCGATACGCAGAGCACGGTGCTACCAATGAGCGCCACTGCGCCGCGCTCACTTACTTCTCCAATACCTTTTCAATCTGCCCCACTTTCTTTTTAACTATGCCGGCGAGCTTTTCATTTTGGGCGTCGGCAGTCAGATTGGGATTATTGGTGACCTGGGCCGCCTTCTCTTTGACGGTGCCCTTCGCCGCATGCATATTGCCTTTGATTTCTCCTGAGAATTTAAAGAGAGAAAACCTCACCACGGCCAACGCGCGTTCATCCCCTGTCCGCGCTACCCGCGCCAACGAGAGTATCCCCAGCCCCCGCCACCGAGCAGGAACAACACCACAAGAACAATCAATACGGTTTCCATGTTGTAACCTCACTTGTAAGAGGAAGCTGACGGGCCTTTGTAACGGTCGTCTGACTTCTTTCCTACCCCACATGATAGAAGTGGCGACGACGGACGTCTGGTCACATTAGACCACTCTGAGCCTTCGATTTGCACAGAGCACCATGTAGGATTGTGAACGGATTCGCGCTCCGATTCATAGAGAATTTACACTCCAACTCTTTCGTGCCGACCTTTGTCTCAGCTCGATG
>PMUM01000002.1 GCA_003166855.1 Acidobacteriaceae bacterium | reverse complement strand
CAGGCACTTCCGGCGCTGGCCTCGATGCCGCCCCGGGGAGCGGAACTGTGGCTGTACCTGCAGGAGACTCTGCTGCAGCCGCATGCCGCGGATGCGCTGCGCGCTATGCATTCGTTACGCCTGTTGACGCTGCTGCTGCCGGAACTCAAGTTGATCGACTCGCTCGTGGTGCGCGATTTCTATCATCGGTTTACGGTGGACGAGCATTCGTTTCTGGCGATCGAAAGCCTGCACCGCCTGAAGCAGTCGCAGTCGGAGTGGGACAAGCGCTACGCGGAACTGCTCGGCGAACTGGAAGATCCGGAGTTGCTGTACCTGGCGCTATTGCTGCACGACACGGGTAAGGGCGTGCCCGGCGGAAATCATGTGGAGGCCAGCCTGGATATTGCGAACCGCGCGATGGACCGGCTGGACATGGATCCCAAAGAACGCGAGGAAGTGCTGTTTTTGATCGCCAGCCACTTGGAATTGTCAGCAGCCCTGCGGCGTGACATTTTCAATCCGGAGACAGTGGCGGCGTTCGCCGAGAAGATGGGAACACCCGAACGGCTGAAGATGCTCGCATTGATGACATACGCCGACATCAAGGCCGTGAATCCGGAGGCGCTCACGCCGTGGAAAGCGGAGAACGTCTGGCAGCTCTACATGGGCGCCGAGAACTATCTGAACCGCAGCGCCGACCAGCGAGTGCACGCCGATGTGAACGATGAAAAGTTGGCGCGGTTACGGTCGCTGGCGCCAGTGACCAGCAGCAAGTTCAAAGAGTTTCTCGAGGGCTTCCCGCAGCGGTATTTGCTGGTGCATACCGCCGAAGAAGTGATGCGGCACATGGGAATGGCCGACGAGCTCGGTGAAGATCCGGTGCAGGTTGATTTGAAACGCGGACGGCACTGGTATGAGTTGACGCTGGTGACGCGAGATCGCCCGTTTCTGTTCGCCAAGCTGGCTGGCGTGCTGGCGGCGTGGGGAATGAACATTGTGAAGGCGAACGCCTTCTCGAATGAGGCGGGGACGGTAGTGGACACGCTCTATTTTACGGACCGGTTTCGAACTCTAGAGTTGAATCTTTCGGAGTGGGAACGGTTCAAGCGCAGCGTCACCAATGTGCTTCTGGGCGAGGCTGATCTGGAGAAGATGCTCCGCGACCGCCAGCGCGCGGAAAAGGGCGCAATCGCGAAGGTAAAAATTGAAACCAAGATTGATTTTGACGATTCGTCGTCGTCGACGAGCACCCTGGCGCAGGTGATTACGCAAGACCGCCCGCGGTTGTTGCACCGTATCGCGTCATGCCTGTCAGATCAGGAGTGCAATATTGAGATCGCGTTGATCGATACCGAGGGGCAGATGGCGATTGATACTTTTTATCTGACGTCGGGCGGGAAAAAGCTCAAGGCGGAACATTGCAAGCGAGTGGAGAAGGCGCTGGTCGAGGAGTTGCGCGGGGAGTGATGCACGCTCACGATTGGTCCTGTTACGGCACGTTTGCACACTTCTATACAAGTCTATACAGCATCTCGACATAGCAGGTCCCGCATTCGTGGTACCCTTCCCTGTTAAGAGGAGGCTCGCAATGTTCGCGATCCGCGGTTGCCTGCTCGGTGTCGTTCTACTCTCGGTTTTTCCTGCCCATTCTCAAACTTCCAATCCTGATTCCTCTAGTGAACAGCCGACCTTCCGTGCCAATGTGCGTAGGGTTCTGGTGGACGTAGTTGTTACCAACAGTAAGGACGAGCCCGTCAGCGGGCTGCCTCAGGAACAGTTTCTGATTTTCGAGGATGGCAAACCTCAGACCTTAACGTCTTTCGATGAACATGCGGGGCTGCCCGACATGTCGGCGCTCCAAGCCAAACTGCCGCCGAATACATTCTCCAACCTTCCACTGACCAAAGCCGGTGACGCGGCGAACATTCTGCTGCTAGACGCGCTCAACACCCAGATGTCGGATCAAAGCTACGTGCACGCGCAAATGATCAAGTACATCAAGGGAATCCATCCTGGTACCCGGCTCGCGATCTTCACCCTGGGGGCGCGACTGCGCTTCGTTCAAGGATTCACGGGCGATCCCGCGGTGCTGATGGCGGCGGTGAACGGACAGAAGTCGGCGGGCAATCCGCAATTGTCGCCGCTGCTGCAGACGAGCACAGAAGTGGATGCCAACGCGCGAATGGTCGCTCAAATGCAAGAAATGGCGGCATCGACGGGATCGGCGCAGATTCAGGCGTCGGCCGATGCTCTCAAACAGTTTCAGCAAGAGACCGCCTCGTCTCAGACGGACGCGCGCGTCCAGATTACCCTGGAAGCGATGCAGCAGCTTGCCCGCTATCTGCAGGGAATCCCAGGACGCAAGAATGTGATCTGGTTCTCGGGATCTTTCCCACTCAGTATCTTCGGCGACTTCAGTCTAGGAGGAGCGGAAGTGATGCGGCAATACCAGGCAGATGTGGAGAGGACGGCGAATCTGCTGACTGCAGCGCAAGTCGCAATCTATCCTATCGGTGCGCAAGGCATTGCCGTAGACCGCCAATACGATTTCAGCGGCCCGCAGCCGCCCAAGATTGCTGGCGTGAAAGCCGAGCAGCAGATGACGCAGTACCAGGTAAACGATCTGCAAGCGGGAAGCACGGAACGCAATGCCGGCTTCGCTGCGATGGATGAGTTGGCAAAGGATACCGGCGGTGAAGCGCTCTACAACACGAACGGACTGAACGACGCCTTGGCCCATGTACTCAACCACGGAACGCACTACTATACGATCACTTATTCACCGACGAACAAAAACATGGATGGTCGGTTGCGCCACATCGAAGTGAAGGTGAGTGGAGGCAGCTACCAGCTCTCTTATCGCCGGGGCTACTACGCTACGAACGAGACATTTGTGCAGTCGGCTCAGTCGAAGCCTACGGGCGATCCGTTGCGGCCTTTGATGGACCATGGCACGCCGGACTCGACCGCGGTTGTCTATACGATGCGCGTGATGCCCGCGAGCCCGCAGCCAGCGGCGGGGGCACAGCGCGCGGGCGACAATGAGAACATGAAAGGGCCGGCGACGCGTTACAGCGTGAGCTTCAACGTCGCGGCCGATCACCTCACGCTCGATCCCGCTCCCGATGGAGTGCGCCACGGCAATCTCGAAGTGACGCTGCTCGGTTACGACCCCGACGGCAAGCCGCTGAACTGGATGGTGCGGATGCTCGAACTGACGCTGCCGCCAGATCGCTACGCCGTGGCGCAGGCGAGAGGCGTTTCCTTCAGCCTGGAGATCGACGTACCCTCGGCGGCTGTCTACCTGCGTTCTGGCGTCTACGATCAGGCATCGAGCAAGGCTGGGACGCTGGAGATTCCGCTGGCGGCCGTGGTAGCGCAGGCAACGCCAGCGAAATAAGCAACTCCGACACTATTTCGTCGAAAATTTAAACACCGTCTTCGATTTGAAGGTCTCGCCCGGCTTCAGGACTGTGCTCGGGAAGTCGGGATGATTGGGCGAGTCCGGGAAGTGCTGCGTCTCCAGGCAGAAGCCGTATCGGCGTTTGTAGACGTGGCCTTGCTTTCCGGTAACGGTGCCATCAAGAAAATTTCCCGTGTAGAACTGGACCCCAGGCTGCGTCGTCGAAACTTCAAGCACGCGTCCGCTGGTCGGTTCGTACATGCGCGCAGCCAGAGTCAGGCCGTCGCCTTTGCGGTTGATGACCCAGTTGTGGTCGTAGCCGTGGCCAAGGACGAGCTGGTCATAGTTGTCGTCGATGCGGGCGCCCACCTTCGTAGACGCGGTGAAATCCATCGGCGTTCCTTTGACAGGGCGCAGTTCGCCTGTCGGGATCAGATTCTTATCGACCGGCGTAAAGCGGTCGGCGTTGAGCATGAGTTCGTGATTCAGAATGTCGCTGGTACCTTCTCCAGCCAGGTTGAAATAACTGTGCTGGCTCAGATTGATGGGCGTGGCCTTGTCCGTCGTGGCTTCGTAGTCGATGACCAGTTCGTTGCTGTTGGTCAGCGTGTAGGTCACTCGAAGCTTCAGATTGCCAGGGAAGCCGTCGTCACCGTCTTTGCTGAGATAGGTGTAGGTGACGCCAGCCTTGCCCTTCAGGGCTTCGCCATCCCAAACAACTTTGTTGAATGTCTTGTCGGTGCCGCCGTGCAGAGTATTGGGGCCGTCGTTCTTGGGCAGAGTGTAGGTCTTGCCATCGAGCGTGAACGTGCCGTTGGCGATGCGATTGGCATAGCGTCCGACAATGGCGCCAATGTATGGCGGATTCGGAACATAGCCCTCGAGAGTCTCGTGGCCGAGAACGACATCGGCGAACTGGCCTTTGCGGTCGGGTACACGGATAGAAAGGATGATGCCGCCATAATTCATGGTGTCGACTTCGACACCGTTTGCATTGGTGAGCGTGTACAAGGTGACGGGCCTCCCATCCTGCGTGCCAAAAGGTTTTTGCTGTACTGCCTGCTCATGCCGCTTGCTGGCCTGCGCGAGGGCGAGGCCGCCGATCGTCAGGCTTAAAAGGACGGTAACGAATACGGTCGTGAAATGTTTTGGCATCATGCCGGAAAGTGTACTACGAGGACCGGGTTCGTGCCGTGACCGCGTCGCGATGCCCATCACTTCTTGTATGGCCATTGCGCCTTCGTGAACAGCGCTCCGTCGATCCAGATGGTCTGTCCGCTGATGAACGACGCACCCTTGCTGGCAAGAAAAACCACAGTTGGAGCGATGTCGGCGGCCGTTCCCACCCGTCCCAAAGGCGTCAGCTTGGACCACGTTCCGGCGTAGTCCGGGTCTTCCGCTCGGGTGCGCTCGGACTCAATCGATCCTGGTGCCAGGCAGTTCACGCGTATGTTGTACTGGCCCAGTTCGACGGCGGCTTCTTTGGTGAACATCTCAATTCCGCCCTTGCTCGCGGTGTAAGCCACCAAAGAGGGGAACGCCAGCTTGTTGCATCCAGAGCCTAGATTCACGATCGAGCCGCCGCCGTGGTCTTTCATGTATCGGGCGGCTTGCTGCGTGCACAGGAAGCAACCTTTCAAGTTGGTGTCGACGACCTTGTCCCATTCTTCTTCAGTTACATCAAGGAGTGGCTTCCAGGTCTGCACTCCGGCGTTGTTCACCAGCAGATCCAGCCGCCCGAACGTGCTGATGACGCGCTCGAACATCGCCGTTACCTGCGTGCTCGACCGGATGTCGGCCTGAATGGGCAGCACACCGTCTTGCACTGGAGCTTGAAGGGCGCGAATCTCAGCGATGGTCGTCTCGACCAGAGGCGCCGGATCGTTGTAGTAATTGACCGCGACGCGGTATCCATTCCGCGCCAGCTCAAGGGCAATTTCTTTTCCGATTCCCCGGCTGGCTCCGGTTACCAGAGCTGTCTGGCCCTGCATAGTCACCTCAATCAAAAAGATTACGGCGAAGAGATCATAGCGGAACCGCGGGCAAGAGTGCCCGCGCCACACGGCCGGTGCTAGGCGCGCTTCTCAGCTATTGACGGGTGCGATTCCAGCTGGTAACGGCAGGAATCGCATAACCTGGTTTCCCGCAGGTCGATCCACTCTACCGAGTGCGACGAGGCCATGACGCAGCTGTAGTCCTGGCAGTGGCGCAGATCGAGAGTATGACCCAACTCATGGACGGATTCCGTAAGGAGACGCTGGCTCAGCAGCGGAAGATCAGGGGCAAGACCATAGAACTCCTGCCGCAGCCGGTGCACGGAAACCACGGCGCAAGGGCCGCCCATCTGGGCTTCTCCAAAAACGTACTTCAGGATGGGGATGTAAAGATCGAGGTCGGCAACCGCCAGAAACCGCCAGTCCTGCGGGCGGACGAGCGTCTGCATGCGCTGCAGGATTTCGGAAGAATGATATTGCTGTCGCTCGGGGTGATACGAGGGAGTGGGATCGAGCTCGTAGGGGAGAATCTCGCAGGCCACCTGCAGACTCCGGGGAATTGCGGCGCGCAAATCGTGCAGCAGTGAGAGATCCACTTTACCGACCGGAAGCAGATGCACCAGGTTCATTCAGGCCAGCTTCATCGAGTGTCAGTTGCGAGTTTCCACCGGAGAGCGCGTCCAGCCATAGCGCTTGAGCTTGTGATGAAGCGTAACCCGGTCGATGTCGAGGATCTCCGCGGCGCGGCTCTGGTTGCCGCCGCAATCTTCAAGCACGCGGAGAATGTGGGCACGCTCGATCTCGTCGAGGCTCTTGCCGGCTGTAGCGGGCGCGGCGGCCTGTGTCTTGAAAATAAAATCCTGCTCGCGCAACTCAGGCTCCTGCGCCACAACCATGGCACGCTCGACTGCATTCTCCAGTTCGCGGACGTTGCCCATCCAGGGTTGCTGTTGCAACTGGTCCATAGCCGCGGGAGCGATTCGAGTGACGTGCTTGTTCATGGCGAGAGCGAACTTGCGCACGAAATGTTCGACGAGCGGAGGAATGTCTTCCCGACGCTCGCGCAGCGGGGGCAGTTCGATGCGGAATACGTTGAGCCTGTAAAACAGGTCCGGACGGAAAGTGCCCTCTTCAATCATGGTTTCGAGGTTCTTGTTGGTGGCGGCCACGCAACGGAAGTCAACCTTAATGACCTGATTGCCGCCTACGCGAGTGATCTCGCGCTCCTGCAGCACGCGCAGCAAGTCGGTCTGCGTCTTCAGGCTGATGTCGCCGATTTCGTCGAGAAATACGGTGCCACCTTCGGCGATTTCAAATTTCCCTTTCTTACGGTACTGCGCACCAGTGAACGCGCCTTTTTCATGGCCGAAGAGTTCGCTTTCGAGCAGGGTCTCGGTCAGCGCGCCACAGTGAATCACGACTAACGGATGGAAGCGGCGCATGCTGGCCGCATGAATGGCGCGCACAACCAGCTCTTTTCCCGTTCCACTTTCGCCCGTAATTAAGACATTCGCATCGGTTGGGCCGACAGTCTCGATGGCATCAAATACTCTACGCATCGCCGGACTCTGCCCCACGAGATCGCCGGGGCGTGTGATTTCCGCAACTGTCTCGCGCAAGCGGACGTTTTCTTTTTCGGCGCGACGGTGGGCCAGAGCTTTTTTTACCAGATGCGCAATCTCGTCGGGATCGAGCGGCTTGCTGACATAGTCATAGGCGCCGTTCTTCAAGGCTGTGACTGCGGTTTCCACAGACGCGTATCCAGTCATCATGATGACGATGAGGTCGGGATCCATCTCGTGGAGGCGGCGCTGCAGTTCGATGCCGTCGGTGCCACGCATCTTGATGTCGAGCAGAGCAAGCTCCCATTTATTCTCGGCCATGCGGGTGAGCGCGTCGCTGGCGCTTTCGGCGGTGCCGATCTCATAGCCTTCCTCGCGGAACCATTTTCCCAGCGAATCGCGAACGCTCAATTCGTCGTCGACGATCAGTAGCTTCCCTTGTGACTCCACCTGGTTCACCTCCCGCTAGCGGTAGCGGCAATTTCGTTGGCCGGGGATGGCGCGACCTTTTCGCGGTCCACATCCCACGGCAGAGTTACGGTAAAAGTTGTGCCGCGGCCGGCTTCCGATTGCACTTCGATATTTCCGTTGTGACGCTCAAGAATGCTGCGGCTGATGGCCAGGCCCAGTCCGACTCCGCGTCCCGTCTCTTTGGTCGTGAGAAAGGGCTCGAAGATGCGCGGCAGGATTTCAGAGGGAATGCCGGATCCGTCATCCCGCACCACGATTTGTACGTGGTTGGGTTCATGGCTGAAACTCGTTACAATCCATAGATTGCCGCCCTGTGGCAGGGCATCCAGAGCATTCATGACCAGCGCGAGAATCACCTGCTCGATCTGTGCGGCGTCGCACAACACCGGCGGCAGATCGGGATCGAGTTGTGGCTGCACCTGAATTCCGGCGAGATCGAGCTGGTGTTGCACGAGTCGCAGAGAACGATCGACAACCTGGTTGAGATTGGCAGGCTGCAGGTTCATGGGCGTGGTGCGCGAGAACGTCAGCAGATTCTTCACCAGGTCGCCGCAGCGCCGGCTCTCGGAGGCGATGAGGTCGAGAGAGTCGCAGATCTCCTGGCGGTGCGCTCGACCGCCATCCTCGCGGTCAATCCATTTTCGCAGCAGCTTGGCGTACGTGAGGATACCCGACAGTGGATTGTTGATCTCATGCGCCAGCACCGCCGCCATCTTCCCGATGGAAGCCATCTTTTCGGTATGCAGCGCGTGCTCGTGGGCGCGTTTGAGTTCCCGCGTCTTTTGCTCCACGCGCTCTTCGAGGGAATGGGTCCACGCGATGTTCTCGTTGTGCTCTGCTTGCAGCTGGCGGCTCATGCCATTGAACGAGCTGGCGAGTTCGCCGAGTTCGTCGTTGGACTGCTCAGCAATCTGGTACCCCAGATCGCCCGCAGCCAGGCGTTCGGTGCCGCGTTCGAGCGCCTTTACCGGGCGGCCAACGACCTGCCACACAAAGAACCAGCTCAGAAGCGCGATCAACAACAGGGCGCAGCCGGTGTAGGCAATCATTCGGCGGCTGCTTTCCGCGACCTGCACGTCGGCCTTCGCTAGCGAGAGATTGGTGTCGAGCACTCCCAGGATCTTCTGCTCTGCCGGATGCGCATGGCATGCGGCGTTGGAGCATGCAGGCTGATTTTCGATCGGAGTGATGATGCCCAAGACCCGGGTTCCCGAAGCGTTCTGGTAAATGCGGAAGCGGTCGGGACGATTCAGTCGTGCCAGGGGTTGAGACTGGGCGTGGCACGCATAACAGGCTTCGGCGGTCTTATCGACGACGTGATTCTGTTCGGCCGAATCGGTGGTGTAGGTGATTCTGCCTTCCTGGTCGAAGATGCGGATCTTCTCCATACCGGGCTCGGCCGCCATGGTCTTGATCGAGTGGTGCAGACCGTCCCGATCGTTGCGCAGCATGTAATCGGTCGTGCTGTGCTTGATGACGTCGCCCACACGCTCCGCGCTGAGCAGGGTGTTCTGCTCCAGATGCTGGCGGTGCAGACGGACATTGAGATAGCCCAGCAACGCGAAGATCACAACCATCGCGCCAAGCAACAGTATGTTCAGCTTGGCGCTGAGAGTGAGACTCAGGCGCAACCAGCGACCGCGAGTGGGTTCAGTCTCCTGCATGCTCCATGACCGCAGAAACGTCGGGCAGCGCGGATTCCCTCTCCGTGACAGGCTCGAGACTGAGTTCTTCTTTTGGAAAGATTGGCAAGTACTTCACTGCCATGCCAAACAGGGCGAACCCGGCGGCGATGATCGAACCAGTGACGGCCAATTCAGTCCACTTGGGGAAGTAGCGGACGCCCGTAGATCCTTCGAATCCCGTGATGCTCACATTCATGCGATTGGTGATGAAGCCGAGAACGACGAGCACCGCGGCAAGGTAAAGCCCATTGGCGCTGGATCGCACTCTGGGCTGTACGAGCAATGCCAGGGGAAGGATGATGGCCAGTGAAATCTCAAGCCAGAAAAGATACATCTCGTATCCCGGATGCAGCGCCAACTTCAGCGCACCGCGATTCGCCAAGTCTTCGAAGCGCAGGATCGCGTAGACTCCGAGCACCACCACCAGAACCCGGCCGAGTTCCTGCAATACGGGCAGTTCCAGCTGCAATCCGAAATGCTTCGAACTCAACGACGATTCGAAAATCGTCATCGCCAGCCCGACCGCAATCGCGGAGAGGAAGAAGAAAACCGGGAGCAGCGGCGTATACCACAACGGATAGAGTTTCTCAGGGACGATGAGATACAGCGTGCCCAGCGACGATTGATGCAGGGTCGAGAGAATCACGCCGCAGATCACCAGCGGAATCAGGATGGCGCGCACAACCTTCAACGGCTTCTGCATGTTAAAGCGCTCCAGCACGATGGGAGAAAACTCGAGCGCGAGTACTGTGGTGTAGAGCATCACGCAATACGCCACTTCGAACATCACCGAGTGCGGATTCCGCATGATCAGCGGATGCCATATGTTGTAGGGCTTGCCCAGGTCGAACATCAGGGCCGCACACACCAGGATGTAGCCGAGGAATGCGGTGAGAATCGTCGGCCGGATGATGGAGTGCAGGCGCTTGATGTTCAGAATGTGGACGGCGGCGGTCAGAGTGAAGCCGCCTGCGGCCAGCATGACGCCGCAGAGCACGTCAAAGCTGATCCAGATGCCCCAGGGAAATTGATCGCTCAAATTTGTCGAGGCGCCGAGACCTTGGGTGAAGCGGACGAAGGTGGCGTAGAGGCCGGCGGCCATCAAGAACAGAAAAACCACTTTCCAGAAGGTGAGCTTGAACGTCGTGGTGCGGGCCATTATCGCTTCCTCCCATTCTTGTTGGCAGTCTTCGTATCGGTCGCTTGAACTGAGTCGCGCCCCTCGGCGAGGGCCACTTCCTCGCGGCGATGCGTGATCCACCAGATGCCGCCCAGCACCATCCCACCCAGAGGAACGAAGTCCGGAATGTGCGACAGGACCCGGTAGGTGAGCATTGGCATCGGATCTTTCGAGAGGTTGCTGCGATAGCCAAAAGTCTCGAAGGGCACGGCGGAGAGCAGCAGCACCGATGTGCCCCCAACTTCCTCAAGCCCGTAGATGTGATCCACGTAGTTGGTTGGATTGTCGCGGATCCGTTTCTGCGCTTCGGCGATCAGTTCGTCGCGCTCGCCAAATTTGGTGGCGCCCGTCGGACAGATCTCCGCGCATGCGGTCGGCTTTCCCTGGGCCACGCGATCGGGACACATGGTGCACTTCTGCACCTTGGGAACGAGCTTGCCCCATTCATACTTAGGAACACTGAAGGGGCACGCGACCATGCAGTAACGGCAGCCCATGCATTTCGAGGCGTCGTAGGTGACCGGACCGAGGGCAGTCTTCTGCAGCGCGCCCACCGGGCAGACGGATGCGCAGGAAGGGTCGTTGCAATTCATGCACAGGCGGCGCATGAACTTGTCGCCGCGCGTGAGCACGACGGTCATCTTATGGTCCGACTGAATTTCTTCGGCCGCGATGGCGTCGTTATAAGGAAGTTTGTTCTGGCCGGCGCAGGCCTGTTCGCATTGTTTGCAGCCGATGCAAACCGTGGAATCATATAAGAGTGCTTTGCTCATGAAGTATTTCTCCGGGCGTGGCTGTTCGAGCTGACCAGAGCCGCCCGGAAATCCTCTCGACCGACGCCTGAGCTGAATGAGGGAAAAAGGAGCGATTACCGGCGCAACCGTGGACGGGAATCGGACCGCTTATGAGCTGCTTACCTCATCAGATCGGAGGCTGTCGCGAAATTCAGCAGCTTCAGACAGCTAAGATTCTCAACAATTAAGGATTTCTCAGCCGTGACCTGCATCACCTCTGCACGTGACGCTGGTCAATAGCGTTTGGGAGGGCTACAGCGGCCCGTTTTCCGTTGTTATTTGCAGCAGCACGGTGATGCGGATCGCATCAGCAGCTTGAATCTGCCCAAGTCGCTCATTGCACACTGGTTCGAGGTCGCCGCTGGTCCCACTCGCATAGACTGATGCCTTTTTCCTGTTGCGATCTTCATCGCAAATCGTTGCTGCGTTTTCTTGCAGACTTCTGCGCGGAACTAGTCGGTATCTTGCTATCTCGTTCAGAGCGCTGAAGATGCAGTCGCTATGCGCGCTTGTCCCGTCTCTTCATTCCGTTTGGCCTGGCGATTGCCTTAGTAAAAACGTGAGTGACCCAGAAGCAAAAGGGAACTCCGGGCGAGGTGGGTTATGACAGTCATCATGGTACTTCTGACATTCGCAATCTTCTTACTCATTGATTACGTGCGTGGACAAAAGCAACTGGCGAAGCAGCCCGTTCTGCAGACTGCGAATCGTGAAGCGGCGGCGCGGATGGTTCCGGCAGTGGTTGCTGGCTTTCAGGTCCCAGAAAACCTCCGCTATCACGGCGGCCACACTTGGGCGCTGAGCGAGAGCCACGAACTGGTGCGGGTGGGCATCGACGATTTCGCATCGAAGCTGGTCGGAAAGATTGACAGCATCGCACTGCCGCAGCGCGGACGCTGGGTTCGCCAGGGACAGAAGATTTGGACCATCTTCCGCGATGGCAAGTCGGTGGACATGGTTTCGCCGATCGAGGGCACGGTGACCGCCATCAACGAAGCCGTCATGAACGATCCGGAACTGGCGCGGAAAGATCCTTATGGAGAAGGCTGGCTCGTGACCGTGCAGGCCCCGGATTCGAAGATCAACTTCCGCAACTTGATGGGCGGCACGCTGGCGCGGCTGTGGACCGAATCATCCGCACTCAAGCTGAATAGCAGAATGCCGATGGCGATGGGCGCGCTGGCGCAGGATGGCGGCGTGGCGGTCGACGACCTCACAGCGCACATGCCCAACGAAGATTGGGCCGCTCTGACCAAGGAATTCTTCCTTTCATAAAGACGGCCGAAGCCAGCCTCGCCCGACCTCCTGTACAGCCGCCCGGAGCTGATCCCGGGCGGCTTTCTTTTGTTCTGGGGGGAAGATCTAGTCCGACAACACGTTTTCAGTGACGGGAGCCGAGTAGGAACGAAAAATCCACGTGCCGACGACCACGGCGGAAGTCAGCAGAATCACGCGCAGGTACTGGGCGGCGGGCAAAGACGCGTCTCCGAAAATCGTGCGTAGCAGGCCAAAGGTTGCGCTGCCGGTACAAAGAATGAAATACATGCGCTCCTTTGTGCAGCGCGCCAAACTCACCAGCCAGGCCAGAATCGACGCCACCGTCAAGTAGATCCCGATCAGAATGAAGTCACCCGTTCCGCCTGCCCCGCGCAGCAAGACTCCGGCCTTGGGCGAAGCGAAGCCATGGATCGCAATCCCCAAGAAGACCAAGGAATGAATGAGGGCGATCAAGGCGCGCTTGCGATTGTTGAGGACCCCAAAGTCGTTCATACGTGGCTGATTCAGTTTCGCCTGTCCGACGCGAATTATCGTGTGATCTGTCTTACTGCAGCCTGTGATTTGCGTCACAGGAAACACAAGAGTAGCGCTGGCATCTTGCCGGCTATCCTCACCCTCGACAGGCGGGCGAGATGCCCCCCGGACAGCCGGGATGGCGGCGCTACTCTACACCTCTGGTATCGGTTCGATTCGGGGTGGTACCATCGCGGGCGATATGACCACCCGAACCCTCGCTCTCACCTCAGTCTCTCTGCTCTGTTTGATTCTTGCCATGAATGTCGCCGGCCAGTCTCAGCCGGTGCCCCCCCATCCGATCGTCCTGCACGCCGCGCGCCTGCTGGACATCAAAACCGGGCGCACGCTCAAGCCAGGTGAAATCCTCGTCCAAGGTGAACGCATCGTCGAAGTGGGGACTTCAGTCAAGCGTCCGGCTGACGTCGAGGTGATCGACTTGGGTGACCGCACCCTTCTTCCCGGACTGATCGACGCGCACATCCATCTTTTCCTCCATCCTGGCGCGGAAGATCTGCAAACTGTGCAGGAATCAGTGCCGGAGCGCACCATCACGGCCACGCTGGCGGCGCGCGATGACCTGATGGCCGGATTTACTGCGGAGCGCGACATGGGGACCGAAGGTGCGGGATCGGCCGACACCGCAGTGCGCAACGCGATTAACGAAGGCCGCATCCCTGGCCCGCGCCTCCGCATCAGCGGCAACGCCATCAACATCCTCGGAGGACACGAGGACGCCCTAGGCTACAACCCGGAGCAGCACGTCCTGCCCAACGCGAATTATGCCAACAGCGCCGACGAACTCGTTGCGGTGATCCGCCAGCAGTTCAAGGAAGGCGCCGACTTCATCAAGATCTACGAGACCGGGGCCGATTCGCTTCGATATGGACACCTCTCAACCCCATATCAATACACCGAGCCGCAACTGGAAGCTGCAGTTAAAGAGGCAGCGCGTCTGGACCGCCGCGTAGCCGTCCACGCCACCGGAGAGCCGGGAACGCTTTTCGCCGCGCAGGCGGGAGTGGTTTCGATCGACCATGCCGACCAGTTGAGCGACGAGACCATGCGCCTGATGAAGGAGAAACAGATCTTCGCGGTGCCCACGTTCACGATCTTCGAATATTTCGCCGACCACGCCGCCACGCCCGAGCAGGGCGCGCACCAGCGCCAGATGCTCGACGTGAAGGCGCAGGAATTCAAAAAGCAGGTCGGGGCGGGAGTGCCGATGGCCTTGGGATCCGACGTCGGCCCGTTTCCCCACGGCACGCAGGCCCGCGAGTTTGTCCTGATGGTGAAGTACGGCATGTCGCCACTCGCCGTGCTGCAAGCGGATCTGCTGAACGGCGCAAAGCTGCTTGGCTGGGACGGTCAGATCGGCGCGCTGCAGGCCGGGTACCTCGCGGACGTCGTTGCCGTGCCTGGCGATCCTCTACAGGACATCAGCGCGCTGCAGAACGTTAGGTTTGTGATGAAGGGCGGCGTTGTTTACAAGAAATAAGCTCTCCCGATCTTCAAAAGGTAAATCCCTGGCGCAACTGCAAAACAATGCACAGCTGCCCGCGATTCTCATTAGAAGCGACAATCAAGTGGTTGATTACGGGGAGGTTTGCCGCGAATCTAATGTTGGACCGGCGGCCCCCCGTTTGCCCCTTCCAGAGTGCTACGCCGACCTCGGCGGGCACTTATGATCTTCCGCAGATTCGCAACGTATTTCTGGTTTTGCGTCAGTGTTCTGGCTGTGGGCAGCTGCCTTTGTTCGACGGTTCATGCCCAGGCTCTGATAGCCTCGGCATCACTTCCGGAGGCCCCCACCCCTGCAGTTGAGCCGGTGGCGCCGGTCGTACTTGCGCCGTCGATCGCAAGCTCCGAGCACAGGTTCTTCGACAAGCAGAATCGCGTGTTGTTCATCGCCGCCGCAGCCTTCAACGGCGCCGACTTCGCCGTGACCCGCGCCAACCTTCAAAGCGGCGGACAGGAACTGAATCCGATCGTTCGCGTGTTCGGGCGTTCGACCGCCGGACTGGCAGTCAACTTCATTGGCGAAACCGCCGGCGTCATCAGCCTCAGCTACTTCTTCCACAAGACCGGCCATCACAAGCTGGAGCGCGCGGTCTCACTGGTCAACATCGGTGGCTCCGCAGGCGCCGTGAGTTTCGGACTGACCCACCGCTAAGTAAGGCTGATGCTGCGCTTCGGATTCGAACAAGAAATAAGGCCGCGCCCTGTCGAGCGCGGCCTTGATTTTGACGGAAGGCCCCTCGGACTCCTTCCAGTCTATGGTTTAAAAGCGAACCCGCAGGCCCAGTTCGATATTTCGCGGCTCTCCCTCGCCAAGAGCTCCGAGAGAACCAAAGCCTTGGACGTTGTAGAGACCAAGGTAATTATCGGTCCACTGATTATGGTTGACCACGTTAGCGAAGACGCCCTGGAATTCCAAGCTGACGCCTTCCGTTACACGGATATTCTTCTTGATGCTGAAATCCATATTCCAGTAGGCCAACCCACCGAGTATTCCAGCGCCGCCGTCCCGGGTATCTAGCCCCAGAATCGGATTACGCCAGTTCATGGCTTGGTTCGCCCCGTCCGAAAAATAATTCACGGGGTATCCGTTGGTTTGACCTGGACAGGTGAAGTGGCATTTGTTCGCTTGAACATGGTGAACGGGGCCAATCGGCACGGCATTCTCCATGTCGTAGTCACCGCAACCGACGCCGTCGCATGCGCCGAAGGCTTGGTAGTCACCATAGGTCGTGCCGACCTGCGTCGGAACGCCGGAGCCGGCAGCGAATATTGTCGCAAATGTCCAGCCGCCCAATGCTCGTCCCAGGAATCCAGACTGTCCCTTGAAGAAAGCAGGCTGGTAGACAAGGAACACGTTATAGATGAATTTGCGGTCCCAAGCCTGTCTCCCATACTGTTCTTTAAGATTGAAGGGATCGAGGGCAGTGAGCACGCTAGAGGATTGCGCCTGCGCTCCTACACCCAGAGCCTTCGACCAGGTGAAGTTGGTCTGCATCGTCAATCCGCGCCAATCTGCCATTTTGACGGAAACGAAAGCGGCGTTGTAGTTGCCGAAGCCAATGCTGGCGTTCTGATAGGCCCCGGAGGTGAACGCGCCGGCGCATCCGTTCGTGTTTGTGGCGTTGCAGGTGGAGGGAATCGGAGTGCTCTGCAGGCTGCGCGGGAAGTTGAAGGCACCAACATTACCGTTGACCGTAGTACACCCCGTTGAGGGGCAGCCCACTCCGCTGTCTAGATCGCTCCACAGACTCCATACCTGGGCGTTCGCGAGGTTGCCTCCTTCATTAGCCACCATTGTGGCAGTGCAGGTCCCTGGCGTGCAGTAGCCGGTACCGGCGAGCGCGGTCTCGAAAAACGGCTGAGCTGTTACCGCGCCCGCGCTAGCAGCGCAGCCTCCGCCAGCCATGCCCGCGATACCGCCGCAGTATTGCAACACCACGTTCTTATAGGCATTGGCGAAGGTCTGCCCGCCCTGCGTCATCATGTAGGGGACTGGGTTAAGCTCGACGGGCTGGTACTCGTGGGTGATTCTGCGCCCGATATACCCGACTTCCATGGTGAGCCTACGGTTCAACTGGCGCTGGATGGTGAGATCGAACGAGTCAATCGCATTTGCCCGGAAATTCGGATCCAACCCCTCGGGGTCCGAGGAGTAGGTGCTGTTGAATCCAGGATAGACCGGCTGAGGCAGTGTCGTAGTCACGTTCGAGACCAGGGGTACGGTCGGGCCACCGGCAGCTGAGGCGGCCGAACCCACGCGGAAGGCTTGGGTCGAGGAGGCTCCCCATGTGCCTGTACCCGAGCCTCCGCAGGCCCAGCTTCCGCCGACGACAAGGTTCGACCTGCATGCCACGGGCTGTTCGAGGCCGAGGCCAAGCAGCGGCACCAGCACCTGCACCACGCCGTTGGTCCGGCCATAGCTGCGTCCATATCCGCCGCGAATAACCGTGTTTTCGTGTCCGAAGATCTTCCCGCCAAAGGAGTCACCGTCGAATTTGGGGTTCCAAGCCAGGGCCACGCGCGGGCTGAATTCGCCGTAGAACGGATTATAGGGATACTTCAATCCCTGAGCGGTATTACCCACCAGGGCAAACCCGATTTCGGGGTTATATACCTGGCCTGCTAGCGCGGCTTTCCTGAGATTGGTCAGGTAGGTCTCAGTGCTGACCGGCTGATTTGCCGCGTCGACCAGCACCGCCTGCTTTCCCTGCGCCTCGACCGGCGGCATCTCCAGGGCCCAGCCCAATCCGTAGCTGAGAGTGAGAGTCGGCTTCATCTTCCAGGTATCGCTAAAGTAAACGTTGTAGTAAGGAATGGTGCTCTGGTCGAAGGCATTGGAAAGAGGAGGCTGCAGAGTCAGACTCGAGCCCGCACGCATAAAGACTTGCGACGCGATGGATACGACCCCCAGCACCGACGCGGCTAGGTCATCGCAGGCGTTCGCACTCACCGAAATAGTACTGGTGGTGGCGCAAGGATATAGGGAGGAACTCAGCCCCGCCCCGGCAGATCCATTGCCCAGAGAATACACGGGAAAGGCATTGATGGTGCCCCCACTGTCATTGCGTTGATGGTAGTCCCAATTGTGCTGATAAGAACCGCCAAACTGGAACAGATGGTTGCCTTTCAACATGGAAAGGTCGTCGCGAAACATCTGATCATGCCCGTCCCAGAAACGCCGGCGGATTTGCTGATTGTCAACGTTGAACGGGCCGAGATCCTGGGTTGCCGTCTGGCCGCCATCCAGTTCCAGCGCGCCGCCGAGCCCAGCGATTTGTGGCGGGGCTCCGTTTCGCGCCCAGGCCCACCAGTTGCGGAGGAAGCTGTAGTGAAAGTCGTTGGTCGTGTTGTTGGTGATGTTGGTGGTCAAGCCCGCAACCAGATACCAGTCTTGAACGGGATCGCTCGCTGCGGAGGCCGGAACGCCCAGCTTATCGCCCGGGAAAAAGCCGCCAATGTCGATCTCGTCGGTCCCGGCAAGCTTGATATTGTAATAGCGATAGCTAGCCATGAAATGCTGCTTGGAAGAGAAATCATGGTCGATGCGCCCTACCATAAAGTTGCTGGTGATTGGAGTATTCACGTTGCCCGCAAATCCCAGGACATTCGCTCCATCGCACAGGCTCTGGCTGCAAGTGGCGTTTGACTGCGGTTCATACTTGTTCCATATCTGCGAGACCAAAGGGTTGAGACCGAGGCCAAGCGGGTCACAGAGTCCGCCCGGGGCGGCGGCACAGCCGTAATTCGCCGCGTATGGCACGCCATTGAAGATGACCGGAGCATTGTTCAGGTTGTAAGCGATCTGGCCGGTGGAGGCGTCTGTTAACAGACCCAACCGCAGGGCCGGCGAGGGGACGTTTCTGGTGATGGTCTGAGAGTTTGGATACCTGAAGCCCTCATAGTTGAAAAAGAAGAAAGTCTTGCCTCCGAGAACCTCTTTCGGAATGAGTGGCCCTCCGATGGCGCCCCCGAAGCGGCTGTAGTGGTAGGACGGAAGCCCAATGTGGCCTGCGGGGCCTTTCCAGTTATTCTGGTTATTCTGCCAAGAGTTCGAGGACCAGTTATTGTCTTTGTAATACTCGTACGCGGTGCCGTGGAATTGACTCGTGCCGCGCTTCGTGACAACCTTGATTTCGGCGCCGGCGGAACTGTTGAAATCGGCAGTCTGGCCAGCCGTGTTCACCTTGAATTCTTCAACACTGTCCGCTGGAGTGGGCATTACCCCTGAAGGGGCCCCATAAGTAAACGTCTGGGTCGACATGCCCCCCGTTGGGTCGCCGATCACCAGACTCTGCTGCGCATTGGTATACACGCCGCCGCTGCCATCCATATCGTTGGTGTTGTTACCGCCATCCAGCGAGAAATAGCTTTGGTCGTTCACCGCGCCCGCCACGTCTCCACCGGCGCTTACACCCGGTTGCAGTTCGATGAAGGTGTTGACGTCGCGGCCGATGCTGGGCAGATTGTCGAGGGCGAGGCCGGTGACCGTGTTACCGACGGTGGCATTCGTGGTCTGCAACTCGTTGCCCACGGCCGTTACTTCTACGACGATGTTGCCGCCTCCGACTTGCAACGCCATATTCACGGTCGTTACGACTCCGACCAGCACCGTTGTCTGGGTCTTGGAGGTGGAAAACCCTTGCTTGCTGATACTGAGATCGTATGGGCCGGGGGCAACATCGACGAAGATGTATCGTCCCGAACCGTTCGTGTTGATCGTGCGAATGGTCTTGGTCGTCGTATCAGTCAGTGTGACCGTGGCGCCGTTCACAACCGCGCCGCTCGCGTCCGCCACGGTTCCCGAGATTGTGCCCGTTGATGTCGATTGTGCCCACGCGGGCGGAGCGCTGCTCAACCAGAGAAGGGCAGAACAGAGAATGAGAACTGCGAACAGTGAGGAGAAGATCAGATGACGGATGCGCATAGCAAAGCCCTCCTGGAAATGAGAGTGATTCCGCGCAGATCGCGCGGAGAATCCTGTCTTGCTACTGCGAGGCCCATGCAGACTCAGGTGACGACGCTGCGAGAGACAACCTTGCAGGTCCCCCGAAAAACCTGCTAATAGGTCGGGAACACTAACACCATTGACTGCACAAAAACAAGTAATAATTGTATCGATCCAGTATTTCGATCAAACTCCATGTAAATATCTGATTTTATGTGAGATGCACGATCGCGAAGGCTGATTCGTAGCGGGAACTGAGGTAACTGTTCGGTCTGTTATGTCTCCTGTCGGGCGCGCGACAGTTCAGTTGACCATCGCTCGCGCTCGTCACGAATCAGGAATGGAATGTTTCCGCGTTGTTGATTCTTTCCTTTGCGGCGACTGCACCCTCGCAATATCCACCATGTTGGTAGTATTACTGGACTCAACGAAACCGGCGGGAAAACTGCCGCAGACAAACACTGGAGGCGTGCACTTCAGATGAAAATCGCAAAAGACGTCACGGAGTTGATTGGCCACACGCCGCTGGTACGGCTGAACAAAGTCACGGAAGGCTGCGTCGCCGAAGTCGTGGCGAAGCTCGAGAGCCAGAATCCGCTGGCTAGCGTGAAAGATCGCATCGGCGTGAGCATGATCACCGAGGCTGAGCGCGAGGGCAAGATTCATCCTGGAAAGACTGTGCTCATCGAGCCGACCAGCGGCAACACCGGAATCGGTCTCGCTTTCGTCGCCGCGGTGAAGGGTTATAAGTTGATTCTGACGATGCCCGACACCATGAGCCTGGAGCGGCGCGTGCTGCTGCTGGCCTTTGGCGCGGAGATCGTGCTTACTCCGGGTCCGCGAGGCATGCCGGGCGCCATTCTGAAAGCGAAAGAAATTCTGGCCAACACTCCCGGCGGTTACATGCTGCAACAGTTCGACAACGCCGCCAATCCCAAGATTCACTTTGAAACCACCGGCCCCGAAATCTGGGAAGACACCGACGGGCGCGCCGACATTCTGATCTCAGGCGTGGGCACCGGCGGGACCATCACCGGCATCTGCCAGTACATCAAGCCGAAGAAGCCTTCGTTCAAAGCCGTGGCCGTCGAGCCAGCGGACAGCGCGATTCTTTCCGGTGGCAAGCCGTCGCCGCACAAAATTCAGGGCATCGGCGCCGGATTCGTTCCGAGCATCCTGCGCCGCGACTACATTGACGAAGTAATCACCGTGACCAATGACGAGGCCATTAACATGGCGCGCCGGCTTCCGCTCGAAGAAGGACTGTTCGTCGGAATCTCTTCCGGAGCCGCGGTGGTTGCGGCGCTGAAGGTGGCGCAGCGCGCGGAGAACAAAGGTAAGCTGGTCGTCGTGATTCTGCCGTCTTTTGGCGAACGCTATTTGAGCAGCATTCTGTTTCAGGAGCTGCGGGAGAGAGCGCTGCAGATTCCCACGGTCGCACTGCCGCCGGCCTGATCCATGTTGTGTACATTGTTGCGAACATCGGTGTGATCATCCATGCCGCACCTGCTCTGGCTAATTCGCGAAGATGTGGCCAACGTGGTGGAGCACGATCCCGCGGCCAAGTCCAGCTTGGAAGTGTTCCTGTGCTACTCCGGGCTGCACGCGGTCTGGTTTTACCGCATGAATCACTGGCTGTGGAATCATGGCCTGTTTTTGCTGGCGCGAATGTTGTCACAGGCCGCCCGCTTCCTGACCGGAATTGAAATCCATCCTGCTGCAAAGATTGGACGACGATTGTTCATCGATCACGGCCACGGCGTGGTGATCGGTGAAACTGCGATCGTCGGCGATGATGTGACTCTGTACCAGGGCGTGACCTTGGGTGGCACAGGCAAAGAGCACGGCAAACGGCATCCCACGATCGAAGACAATGTCGTCGTCGGAGGTGGCGCGAAGATCCTCGGCAACATTATTGTCGGCAAGAACTGCCGCATCGGCGCCGGATCCGTCGTGCTGCGCAACGTTCCAGAGAACTCCACCGTCGTGGGCGTGCCCGGACACATCATCTTCCGCGAAGGCAGACGCGTGGTGATTACCGATCCCAAGCAGATCAACGATCCGCTCTCGGAAGCCCTGGCCGCGGTCGCGACAGAAGTGAACAAACTCCGCGAACGCGTCCAGCAGTTGGAAGGTTCGGGAACGAAGGGCGAACCTCCGTCGGAGTCGATGCAAAGAATCATGGAAGACATCGACTACCAGATTTAGCGCGGCCAGACACAAGGTAGCCGCCGAGACTCAAGGCCTCAAGGAGAATCCAAATCGTGAAATGGATGATTCCAGTGGTACTGCTTGCGGTGCTCACTCCCCTCTGCGTGGCGGCGGATCAAGCGGCGGATAAAGCCGACAAGAAAGATGAGAAGCCGAAGCCGGCGCAATCGATCGACGAACTGCGCCAGCAACTGGAAAAAATTCTCAAGGACACGCATACGCCGGGAGTATCCGTGGCCATCGTACATCGCGACGCACCAGAGTGGGTTGCCGGCTTGGGCACTGCGGACGTTGCCAGTTCCCGTCCGAACACGCCGGACACGCTGTTTCGTATCGGATCAACGTCGAAAGCGTTCGCGTCCCTATCGATCCTAATGCTGGCGGATCAAGGCAAGCTGTCGCTCGATGATCCGGTTCACAAACTCGTTTCCGATGTCTGGTTCGAGAATCAGTGGGAAGCCACTGATTCAATACGAGTCGTCAATCTGCTCGAGCACACCACCGGTTGGGACGACATGCACCTGCGTGAGTATGCGAAACAGGCGCCCGACTCCATGAGCCTGCGTGATGGCCTCGACTACGACCACCATTCGCGCACCTCGCGATGGCGCCCCGGCACCCGCATGGCTTATTGCAATTCCGGGCCTCCCGTTGCCGCCTACATCGTCGAGAAAATCACCGGGCAGCGCTTTGAAGATTTCGTCGAGCAGAACCTATTCCGCCCCATCGGGATGAAGACGGCAGCCTATTTCCAGTCGTCCCCTGCGACCACTCTCTATCACAATGACGGCAAGACTCCGTACCCGTACTGGCACATTCTGTTGCGCCCTGCCGGATCGATCAATGCTTCCGCCAACGACATGGCGGCATACGTGCAGTTCTATCTGAATCGCGGCGCGGTGAGCGGGAAACAGATCGTCGCCTCCGCCGACATCGATCGCGCGGAGAGTCCCGCCAGCACTTGGGCCGCAAAAGATGGAATGAAGGCCGGATATGGCCTGAGCAATTACTGGAGTGTAGAAGACGGATTTGTGTATCACGGACACGACGGCGGCGTTGAAGGCGGCCTCACCGAAATGTCCTATATGGCGGACTACAACGTCGGCTACTTCTACAGCATCAACAGCGGCAATGGAGAGGCCTTTGACAAGGTGGGCAAAGCGATTCGCGCTTACATAACCAGCAAACTGGAAAAGCCGTCTCTGCCTCCTGTCGCGACGCCGCCTGCGGTCGCAGCCGACTACGCGGGATGGTACGTGCCGGATTCGCCGCGCGTCGAGCTGACGCACTTTCTCGAGCGTCTGGTGGGCGTCACCTATGTTCGCTTCAAGGACGGCAATCTGCTGCTCGACCTGCTCGGCGCATGGAACGAAACCTATGCTCCGGTGTCCGGCACCCAATTCCGTCACGTTCCGAAGAAAAGAGAGGATGCGCCTGACCCAGTGGCAACGTTTGAGTTGCTGACACCGAACCAAGACGGCCGATTTCTGCAGGTTGGGATGGGCGCTACGATGAAACGCATCCCGGCCTGGATCGCCATCACGCAGATTGTCGTAACCGCGTTTGTTCTTCTGTCGATGGTGTCGATCCTGCTCTATGCTCCGTTCTGGATTCTCGGCGGCCTCAGCAAAAAGCGCCGTCGACCGGCCGAACGCGGCATGCGCCTCTGGCCTTTGTTGGCCGTCCTTAGCCTGATCACATTCGTGGGCGTCATCATTGTGTGCAGTGCTGATTTGATCGACCGCCTGGGAAATCTGACCGGCTGGTCCGTCGCCGTGTGCGTCTCGACGGTTGCCTTCGCCACCGCCTCAGTGGCCAGTGCGATCTCCGTGTGGCGGGCGCCGGTGGATGTGGTCAGGCGCGGCGTGCGCAGGTATTCGCGGATGGTCACGCTGGCCCTGCTGATCGCCGCGGCCTATCTCGCTTACTGGGGCATCATCGGATTGCGGACTTGGGCGTAGTTGGGCACACGTGCGCGGGTACACCGGCCAAACTCTCCACGCGGGCTGGGAATACCGGCGGCCGCACTGAATCTGGATTCCACTGAAAAAGAAATTGCGTGGCCGGTCCGCATACTCGGCCCTGGCACGGACCCATGCCGCAACGAGTCTGCAACTTTGCCGCTCGCCACGACCGATGCTCCCGCAGACGGGAGTAAGAAACGTCCTCGCAGCGACAAACGATCGTCTCTGCTGCCGGCAAATCTCTCAGTTCCGGGCGCAGGCGGAATGTCCGGTCCAACATCCGCTCAAAGCGCCGGGCCTTCCGCCGCTCACCAAATAGCTTTCGCGCTGCTTTCGTCTCGCCAACAGCAGCCAGGCCGGCAATCTGCCCCTCAACCAGCGCCAACTGCATGCCCCCAATACCGGTAGGCTCGCCCGCGCAGAAAACTCCCTTGACCGAGGTCTGCTGCAGGTCGTCAACCTGCACGTAGCCGCCGCTAATCTTGCAGCCCAGTAGCGATTGCAGTTCCACATTAGGGACCAGATGAAATCCGCAAGCCAGATAGTCGCACGGGATGACTTCCGTCTCACCACTCCGCAAAATGGTGACGCTTTCAAGCGCTCGCCCCCCTTGCGCGGCAAGAGGCCAACTGTTCGCGGCGAACGGAATGCCCGCCAGTTGTTTCTTCAACCGCAATCCTTGAGCGATCTTTTCCGGATAGGCCAACAATGCAGCGCCGAACCACGCCAGCCTGCCGAGCGCCGCCTGCTCGCAAATCATAGGAACTTCGGCACCCTGCTTGCGCAGGTATGCCGCGACCGCCAACAGCAACGGCCCCGTTCCCGCGACGACTACGCGTTTGCCGCGAATCGGTAATCCAGACTTGACCACTGCCTGCAAGCCGCCGGCTCCCATCACGTTGGGCAAAGTCCAGCCCGGAAACGGGAGAAACCGCTCCCGCGCTCCGGTTGCCAGCACCAGATTCTGATAGCGCAATTCGCGAACGCTATCGCTTCCCTCGGCTAGTAGGACGCCTGCTTCCGGCTGGTGAAACACTCTTGTCCCGCACAACCTCGTGACCTCGGGACCGCGCAGCAGATGACTCCATCGCACGGCATTCTTGTCGTGTCCGCTTTCAAATTCTCCACGCCAGATTTGCCCGCCGAAGCTGGGGTTGTCGTCGACGAGCCCGACGCGGACGCCGCACTCCGCTGCCCGCACCGCAGCCGCGATGCCAGCCGGGCCTCCGCCGATGACGAGGACATCGAAGCGCGGTTGCGAATCCCTATCCATCCGTCCTCACGTCCATGCCTGATTGACACAGGATCTGGCAGCTTCGACAATGTGGCATTCCATTGATCGACACCCGGCACTCATAGCAGATCCCCATCCCGCACAAAGGCCCGCGAGGCTCGCCGCTTACTGAGGTCCGGCACGCTTGTCCGGCAATCGCCACGGCCACAGCAACCGTGGCGCCTGCAACTACACTCACGCGCGAACCGTTCACGCTGAGCGTCACCGACCCAGATTTGGAATCAGGCATGGACGAATTCCCTCCCTCCGCGCGATGGCAAGTACGGCTCAATCGGAATCTCGGGCCTCGCCCCGGTGATCTGATCCACCAGAATCCTCGCCGTCGCCAGTGAGGTCGTGATCCCCAGCCCCTCATGCCCAGTAGCCAGAAACAAAGACTTGTCTGCCGGCCACGGACCAATCAGCGGCAACTTGTCAGGCGTGGCCGCGCGAAATCCAGTCCATGTACGCACCGCAGACATTGACCCCAGCCCCGGCATGTATTCCTGAGCGCGCTGCAACATGCGTCTCAGGATTTCCTGATCCACATCCTTATGCTCCGCCCCGTATTGCCGCGACGATCCAATCAGAATCTGCCCCGTCCGCCGGGGCTGCACGTTGAAGGCGACCGAATCGCTGCTGACCGAGTGCGCACTCTTCAAATATCCGAGCTCCACCAACTGGTGCCTCAGAAACCCGGGATAGCGATCGGTAATCACCAGATGTCCCTTGCGCCTCTTTATCTCAATTGCGCCCATCAGCTCCGGTGCCGAGGCGCCTGCCGCATTCACAAGCACAGCGCCAGGGATCTCGACACCATCGGATAGCCGCACCCGCCTTTGTCCAATATCTGTGACCGCTGCGCCCAGCCGAAGTTCCGCACCGTGTTTCTGTGCGCGCTCCATCAGGAACCGGGCCGCGCATGGCGGATACAGCACAACGTCCTCCCCTACCAGCAGGCCGCCTGCCATGCCATCTCGCAGGTTGGGTTCCAGCCGCCTCAAAGCCTGGGCGTCGAGCACCGTTGTCGGAACTCCGCGCTCCGCATAAAACGAATGCTTGCGCCGCACCTCGGACATTTCCTCTTCGTCAGCCGCGACCCAGATCGTTCCACACTGGTCGTACTCGACATCGACTGGCAATTCGGGCCGCAGCCCCTGCCACAGTTGCTGCGAGTATCGAGTCAAGGCAAACTGCGCCTCGGAGTCATCCATGACGACGATGTGCCCCATCCCCGCAGCGGTCGCGCCGCTGCCCGCCAGGTCGCGGTCCACGACCGCAACCCGCATCCCGCGCCGCGCAAGCTCGTCCGCACAAGCCGCACCCACAATCCCGGCGCCAACTACGATTACGTCAAAGTTCGCGCTGCTCATGCCATTGACTCAAGGGAGAAATACCGGCGCTCAGTTCGATGTTTCGCGAATTTAGTGTAGACAATATCCATTATCGTTGCACTGCTACTCTCAAGCTCTCAACCAAATCAGGAAGCGGCGGCTGCTTCGCAAGTCAGGCCGCCGCGTTCCATTTAAGGAAGACGGGCTACAGCAATATCGCGATGATGCCTAAGGATGACCGTTGAACAGCGTCGCATCGGATGATTGCTACCGAAGTCTTTGACAAAGGCAGGTCCATCCATTTAATGTTCCGATGCGTAAACGTTTACGAGATCGATTTTGCCCGCTGGATTTCGAGCGTAGAGGATTCCTAGTTTTCCCCAGATGCTGCTGAAGACACTGCGCGAAGAGGTGCTGGAAGCGAACCTGGAACTGGTTCGTCGCGGCCTCGTGCTCTACACCTTCGGCAATGCCAGCGGCATCGACCGCAGTCAGGGACTGGTTGCCATCAAGCCCAGCGGTGTTCCCTATGACGAACTCACGCCGGAGCAGATTGTGATCTCCGATCTCACCGGGAAGATCGTCGACGGAACCCTGCGCCCCTCTTCGGACCTGCCAACGCATCTCGAGCTGTACAAGCACTTCCCCAGCATCGGAGGCGTGGCGCACACGCACTCGGAGTATGCCACCGCTTGGGCCCAGGCGGAGACTCCGATTCCATGTTTCGGCACCACCCACGCGGATTCCTTCCATGGCCCAATTCCCGTCACTGAGCGGCTGAGCGCATCTGAGATTGAGGGCGACTACGAACGGGAAACGGGCTCTACGATCTGCCGGACGTTTGCCAAGTTGGACCCTAACGCAGTTCCCGCGGTGCTGGTGGCCGGGCACGCTCCCTTTTGTTGGGGCGCGAGCGCCGCCGAGGCCGCCCACCACTCGGTGATTTTGGAATTTGTCGCCCGCATGGCGCTCCATACGCTGTCGATCAACGCTGAGTCCCGGCCGCTGGCGCGCGAATTGCACGACAAGCATTTCCTGCGCAAGCACGGCCGCAACGCCTACTACGGACAGGTAAAAACGTAATGAATCCTGCTCTGCTGGTGCTGAGTTCCTCCACGCTGGTGCATCTCTCGCCAGTCGACCTGGTCATCATCGTCTTCTACTTTGCTCTCGTGCTCGCGATCGGCCTGTACCTGAAAGAACAGGCCAATACCGGCGAAGATTTTTTCATGGCCGGCCGCGAAATGACGGCGTGGGTGGCGGGACTCGCGTTCCTTTCCGCGAACCTGGGATCGCTCGAACTAATGGGCTGGGCGGGCAACTCTTATAAGTACGGTATCCTGGCGGCTCACTGGTATTGGATCGGCGCGATCCCCGCGATGCTGTTCCTCGCGCTGGTGATGATGCCGTTCTACCACATCTGCAAGACGCACTCCGTTCCCGGATACCTCAAACTGCGTTATGGGCCTGGCGCCCAGGCCCTGTCGTCCATTTCATTTGCCTTCATGACAGTGCTCATGAGCGGCATCAACATGTACGCTATGGCCGTCGTGATGAGGGTCGTGCTGGGATGGGATATCAACGTCAGCATTTTGATTTCTTCCGTCACGGTCATGATTTATGTGGCTCTTGGCGGTTTGCGTTCGGCGATCTTCAATGAAGTGCTCCAGTTTTTCTTGATCTGGGCTGGAGCTCTCCTCATACCAATTCTGGGGCTAGTGGAAGCGGGCGGCTGGAGCGGGCTCAAGGCAAAGATTCTCCAGAATCTTACGGAACAGCACGTGGCCAATCCCGGCTCGTACACGCACGCATGGTCGACGTTGGGGACCTTTACAGACAATCCCATGGGGATCAACTGGGTCGGAATTGTGTTTGGTCTCGGGGCAGTCATTTCCATGGGCTACTGGACCACGGATTTTCTGGTCGTGCAGCGCGTCCTGGCTGCGAAAGATCTGCGCTCGGCCAAACTAGCTCCCATCATCGGCGCCGCCTTCAAGATGATGGTTCCTTTCATCGTCATTCTTCCCGGGCTGCTTGGCCTGGCCCTCCTTCGCGATCCGCACACCGGCAGCCTGCTGCGGCTTGTGCCCGCGGATCTTGCGTGGTCAGCGGCTGGACAGGCACAGGGGCTGCACGGTTATGACGAAGTCTTACCGCTGATGTTGGCACGCTACTGTGGGCCGGGCCTGCTCGGTCTCGGCATTACCGCGCTCATCGCCGGCTTCATGTCCGGGATGGCGGGCAACGTCAGCGCCTTCACCACGGTTTGGACGTATGACATTTACGGGGCCCTGATTAACAAGAATGCTTCGGACGACTCGAAGGTGCGCATGGGCCGCTGGTGCACGGTGATCGGAGTCGTCATCAGCATCGGGACGGCGTACCTGGTGATGAACGCCCAGAGCATCATGGATTACGTGCAGGCCCTCTTCAGCTTCTTCATCGCTCCTCTGTTTGGCACGGTGATCCTGGGCATGCTGTGGAAGCGGGCCACGGCGGCGGGTGGATTCTGGGGACTGCTGGCCGGAACCCTGTCTTCGGTCGGCATGTATGTTTGGGTAAAAATTGATCCCGGGGCAGTGAGATACGTGGCGCTGTCGAGCCAAGCGCAGGACCAGGCGCAGAACATGTTCCGTGCGCTGTGGTGCTGGTTGATCTGTCTTGTCGTCACGGTAGTGGTCAGCCTGTTGACCAAGCCCAAGACCGATGCGGAGTTGGCGGATTTGGTCTACGGCCTGACACCGATTCCACATGAAGAGAAAGTTTCAATGTTCCACAGCCCGGTGTTCTGGGGAACCGTGGTCGCGATCGTGTTTGTGATCCTGCAAATCATTTTCTGGTAGGGGGAAACGATGAAATCCGGCGGAACGTTGTCGATTTGGTTCTTCATCGGCGTATCTTTGGCGGTGAACGGCGCCATCATCTGCGGCACCGGCATTTACGAATTGGTATCTCCACCGGAGCATCAGGTGGTGCTTTACAACCTGCACGCCAACGTTTGGTGGGGCGCAGTGTTGCTCATTCTAGGCCTGTTTTTTAGCTTGCGATTTTCGCCCGCGAAAGAACGGGCGCGGATGGCTGGCAATTCTTAATTGCTTGTGTTCATAGAAGAAGGATTTATATGTCTGAAAAGAAAATGACGATGGGCGTCATAATCGGGAATCGCGGGTTCTTTCCCGACCAGTTGGCGAAGTCCGGGCGCGAGGAGATGATCCAGGCACTGGCGAAAGCAGGCATGGATTGTGTGGTGCTCGGCCCCGAAGATAGCAAACACGGTGCGGTCGAGACTCACGAAGAGGCCAAGCGCTGCGCGGCGTTGTTCCAGAAGAATCAGGAAAAGATCGACGGCGTGATCGTCTCGCTGCCCAACTTCGGCGACGAGCGCGCGATTGCCGACACCATGCGCCTGGCCCGGCTCGACGTTCCAATATTGATCCAGGCCACGCCGGACGACGCGGCCAACATGACGATCCTGCACCGCCGCGACAGTTTCTGCGGAAAGATGTCGGCGTGCAACAACCTCAGGCAGTACGGCATCCCTTATTCGCTGACCAAGCTGCACACCGTGAGTCCCGGCTCGGCGGATTTCCAGAACGACCTGGCATGGTTTGCCGCGGTGTGCCGCGTGGCCAACGGCATGCGCAACCTGCGCGTAGGCAGCATTGGCGCGCGGCCCACCGCATTCAACACTGTGCGCTACAGCGAGAAACTGCTCGAGGCTCACGGCATCTCGACCGAGACGCTCGATCTATCAGAAGTCTTCGGTCGCATCGCCAAGCTGAAAGATGATCATCCAGGAGTGCAGGGCAAGCTGGCCGACATTCGCAAGTACGTCACCACCAGCGGCGTCCCAGACGCAGCGTTGGTCAAAATGGCCAAACTCGGCTACGTCATCGACGACTGGATGAAGCAGACTGACGTCAAGATCAGTGCCGTGCAGTGCTGGACTTCGATGGAAGAATACTTCGGCGTGGTTCCCTGCACCATCATGAGCATGATGAGCAATGAACTCCTCTCCAGCGCCTGCGAGGTCGATATTTGCGGCGTCCTCGGAATGCACGCCCTGCAACTCGCGTCTGGCGCCCCATCTGCCCTCCTCGACTGGAACAACAATTACGGATCGGATCCAAACAAGGCAGTCTGCTTTCACTGCTCCAATCTGCCCAAACATTTCTTCCGCTCCGTGAAAATGGATTTCCAGGAAATCATCGCCGGCACTGTCGGCAAAGAAAACACATTCGGCACCTGCGTCGGCCTCATCAAGCCCGAAAAAATGAGCTTCGCCCGCTTCTCCACCGACGACACTGCCGGAAGAATGCGCGGCTACGTTGGCCAAGGCCGATTTACCGACGACCCGCTCAACACCTTCGGCGGCGCAGGCGTTGTCGAGATCGCGCGCATGCAAAAGCTGCTGCGCTACATTTGCGAACGCGGCTTCGAGCACCACGTCGCCGCCAATCTTTCCGCGGAATCATCGACCGTCGCCTCCGCCGTCCACGAAGCCGTCACGCGCTATCTCGGCTGGGATATCTACTTCCACGGGCGCGATAACGGAGCCTGCTGATGGCCATCGTAGCGGGAGTAGATTTCGGAACTCTGAGCGTGCGCGTCTCTCTGGTCGATAGCGAACGCGGCATGCTCCAGTCCGCCATCCAGGAATATCCGCTCCATCGCAAGCGCGAGGATCCTGAATACGCCACTCAATCCCACGACGATCACATGCGCGCCCTCGCCGCCGCCACGCGCGAAGCGCTGAAAAAGACCGCCATTAGCGGCGATCAAGTCGGGGCTATCGCCCTCGATACCACCGGTTCCTCCGTAATTCCCGTCGGCAAAAACATGCAGCCGCTCGGTGCGTATTACCTGTGGTGCGATCATCGCGCCAAAGGCGAAGCGGCCGAGATCACCGAAGCTGCCCATTGCGAAGGTCTCGAGGCCATTCAATGGTGCGGCGGCGTCTACTCCTCCGAGTGGGGATTTTCAAAACTCCTTCACTGGCTCCGCCACAATCCTGATCAACGCAAAGATTTTGTATCCGCCTTCGAACACTGCGACATGGTCGCCGCCACACTCTGCGGAATTACCGATCCGAAAAAAGTTAAGCGTAGCATCTGCGCCATGGGCCACAAGTGGCTCTGGAATCGCGCGCTGGGCGGCCTTCCCCCCGAAAGCTTTCTCGTAAAGGTCGATCCTCTGTTGCAAGGCGTCCGCGAAAAACTCGACGGCGAATACACAACCTCCGACCAAATCGCCGGCGCTCTCACCGAATTTTGGGCAGAAAAGCTCGGCCTCAAGCCCGGCATTCCAATCCCCGTCGGCGCCTTCGACGCCCATTGGGACGCCATCGGCGCGGGCTGCCGCACCGATGATATGGTCAACGTCATCGGCACTTCGACCTGCATCATCGGCATTACTCCCTCAGTGAGTCTGGTTCCGGGAGTGTGCGGCGTGGTCGAGGGCAGCGTTCATCCGCACCGCACCGGAATCGAAGCCGGTCTCTCTGCCGCTGGAGACATCTTCAACGCCATCGCAACCCGCGCCGGCACCACTGTCCAAGCTCTAAGCGTCGGCTTGGAAAATTATCGCGCCGGCCAGACCGGCCTTCTCCGCATGACCTGGGATAACGGCGACCGCACCGTCCTCGTCAATCCCAACCTGCGAGGCATCACGCTCGGATGGAATCTCCAAAGCACCGTGCAAGATGAACTCTTCGCCGCCATCGAAGGCACCGCCTTTCACACTCGCGTAATCCTCGATCGCATGGCCGACCACGGCGTACAAGTCAAACGTGTGATCAACGCCGGCGGCATCCCGCAAAAAAACGACGTACTGAATCAGGTTTACGCCAACGTATTAGGCCACCCAGTGCTGGTTCCCAGCAAAAGCGTAGTCAGCCTTGGCTCTGCGATTTTCGCTTTTCTCGCAGCCAAGACTTTCCCAACCATCGAAGCGGCGCAAGACAAAATTTGCCCTCCGCACCGCACTTTTATGCCGCAGGAATCCGCGCAACGTATCTACGCCGAGTTGTATTCTTTATATAGCAAGCTATATTTCGCTTTGGGGCGGCCCGGAGACGATCCCCTAAGCGTCGTGCTTCCGAAATTAATTGCCGTGGCAGCGTCCGTGGCCGGTCAGGCCACGCATTAGAACTGTAAGGAGCCATAATGAGCGTTCAACAAATTCGGCGGGCGATCGCGATCAGCACCATGTTAGCGGCGGTCAGTCTGATCGCCACAACCAAGATCGCGGAGGCAAAAACAAAAGTAACCATTGAGCCGTTTGGAAAAATGCCGGATGGAACTGCCGTGGAAATTTACACCCTCAGCGATGTTGCCTACGAAGCTCGCATCACCACCTACGGCGGAATTTTAGTTTCGATGAAAACGCCCGACCGCAACGGCAAGTCCGCCAACGTAGTGCTCGGCTTCGACGATCTCGACGGCTACGTCTCCAACTTCAACGGCCCGTCCAACGCCTTCTTTGGAGCGATCATCGGCCGCTATGCCAATCGCATCGCTCACGCCAGCTTTACTCTCGACGGCCAAAAATACTCGCTCCCTAAAAACAATGGCGACAATACTCTCCACAGCGGCCTCCACGGTTTCAACAATATGGTCTGGAAAGCGAAGCCAATCGCCAACGGAGTGGAACTGACTTACCTGAGCAAAGACGGCGAGGCCGGTTTCCCAGGCAACCTCACCGCCACCGTGAAGTACACACTTGTCAAAGGCGATCTGCGTATCGACTACGAAGCCACGACCGACAAAGACACCGTTGTCAATCTAACCAATCACTCCTATTTCAATCTCGCCGCTCAAGGCGACATCCTGAAGCACGAACTCACACTCCACGCTTCCCACTTCACGCCCGTCGACGCCGGATTGATTCCCACCGGCGAACTGAAGCCCGTAGAATCCACTCCGTTCGATTTTCGCAAGCCCACCGCGGTCGGCGCGCGCATCAGCGCCAACGATGACCAGCTTCATCTTGGTCGCGGTTACGATCACAACTGGGTGCTCGACAATAAGACCGGAAAATTAACCGAAGCCGCTGAACTCTTCGACCCCAGCAGCGGCCGAGTATTAAAAGTTTTAACCGATCAACCAGGCGTCCAGTTTTACAGCGGAAATTTTCTCGACGGCTCAGTCAAAGGCAGAGGCGGCAAGCCCTATGAACAGCACGCAGCCCTCTGTCTCGAGACGCAACATTTCCCCGATTCTCCAAATCATCCAGATTTCCCATCCACCGAGCTAAAGTCCGGCCAGCGCTACCACACGGTGACGATCTTCAGCTTCTCTGCCCGCTAGAGCCCGCATTGAATTCGCGCTTGAGACAACCAATTCGCTGGTCCAGGCTCACTCGCGGAGAATGTTATGTTGCCATCTTTATTCTCACGATCCTCATCACACGGCACTACGCAGCCGCGCCCGTCGCATTCAAGTTCGGCATCAGCAAAAACTTCGCCCCCACCTCCAGCCGAACATGGTGCCCGGCAAGCGACAGCACCGAACTCCCCTCCGGCCCACCACCAACATTCAACTTCACACCCTTGATGCCAACCACCATCCCCGGCAACACCGCCGTCGGACCCTGCTACACAGGAGGCGAAACATAAACCGTCGCCACCGCCTCTAATGCAACTCCCCATCCCCCGGCGCCACATCCGGAGTATCCACCTTCCGCGCCACCGCCGGATTCCCCATCGCCGGAGCCGGCCGAAATTCCCCCGGATCTTTCCCCGCCAGCGCCACATTCATAAACTGCATCCATATCGGCAGCGCCGCCCGCGCTCCCGTCTCTTTATCGCCGAGCGATTTCTTCTCGTCGTACCCAATCCACACTCCGCAAGTCAGCGTCGGAGAAAACCCGACAAACCACGCATCCGTAAAATCGTTAGTCGTTCCCGTCTTCCCCGCCAGCGGATACGGCATCTTCGAGGCTGCCACTGCCGTCCCGTGCAGCACTACCTCCCGCAGCATCGAGGTCATCACGCGAGCCGTCCGCGAACTCACCGCATCTTTAATATCCGAAAAATCCTCCTCCAGAATGCGCCCCTCGTAATCCGTCACCTTCGTGATATATCGCGGAGCCACGCGCACTCCGTCATTCGGAAACACGCTGAACGCCGAAGTCTGCTCCAGCGGAGTAATCTCCGCCGACCCCAGCGCTACCGGCAAATACGCCGGAATATTCGCCGTCACGCCAAACCGGTGCGCATAATCGATCACCGTCTTAATCCCCACATGATCAGCCAGCTTCAGCGCCGGAATATTCCGTGACTGCGCCAGCGCCCGCCGCAGCGTGATGATGCCTTCAAATTTATCNNGGCTTGAACGACGATCCCACCTGCCGCAGCGCCTGCGTCGCGCGATTAAACTTCGAGAGATTAAAGTCGCGCCCGCCCACCATCGCCTTGATCTCTCCCGTAGCATTATCGATCGCGACCAGCGCGCCTTCCGCTCCCGAATCCTCTTCCAGGCTGACGCGCGCTTTTCCGCCCGCATCCAGCGCCAGCACTTTGACATAAACAATGTCGCCGACGTGAAGCATCTCCGGAATCTTCAGCTTGGCCTTCGGTTGAATCCAGCTCATATCCGCCGGCACCAGCGTAGCCATATGCGCCCCAAAGCGCACATCCGCCGCGCCTGGCGAAACCTGCATCACCTGCGCGTGCACATATCCATTCACCTCCGGCCCTTGATCCCAATCCGGATCCTCATATTTATCGATCTTCTGCCCCTCCGCAATCACATTCAAAAGTTTCCCGCGCCAACCATGCCGCCGCTCGTAAGCCGCCAGCCCATCGAGCAGCGCCTGCCGCGCCGCCTTCTGCATATCCATATCAAGCGATGTATAAACTCGCAGCCCGCCTTCGAGCACCTGATCGCTCCCATACTTCGCTTCCAGATATCGCCGAATCTCCTCCACATAATGCGGAGCCAGCGCATTCTGATCCTTCTGTAAATTGAGCGCGAGCGGCTTGCTCTTTGCCTCCGCCGCCTGTGCCGCCGTGATCTTTCCGTCCTCGAGCATTGCATTCAGCACGAGATTGCGCCGCCTCAGCGCCCGCTCCGGATGCGTGATGGGCGAATAGTATTGCGGAGCTTTCGGCAATCCCGCCAGCAGCGCCGCTTCTTCCAATGTCAGTTTCTTAGCCGGTTTGCTGAAATAATATTCCGACGCCGCCTCATACCCGTAAGCGCCGTGCCCCAAAAATATCTGGTTGGCGTAAAGCGTAAAAATCTGCGGCTTCGTAAACCGCCGCTCAATCTGGATTGCCAGCAACGCCTCCTGCACCTTCCGATAAAACGACCGGTCCGGAGACAAAAACAAATTGCGCGCCAGCTGCATCGTCAGCGTCGATGCTCCCTGCACCTTCCCGCCCGATTCAATATCGCGATAAGCCGCGCCGATAATACGCCAAACGTTGATCCCCGAATGCCGATAAAAATCTTTGTCCTCAATCGAGATCAAAGCATTGCGCAGCACCTCCGGATAATCGTCATACGCTGCAATCACCCGCCGCTGCAAAGCAAACGTCCCAATTACTCTCCCCTGTCCGTCATAAAGCTCCGTGACCGAGCTGGGACGATAACGTTCCAGCTCTTCAACCTGAGGCAGATCAGTCGAATAAACCAATAGCAGCCCAACCGTCGCGCCCACCGCGGCCGAAAGCAGAACGAGAAATCCAAACAGCACCCGTCCCACAAGCTTCCGCCCGGCAATTTCAATCGCAGGAAGATGTTGGTAAATAATTTTCATCAGCGCGCCGAAACGCAAGTTTCAATGTTTCAGAGTTTCAAGGTTTTAAGGTGTAAGGTGTTTCAATGTTATCGCAAGCGCCAGCGACCAGGCTTCACATTCCGCGCGCAAAAAAAATCGCCCGCCAAAGCGAGCGATTATAAGACTTTGAAACCTTGAAACTCTGAAACCTTGAAAACCTGATTTTTACCCCTTCCGGTTCTTCAAAACTTCCAACGCCTTGTTCAGCTGATCGTCCGGCTGGTTCTTCGGCTTCTCATCCTTCTGCGCCGCCGATTTATCCGGAGCCGCCTCATCATCATCCGGCAATCCGCCATCATCCTCGGCCGCATCCGCCACCAGCACATTCGGCGTCACCGCCACATCTTGAATCGCCTTCCCGCTCGGCGAATAATATTTCGCAATCGAAAGAATCAGCGCCGAATTATCCGGCATCTCGATCAGCTTCTGCACCGATCCATCGCCGAAAGTCTTATCCCCCACCACGTCCCCGCGAGCATTCTCCAGAATCGCCGCCGCCACAATCTCCGCTGGCCCCGCCGTCCCCCGATTCACCAGCACCACTACCGGCAGCTTCGTGATGTCCTTCGAAGCATCGGCATTAAACGCCTCGCGCGGAAACTTCTGCCCCTGCAAATAAGTAATCGTCCCATGATCCAGAAACAGGTTCGCCGTGGCCACGCCCTCAGCCTCCACACCGCTAGCCGAGTTCCGCAGATCAAGCACCAGCTTCTTCGCTCCCTGCCGCTGCAGGTCACGAATCTTGTCAGCAATCTCCTGCGTCTTCCCCTCCGGGAACGCGTCCACCTGTATGTAGCCAACGTTATCCGCCAGCATCTTCTCGTTCACCGGAGGAATCGCAACGATATCGCGCGTGATCACAATCTTCTGCGGCTCCGCCCGCCGCGGCCGCACCACCGCCACCGTCACCGTCGACCCTACGTCGCCCGTCAATAGGCTGTGAATCTCAGCCAGCGAGATGTCGTGTGTGCTCTTACCCTCGATCGATTCGATAATGTCCTGGTTGTCGATCCCAGCCTTCTCCGCCGGCCCTCCCGGAATCACCGCCACCACCGCCGCATATCCAAAACGCTTCGAGACAGTGGCGCCAATATCCGCCTTCCCGCCACTCTTCGTCGTCTTGTAGTGCTTGTATTCCTCGGCCGACAAATAGCTCGAATTGGCATCCAGCGATTCCAGCAGCCCGTGCAGCGCACCATCCGTCACGCCCGCAATATTCGGCTCTTCTACATACTCCAGCCGAATCCGCGACAGCACTTCGCTGTACACCGACAACTGCCGATACGCCCCATCATTCGAAGACGCCCGCACGTTGACAAAACCGCCCACCACCGTGAACAGCAGAATCGCCAGCGAGCTGGCAATAATCGTGATCTTCAACTTCGTCGACATAATTTAATCTTCACTTCTTGATTCGGATTTTGCGACACAAAGCCCCAAGTTACCGCTATCACATTATAACTGTTAGGATGCGCCCACCGCACCAAGAGTTAAGTCCAGAATCGGCTACTCGTATCTGAGCCCCCCAGATGCTAAGCCCCTGCGTAAATCAAGTAGAATGATGTGTTTAGCTGGATGTATCGTAGCCGACNNTTTTCAGTACCGGCTTTAGCCGCTGGGGGAGACTACCGAGCGCCCAACGAGTGTTCAGCAACCTCTTCAGCCGCCACCGCCAACGCCATTACGTTCGCCCTTCCAGCAACTCAACAATCTCCCCATGCCCCTTTTCCCGCGCAACCTCCGCCGCAGTCTTCCCCGCATCATTCGCTAGCGAAGCATCCGCCCCGTGCTCAAGCAACATTTCCACCATCGCTCTATCCCCATTCTGCGCCGCCGCATGAATCGGAACCCACCCTCCCTGCTGCCGCGCATTCACCGGCGCTCCCCGCTCGACGAGCAGCCGCGCCGCTTCCAGATTGCGAGCCAAGGCCGCCGAATGCAGCGCCATCACCCGAGTCGGATTCGCCGCCACCACATCGACTGCCGCTCCATGCTCCAGCAACAGCCGTGCCGCCTCAGGCTGGCCAAAGAAACACGCGAAGTGCAGTGCCGTAAAACCATCCTTTGAAGCCGAGTCGATCGAACCCCCAATCGGCAAATCATCAATACAACTCTTGAGCCGATCCAACCGCCCCAGCCCCGCCGCCTCGAAAATATCGAGCTTCTTCTTGCCCGCAATCAGTTCCGCCAAGTCACGCTGTCCGCGATAAAGACATTGCATCAGCAGGCTCACCCCCATAGCATCGCGCGCTTCAGAAGCGCCGGGATCCTGTTCCAGAATTCGTCGCAAACCATCCCCATCGCCCGCTTTCAAAAGCTCAAAACAACGCTGGAAGTCCGTCATAAAGCGCTCCTATTACTTAGCACTGCTAACGAATTATAGGATCCGCATTCCTCTTGTCAAGATAATTGTTAGCACCGCTAAGCATCCCAATGCTAAGCTTTTTGTCGTATGTCAGATTTGAAGAAGCCCAGCCGTTTCGAAGTAGCCGACCGCCTGCACTCCGCCGCCATTCATCTTCTCCGCCACGCCCGCAAGCAAGACGCTCTCGCCGGAGTCGGCCCCGCCCGCCTTTCCGCGCTCTCCGTCCTCGTCTTCGGAGGCCCCATGGCGTTACGCCAATTGGCCGCCGCCGAGCAAGTAAAAGCCCCCACCATGAGCCGCATTGTCGCCGGCTTGCAGGGCTCCGGCCTGGCGAAAATCGAGACCGACGCGCACGATGCGCGTAGGATTCGCGTGACCGCAACCGCGAAAGGAGAACGCCTGCTCCAGCAGGCAAGAACGCGGAGAGTACAACAACTAGCGGAAATTCTCAGCGAGGCGACGCATCGAGATCTAGATACTCTCCTGCGCGCAGCACAGTTAATCGAACAAGTAGTGAAGCAGGCCGCGGACAGGAAGCAATAAGCCGCGCGCTTCGCTCTCTTAGCCGATGCTGAAGAACTCTAATCGATCGGGCTTCGGGAAAGGCACGAGCTCACAGGCTGCGGAAAAACTTCCCGCGCGGCGGCTTTGGGTAAGGGCACGAGTTCCACTCGTGNNTTTTTCAGCAGCCTGCTAGGCCACAGGATTACTCAACTTCCCAATCCCCTCAATCAATACTTCAACGACATCCCCAGCCACCACCGGCCCAACACCCTCAGGCGTCCCGCTAGCAATCAGATCCCCCGGCTCCAGTGTCATGATCTGCGAGATATAGCGAATCACCGTGCCCAGCGAAAAAATAAAATCGCGCGTGTTGCCCGACTGCCGTACCTCGCCATTTACGCGGGTTTCCACCTGCACGCCCTTCCACGGATTCACCTCGTCCGAGACCAGCGGCCCCACCGGGCAAAAAGTATCGTAGCCCTTGCCCCGCACCCACTGACTGTCTTTTTTCTGCAGATCGCGCGCCGTGAAATCATTCACGCAGGTGTAGCCCAAAATATAAGGACGCACATCTTCGTTTTCGTCCAGCCGGTGGCAGCGCCGCCCAATCACAACTCCCAGCTCACCCTCATAATCCGTGCGCTCAGAAATTGCCGGCCGCACAATCGTCCCGCCCGTCGCCAGCAAAGAAGAAGGCGGCTTAAAAAACAGCAGCGGCTCCGTCGGAACCTCATTGCCCAATTCGGCCGCATGCTCCTTATAATTACGCCCCACGCAAACAATCTTCGAAGGCTGCACCGGCGCCAGCAAATGAGCCTCGACCAGCGGAATCCGGTCCATCCGCCGGCTAGGCAGGCTCTCCACATCGCCGTCGCTATGGTGTGGCGGCTGGAGCAGCAGGCGCGTAATCTCTTCTTCCCCGCTGCCCACAACAGTTTCGACTAGCCCGTAATGGGCAGATCCGTTAAGCGCAAATCGGCAATATTTCATCGCACTTTCATTCAAACACAATTAAGCGAAATAAAAACACAACTCAGCGAAAAATCTGACTCGTGGCTAGCCCCANNCCTTGTGCCCTCCGTGGTAAAGCTCTCGCCGCGACCGCGCAGCTGTCGTCTACGGTACCGCCTCGCTAGTCTCCTCCGACCGCCCACTCTCATTTCCCCGCACATCCACCGCAGAAACCGAATACGTGTAAGTCTTGCCCGATTCCACCGCCATATCCCGATAAGCAGGCGATTTCACCAGCTCCAAATTCACCCTAACCATCCTCTCGCCCGCGCCGCCGCCCGTTTCCGATCGATAAACGTTGTATCCCGCCAAATCTGCATTCGTCACCGGAGCCCATATCAAATCAATAAACGGCTTCTGCCCCTCACCCGAATAAGCCGCCTGCAACCCCGTAGGCACCGACGGGGGAAACACATCATGCGCCACCACCCTCACCGGAGCGCTGTCATCCCCCTCCACTTGGACCTCGTCATCCGCCCGCTTGACGATCGTCACCGCAGTAACGCGGTAGAGATAAGTCTTCTCCCATTCAAAACTCGAATCCATGAAATGCACAACACCGTGCTCGAAAGCAACCTCGCCCGCAATCGTGTCCTTGCCCGTGCTTTCGTCACGCCGATAAACGCGATACCGAACCTGCAACCCCGGTGATTTCCCGCTCGGTTCATCAAAACATTTCTGCGTCTCGCCCGCAGCCGGCGAAGTACTGTTCGTCCCAGTAACGCCAGTCCAAGTAAGCTCCACGCCCTCGCCATTGAGCGCAGCAGCCACATCGCCCGGCGGAGGCAGCGTCGCCACCGCCGGCACATGCACGCGATTCGACAATCCAGCCCCTCGCGCGTTGCGGTTCAGCACCTCGACCGCATAAGTCAACTCCGCCGCCGGATCCGCTCGCAACAAATTTGCCGGCAGAGTATCCGTGTAGGCTTCGGGCGTCTGCTTATCGGGAGCAGACTTCCGCTCACTACGACGCTGCGCGACCGCCTTATGCGGCACGGCCGGCGGCGCCGGCAACAAAGCCGTGGGATTTCCGCATTGCGTAATTTCACTTTCAACGCTGCGGCAGACGAGCGTCGGCCCTATATAGCGCACACTCTGCCGGTCAGTAGTGAGAGTAGGCTCGCTCCAGTTGAGCGTAACGCGATCGCCCTTTCGGCTGGCCCGCAGATCCGTAGGCGGCTTGGGAAGCTCAAGCGACGGCGGCAGCGGAGGCCCAGTCTGCGCGCAACTGGCGAGTAGCACGCAGAGTGCCGCCATCGTGAAGAACTTTCCAGGCTGTGCTTTCATTCGGAAAAAAACGGAAAAGAAAAGAGTATCAGAGGCAGGAGTACAGCAGATCCCAGAATGAAGCAGACGAAAAAAATAGAGATCGTTGCCCGATCTTCCCTGTGAAACTCTGTGACCCCTGTGGTGAAGCTCTTCTACAGAATGTATCTCGACAAATCCTGATCCTTAACAATCTCGCTCAACATCTTCTGCACATAAGCCGAATCCACCGCGAACGTCTGCCCCTTTTTCTCCGGAGCCTCAAAGCTAATCTCATCCAGCACCCGCTCCATAATCGTGTGCAGGCGCCGCGCGCCGATATTCTCCGTTCCTTCATTCACCCGAAACGCAAAGCGCGCCACTTCTTCCAGCGCATCAGGAGTGAATTCCAGCTTCACTCCCTCAGTCTCGAGCAGCGCAATATACTGCCGCGTTAGCGACGACTTCGGCTCCGTCAAAATCCGCACGAAATCCGCCATCGTAAGCGACTGCAATTCCACGCGAATCGGAAATCGCCCCTGCAATTCCGGAATCAGATCGCTAGGCTTCGAAACGTGAAACGCCCCCGCCGCAACGAACAGTATGTGGTCCGTGCGCACCATGCCATAACGCGTATTGACCGTCGTGCCTTCGACAATCGGCAAAATATCGCGCTGCACGCCTTCGCGCGAAACGTCCGGCCCGTGCCCGCTTTCGCGCCCCGCGATCTTGTCAATCTCATCCAGAAAAATAATCCCCGAATTTTCCACGCGATCAATCGCAACGCGCGTCACCTGCTCCATGTCGATCAACCGCTGCTCTTCTTCCTGGATCAAATACTCGAAGGCCTCGTTGACCTTCATCTTCCGCTTCTTAGTCCGCTGGCCAAAAATGTTCGGCAACATATCCTTAATGTTGACGTCCATCTCTTCGACGCCTTGGTTCGAGATAATTTCAAACGACGGAAAATTCCGCTCCCGCGTTTCAATCTCCACCGTGCGATCGTCGAGCTTCCCTTCGCGCAACTGCTGCCGCAATTTCTCCCGCGTGCGATTCGATGATTCAGGCAGGCTGGTGCTGGCGTCAATCACCACGCCCCCAGACGACGATCCAGATGAGCCCGAATCCGACGGCCGCGGCGAAATCGGCGGCAACAAAATATCCAGCAGCCGCTCCTCCGCATTCAACTCCGCCTTATCCGCAACGTCCTCCAGCTTTTCTTCCCGCACCATCTCGATCGCAATCTCAACCAGATCGCGAATCATCGACTCCACATCGCGCCCCACGTAGCCGACTTCCGTAAACTTCGAAGCCTCAACTTTGAGAAACGGAGAATTCGCCAGCTTCGCCAGCCGCCGAGCGATCTCCGTCTTCCCCACGCCCGTCGGCCCAATCATGATGATATTTTTCGGAATAACTTCTTCCGCCATCTCCGGAGTAAGCTTCTGCCGCCGCATGCGATTGCGCAGCGCAATCGCCACCGCGCGCTTAGCGTCCTTTTGCCCGACAACATACTTGTCAAGCTCCGTGACAATCTCGCGCGGAGTCAGCTCATCGAGCGTGACTTGCTCTTCTTCAGCGGTTCCAGGTAAATAAATAGCCATAAAAAAAATTCGATCGCTATTCGTCCTTCGCTATTCGCGCCGGTGCGGATGGTGTTGCGAACGACGAACAGCGAACGACGCGCAGCTAGAGCTCCTCAATCGTAATCCTCTCATTTGTATAGATGCACATCCGGCTGGCAATCTTCATCGCTTCTTCGGCAATCTGACGCGACGAGAGCTGCGTGTGATCCGCCAGCGCCTGTGCCGCCGCCTGCGCAAACGGACCGCCCGATCCAATCGCCGCAATCCCCGTATCCGGCTCGATCACATCCCCCTGCCCGCTCAGCAAAAACGTGGCTTCCTTGTCCGAAACCAGCAGCAAAGCCTCAAGATGCCGCAAATACTTGTCCGTCCGCCAGTCCTTAGCCAGCTCCACCGCCGACCGCCCAATATTGCCGTGATACTGCTCCAGCTTAGCCTCGAACCGGCTAAACAAAGTAAACGCGTCCGCCGTAGACCCGGCAAAGCCGGCCAAAATCTTGTCCTGATAAAGCCGCCGGATCTTCTTAGCCCCATGCTTGATCACCGATTCGCCCAGCGTAACCTGCCCATCCCCAGCCATAACCACTGAGTTGTCGCGCCGCACGCAAAGCACGGTAGTAGATCGAATTCGGCGCGGTGCGGGAGTATCGCCGTCATTTTCCGTGGTCTTAACTACTAGAGAGTTCTTCTTCATGAGCGCAATCTTTGATTATAGCAGCGCACAAGCAGGCGAGTTTTGCTGTTGTATTTCCTTCGTGTGCCTTCGTGACCTCTGTGGTTAATGGTTTCGCCGACAGCACTTCGCTGATGGGATTATTCGTCCACTTAGGATTCGTCGTACCGATCGCCCGCAAAAGCTCACCGCCCCATCCTGTAAAATCCCTCTAGCGCACCCGGAGCCATTCCCCTTTGTCGTTCCTCGATCAACTCAATCCGCAACAACGCGAAGCCGTCGAAACCACCGAAGGCCCCGTCCTGATCCTCGCCGGAGCCGGCAGCGGCAAGACTCGAGTCATCACCTTCCGCATCGCCTACCTCATCGAAAAAATCGGCGTCATGCCCGAATCCATCCTCGCCATGACCTTCACCAACAAGGCCGCCGCCGAAATGGCCGAACGCGTAGAAAAACTAGTCGGCGGGCTTACCATCGCCAAACCAGTAATCTCCACCTTCCACTCCTTCTGCGTGCGCATATTGCGTCGCGATATCGAAGCCCTCCGAATCCCCTCGACCGTCCCCGGCCAGCTCCCCATCGGCCTGACGAAAAATTTCGTGATCTACGACGAAGCCGACCAGCAGCAGGTAGTCAAAGGCATCATGCGCCGCCTCGGCCTCGACGACAAACAACTCACGCCGCGTAACGTCCTCTCCCGAATTTCCTGGGCCAAGAATCACATGCTCGATCCCCAGGAAATCTATCTGCAATCCGCCGATCCAAAGACTGAAAAAATCGCCCACATCTTCGAGGAGTACCGCAAAGAACTGCTCAAAGCGAACGCCATGGACTTCGACGATCTTCTTCTCGAAGCCATGCGCCTGCTCAAATCGGTCGCCGCAGTGCGCGACTACTACAATCGCCGCTTCCAATACATTCTCGTCGATGAGTATCAGGACACGAACCGCCCGCAATACGAACTGATGCGCCTCCTGGCCGGCACCGCGCACAACATATGCGCGGTAGGCGATGAAGATCAGTCCATCTACTCCTGGCGCGGAGCCGACATTCGCAACATCCTCGAGTTCGAGCACGACTTCCCCGAAGCAAAAATCGTTCGCCTAGAAGAAAACTACCGCTCCACCCAAAACATTCTGGGCGCGGCGTCCGCAGTGGTCGCCAACAACGTCCGCCGCAAGGGCAAAAATCTCTGGACCTCCCGCCAAGGCGGAGCCAAACTCGGCTACTACGAAGCTCCCGACGGAGAAAACGAAGCCCTCTTCGCCGCCGACACCATCAACCGCTACGTCCGCCAAGCCGCCGAAAACGGAGACACCGCCCGCGCCGCCGTCCTCTACCGCACCAACTCGCAATCGCGATTGTTCGAAGAAGCGATGCGCCGCTACCAGCTGAAATACCACGTCGTAGGCGGATTCTCCTTCTACGAGCGCGCCGAAATCAAAGACCTGATCTCGTATCTCAAAGTCGTCCTCAACCCCGACGATTCCGTCTCCCTCCTGCGCGTAATCAACACTCCCGCCCGCGGCATCGGCAAAACGACAATCGAAACGATCGAGCAACTAGCGCTAGAAACCGGCCTCTCCCTCTGGGGAGCATTACGCGAAGCCATCACTCGACAGTTACTACCCGCAAGAGCGCTAGCCGCCCTAAAAAGCTTCCGCGATCTAATCGAAGACGCCCATGCCATGTTAGCCGGCACCTACGTAGACCAACTGGAACAAAGCGCCAAAACAACTGACGCCAATGTCCCGCAGCCCATCGAAAAACTGTCTGCGCAGGCGCCCAAGCCAGAAGTCTCCGACACCGACTTCGACCCCACCAACTTCAGTTTCGATTTCGGAGCCAACGAAGATACTCCGTCAAGCAGCAGCGATGCCGCCGCGAGTGACGAAGACGAGGAAGTGCAGGATGCCCGCCAAGACATCCCGCAGGAAGCCGACGCCGCAACCGCAGCCGACGGTTTCCGCGCCCCCGGAGCCGCCGCCAACACCGCTGAGCTTCTAAAATTCCTGATCGATCGCACCGGCTACATCAAGCAACTAGAAGAAGAGGACACGCCCGAAGCTTTCTCCCGCATCGAAAATCTCCGCGAACTGGTCAACGCCGCCATGGACTCCCGCGATCGCGGCGAAACCCTCGACCAGTTCCTCGACCACGCCGCCCTGGTCAGCGACGCCGACCAATACGACGAGCAGGCGCAGATCACCCTTATGACCCTGCACGCCGCCAAGGGCCTGGAGTTTCCGCTGGTCGTCCTGGCCGGAATGGAAGAAGGCCTCTTTCCGCATTCGCGCACGCTCATCGAGCCAGATCAGATCGAAGAAGAGCGCCGCCTCTGCTACGTAGGCATGACCCGCGCCATGGACACGCTGATCCTCTCCCGAGCCGTCTATCGCCGCCGCTACGGCACCGACATGCCCGAAGCCAGCGTCCCCTCAAGATTCCTCGAAGAAGTCCCGCCCCAATTAGTAGAAGAACTAGGAGGCTCGCGCCGACGGTCCGCTCATGCCGGAACAATTCACGAACGTCCAACTCACGTGGGGACGGGCGCCTTCACCCGTCCAGCGGGGCGAAGCCCCGCAGCCGCCGAAACCACTCACTACTCCTACGAAGACGAAGATCAAAGCGCCGCCTGGAATCCCGCCCGAGTCAAGCCAACTCCAAAGACGCCGACGCCGCTGCGCCAATATAACTCGATCGACAACATCGCCGAATTCTTCGCCTCCCGCGGCAAGAAATTCAAAGTCCCGAAAATGCTCCCCGACGAGCCCACCGGCAAGCGTGGATTCCGCCCCGGCCAAAAGGTCAAGCACCCGAAATACGGCGAAGGAACCGTCTATCAGCGCGAAGGAGATGGGGAAGACGCCAAGATTACGGTACAATTTCCTCGCTTCGGTTTAAAAAAGCTGGTAGAGCGCTACGCCCAACTAGAGAAGGCTTAGCAATTTGTCGGCTGTGCTTTTTGTCAGTTTTGCCTTTTGTCAGCTGTGCTTTTTGTCGGCTTCACTTTTTGTCAGCTTTGCTTTTGGGTGGCGCAGCGGTTTACCGCTGCGATAAGAATTTGGTTTTGATTTCGCCTTTAGGCGCTGAGGTCGTCCTCTCCGTCGGCGAATGATTTGGTCCGCACCATACTTTTGCTCGTGCAGCTAAGCTGCAAAAACGCATACGCGCTTCGGCGCCTGAGCTAAGTTTTGTTGCGTCTCGCAGTTCGAACAAGAAAATTAAACCCCGCGCGCCCAGCGCACGGATATTCTGTAGATCAGAGGAAATGAATCGCAATCATGGCCGACACAACAAAACTAACCAAAGAAGAGCGCAAGAAAACCAAGCGAGCCTCCCGCAAAAAGACGAAAGCGGAAAAGCCGAAAAAGCCCCGCGACTACGCCCGCGGATCGAAAAAGCGCAAGGTGAAAAAGCTGGCGCGCGGCCAGGCAAAACGTTAGCCTAATCCGGCGAACTCCGGGCATGGGCCACAAACCCATGCCCGACTAACTCTCTGAGGAGAGAGCGAACCCTTGTCACCACCGCCCACCGAGCCCGCCGCCCAGCCCGCAGCAGAAGTCATCCGCACTTCCACCAGCCAAGCCTTCTGTTGCAAGTCGATCGACAAGCTGATCTCGGACTCGGAGAACCCGGAGCACCGCCTCAGCAAAACGCTAGGTCCGTGGTCGCTCACCGCGCTAGGCATCGGCGCCATCATCGGCTCAGGAATCTTCGTCCTCACCGGCACCGCCGCCGCCGGAGAATATTTCCAAGCCCCCTCCATCCTCCACGCGCAAGCTCTCGACCTGATTGTCAATTTCCTCCGCACCGGCACCACCGCCGGAGCTCTCATGCACGGCCGTCCGCCCGCCGGGCCGTCGATTGCAATTTCATTTTTTCTCGTAGCAGTCGCCTGCAGCTTCGCCGGCCTCTGCTATGCCGAGCTGGCCTCGATGATCCCCATCGCCGGCAGCGCCTACACCTACTCCTACGCAACCCTAGGCGAAATCTTCGCCTGGATCATCGGCTGGGACCTAATCCTCGAATACGTAGTCAGCAACGTGGCCGTAGCCGTAGGCTTCGCCGGATACACAAAAGCGCAATTCGCCGCCTTCGGCATCAACCTGCCCGATAAGTGGTCGAGCCCGGTCTGGGCCTCCGGACAATGGACCGGCGCCTACTTCAATCTCCCCGGCTTCTTAATCGTTTTCATCCTCACACTGCTCCTAGTCCGCGGCGTCAAAGAATCCGCCGAGACCAACAACATCATGGTCGCCGTCAAAATCGGCGCAATCCTCACCTTCCTAGTAGTCGGCGGAATGCTAGTCAAGCCCGCCAACTGGACGCCCTTCGCCCCCTCCGGCTTCGCCGGCATCGTCACCGGGGGCGCCATCGTCTTCTTCACCTACATAGGCTTCGATTCCGTCTCCACCGCCGCCGAAGAATCGCGCAACCCGCAAAAAGATTTGCCCTTCGGCATCATCATGTCGCTAGTCGTCTGCACCCTGCTTTACGTCGGAGTCGCCCTAGTCCTGCTCGGCATGATGAAGTACACCACCTTCGTCTCTGGAGAAGCCGCCGACGCTCCCGTCGCCTACGCCATGAAATATCTAGGCGTGCATCCCTTCTTCCGCTCGGTTATCGTAATCGGCGCGCTCACCGGCATGATCTCGTCGCTGCTCGTCTTCCAATACGGCCAGGCCCGCATCTGGTACGCCATGTCGCGCGATGGCCTCTTGCCAAAATTATTCTCCGCCGTCCATCCAAAATACAAAACGCCCTACTGGTCCACCTGGATCGCCTGCTTCGCCGTAGGCATCCCCGCCGGACTCGTCGATATCGGAGACGCCGCCGACCTGGCCAACATCGGCACCCTCTTCGCCTTCGTCCTAGTTTCTCTAGGAGTAATTCTCCTGCGCCGCAATCAGCCCGACCGCAAGCGCGCCTTCCGCGTCCCCTTCGTCCCCTGGTTCCCGCTAATCTCCGTTGTCCTCTGCGGCGGCCTGATGCTAGGCCTAACCCTAATCACCTGGCTCCGCTTCGTAATCTGGCTGGCGCTAGGATTAATGATCTACATCTTCTACAGCCGCCATCACAGCGAGTTCAAAAAGATCGGGTGATCGGATCATCGGGCCATCTGTCCGCGCCAAACAAATTCTGTCATCTCGACCGAAGCACCACCTAGCTCTGTCATCCCGACCGCAGCGCAGGCGAAGCCAAGCGCAGTGGAGGGACCTTGTGTTTTTTCAACTACCTTGTATTCCTACTCCGGCCGTCTGAAGATGCGTCGTGTTTTCAGAGACCGCACACTAGCAAGGCTTATGAAACCATCTTTAAAATGCCGCCTTAGGCCTCAGATCACCCGATTGTTCTAAAATCACCCCATGCCCTCGGACCCCTCCCACTTCATCCGCACGCTCCCGAAGGCCGAGCTCCATCTCCATCTAGAAGGCTCCATCGAACCCTCCACCCTCCTAGAACTCCGCCAGCGCCACAACATGCCCGGCGCAACGCCGGCCGAAGTCGCCCAACTCTATAACTACAGCGACTTCACCGGATTCCTCTCCGCCTTCAAAGACGTCACCGGACACCTGCGCACTCCCGAAGACTACGAACTCATCACTTACCGTCTAATGGAGCGCCTCAAAGCGCAGAACATCCTTCACGCCGAAGTCATCGTCTCCGTCGGCGTCTGCCTCTGGCGCAAACAGGATTTCCCCGCCATCTTCGAAGGCCTCGAACGCGGCCGCCAGGGCGGCGAAAGAGACTTCGGCATCTCGCTCCTCTGGATCTTCGACGCCATCCGCCAGTTCGGAGCCGAGAAAGCCCAGCCCGTCGTCGACCTAGCCATCCAATTCCACGACCGCAACGTAATCGCCTTCGGCATCGGAGGCGACGAGCGCGCCGGACCTCCCGAGTGGTTCGCCGCCGTCTACGCGCGCGCCGCCGAGCACGGCCTCCATCTCACCGCCCACGCCGGAGAAACCGCCGGACCCGATTCCATCTGGGGAGCCCTCAACCTCAAAGCCGAACGCATCGGCCACGGCCTGACCGCCGCGCAAGATCCCGAATTAATTGAAGAATTATCCGAGCGCCAAATCCCCATAGAAATCTGCCTGACCAGCAATCTCCGAACCGGCGTCTGCGCCGATCTCACACAACATCCCGTCCGCCGCTACTTCGACCAGGGCCTGATGCTAACCCTGAACAGTGACGACCCCGCCATGTTTCATGCCACGCTCGTCAACGAATACGCCCTAGCCCAACAAACCTTCGCTTTTACCGATGAACACCTCCGAGAACTAGCCCGCAACTCCTTCGAAGCCTCCTTCCTCGCAGCAGAAAAGAAAATAAAATTCCTAAATCTCTTCGACGCCGCCACCGTCCGCTAGTAGACCACGCTGTTCGCTGTTCGCTGTTCGCCCGTCGCGGTCCGGCTTTTAAGCGAACAGCGAACGACGAATAGCGCGACGAGGCCCCATCACATCCCCCTGTGCCACCAATCACACCCCGCCTCCCACCCTCGCCTATAATGTCCCCTATGAAACTCGAAGAAAAAATCGCCGAACTGAAAAAACGCGACCAGATGGCGCTCGAGGGCGGGGGCGCAAAGCGCCGCGAGCGCCAGCACAAAGAAGGCAAGATGTCCGCCCGCGAGCGCGTCGAATTCCTCCTCGACGAGGGCACCTTCGAAGAAACCGACAAGCTCGTCACCCACCGCTGCCACGACTTCGGAATGGCCGAGCAGAAATATTTCGGCGACGGTTTCATCACCGGCTATGGCCGCGTCGAAGGACGCCTGGTCTACGTCTTCGCGCAAGACTTCACCGTCTTCGGCGGCTCGCTCTCCGAAGCCAACGCGCAAAAAATTGTCAAGATCATGGACCTCGCCGCCAAGATGGGCGCTCCCGTCATCGGCCTCAACGACTCCGGCGGAGCCCGCATTCAAGAAGGAGTCATGTCGCTAGCCGGCTACGCCGACATCTTCCTTCGTAACACCCTCTACAGCGGAGTCGTCCCCCAAATCTCCGCCATCATGGGCCCCTGCGCAGGCGGAGCCGTCTACTCTCCCGCCATCACCGATTTCATTCTCATGGTCGACCAGACCTCCTACATGTTCATCACCGGCCCCGACGTGATCAAAACCGTCACCCACGAAGAGGTCACCAAAGATCAGCTCGGCGGAGCCCACACTCACAACGAAATCTCCGGCGTAGCCCACTTCATGTGCCGCGACGACGCCGAATGTCTCTCCATGGTCCGCGAGCTGCTGAGCTTCATCCCCTCGAACAATCTCGAAGACCCGCCGCGCAAGGCTTGCACCGATCCGATCGATCGCTCAGACGACAAGCTAGACACGCTGATCCCCGATCAATCCAACATGCCCTACGACATGAAAGACGTGATCCACACCGTAGTCGACGACGGATATTTTTTCGAAATCCACGAGCACTACGCCAAAAACATCGTAGTAGGATTCGCCCGCTTCAACGGCAAGCCCGTAGGCATCGTGGCCAATCAGCCCGCCATGCTGGCTGGCACGCTCGACATCAACGCGTCTGTAAAAGGCGCGCGCTTCGTCCGCTTCTGCGACTGCTTCAACATCCCCCTGGTCACCTTCGAAGACGTCCCCGGCTTCCTTCCCGGCACGCAGCAAGAATACGGAGGAATCATCCGCCACGGCGCCAAGCTCCTCTACGCCTTCGCCGAAGCCACGGTTCCCAAAGTGACTGTCATCACCCGCAAAGCCTACGGCGGAGCCTATTGCGTCATGGCCTCCAAGCACATTCGCACCGACGTCAACTACGCCTGGCCGAGCGCCGAGATTGCGGTGATGGGCCCGGAAGGCGCGGTCGATATCGTCTACAAACGCGAACTCGATCAAGCCGAGAACCGCGAAGAAATGCGCCAGCAAAAAATCGAAGAATTCCGCGACCGCCTAGCCAACCCCTACGTAGCCGCCGACCGAGGCTTCGTAGACGCAGTAATCCAACCCAGAGAAACACGCAAGAAACTGATTCAAGCGCTCGAGATGTTGGAGACCAAGCGCGACAAGAATCCGCCGAAAAAGCATGGGAATATTCCGCTGTAGAATTTCACTGGGTGTGTGGCGCGGGCGCCCCGCCCGCGAGCAGGTGATGACACGGTACGTTTCCTATCCGCTCGCATCTTCGCGTTCCAAGTCGTCAAACACGTCCTCCGCCGGACGACCCATGCCTTCGCGGGCTTGTGCAAGACTACGACGAATGCTCGCCACGGCGTCCACTTGTCTGGCAGCTTCCCGATGAGCCGCGGCGTCAAGGAGAACGACCTCCGCTTTGGTCCTCACGGTGAGCCCTTGTTTTCTCGGTTTTTTCATCAGTAAAGGGATTTTCATGTTCCAAACAGTACCCATTCGTTGTCCTTTTCGACTTTCCTCGACCCAGCAGCTCCTGCCGCGCCGATTACGGCAATAGAAGTGCCGACCAGGGGTGGTGTGCCGCTGAGGAGTTCAGCAACCACAATCGCGTTGCGGCCAAGCGATGGCGGGAAGGCTCTCGGATATCAGGGCGGGGAAAGCGGGTCGCGACGCCACCCAAAAGCAACGCAGGCCACCCAAGAACGCCGAGGTTGTCTTGCAACTTGTACAAACATGCGATGATGGTGCGATTTGCGGAAGGAGTCTCGCCATGGCTGATTCGTCTACGCAGAATTTCGGCAATTACGTGCGCCGGGATCCGCTCTTCCACTTTTTCCTGCTGCCAGTGTTCGCCATCTCGGTGATCGGGAGTTTTGTCCATCTGTATCGACGGCCGGGGCTGCATTCGGCGTGGATGACGATCGTGATGATCGCGGCGCTGGTGGCGGTCTTTAAGATTCGGCTTTATGCGCTTAAGGTGCAGGATCGCGTGATACGGCTGGAAGAAAGATTGCGGCTGATGAATTTGCTGGATGCGGGGATGCGTTCGCGGATTGGGGACTTTACGGAGGCGCAGTTGATTGCGCTGCGCTTTGCTTCGGATGGGGAGTTGCCGGCGCTGGCGGCGCGGGCGCTGAATGAGAAGCTGGGCAGGGTGGAGATTAAGAAGGCGATTCGGGAGTGGCGCGGGGATTATTGGCAAGTGTGAGGCGGGCGAGTGGCATTTTTGTTGTGGGGCGGAAAGTTTGCCGAGCTTCGGTCGGCTGGACAGGTGGGGCACCTGCCCCTACGTGATTGTGGCGGACGCGTGGGGTGGTGCGATTTATAGGGTTGCGGTTTTTTCGGCTATTAGTTTCTTGATTTTTTCTACGAAGGCTGCGGTGGACATGTCTTCGGTTTTTTCTTTGCCTCGGGTGCGGACGTTTACTTTGTTGGATTCGGATTCTTTGTCGCCTACCACTAAGAGGAACGGGATTTTCTGCATCGCGTGCTCGCGGATTTTGGCGTTCATCTTTTCGTTGCGGGAATCTACTTCTACGCGCACTCCGGCGGAGCGCAGTTGGTCGGCTACTTTTTCGGCGTAAGCGGAATGGCGCTCGGCTATGGGGATCATCGCTACTTGCACGGGCGAGAGCCAGACGGGGAAGGCTCCGGCGTAGTGTTCGATGAGGACGCCGAAGAAGCGTTCGACGGATCCGTAGAGGGCGCGGTGGACCATGACGGGTTGTTTGCGGGTTCCGTCTTCGGCGACGTATTCGAGATCAAAACGCTGCGGCAGATTGAAGTCGAATTGCACGGTGGAGAGCTGCCAGAGGCGGCCGATGGCGTCGACTAGCTTGATGTCAATCTTGGGGCCGTAGAAGGCGGCTTCTCCGGGAATGACTTTGTACTCGATGTTCAACTCTTTCAAAACTTTTTCCAGCGAATTGGTGGCGTGGTTCCACTGCTCTTCGCTGCCGACGAAATTCTTGCGGTCGTTGGGATCCCAGGTGGATAACTCGACCTTGAATTCATTGAAGCCGAATGTCTTGAGCACGGCTTCGGCGAAGTCGATGCAGGCGACCACCTCGTCTTCAATCTGGCCGGGAGTGCAGAAGATGTGCGCATCGTCCTGCGTAAATCCGCGGACGCGGAGCAGGCCGTGCAGGACGCCTGAGCGCTCGTAGCGGTACACGGTGCCCAGCTCGCCGAGCCGTACGGGCAGGTCGCGGTAGCTGCGCAGGCCGTGCTTGAAGATCTGCACGTGGCCGGGGCAATTCATCGGCTTCAGGCGATATTCGGCGTCATCCAACTCCATCGGCGTGTACATGTTGGCGCCGTAGTAGCCGTCGTGGCCGCTGACCTTCCACA
>PMUM01000036.1 GCA_003166855.1 Acidobacteriaceae bacterium | reverse complement strand
GCGAGGGTCTCCTGACTGATCTTGGGGATTACAGTGTCGGCCACCTCGTCCTTGCCAAAATGAGCCAGCATCAACAGCATCCGGGCCAGCCTTTTTTCACTGGAATTGAAAAGCTGGTCAACCAAATCCTCTTCGTATCGGATGTTCCGTGTCAGCAAATAGGTCACGAATAGACCGACCATCGCGTGTTCTTCGTGAAGCACTTCCATCATCGTCTTCTTTTCAACTCGCATCACGGAACAATCGGTCAGTGCGGTTGCGGAACACATGCGGAGACGTTGCCCTGTAAGGCAAGCTTCTCCGAGGAAATCGCCCTCCTTTAGAATGCCTATTGTGGCTTCCTTCCCAGTCTTCGACACAACCGTGAGCTTTACCTTTCCTTTCTGTATATAAAAAACAGCATCGGCCGAGTCGCCCTGAACAAAGATTGTCTGCCTTTTGGAAAAAGCTGCGATCTTCCTACCGCCGTTGATGATCGAAAGGAATGTCTTGGGATCGAATTGCCAGCGTTTCTTTGCCCTTGCCACACGTGCCATGATTGGCCCCTTCTCTCCCTCTGTTAGTGTGCCGCCCGTGCTCGGCGGATTGCCGTGATCAGCATCACCGTCTGATGTGTTTCCGGGAATTGGAAAAGCAGACTCCCAAAACGAAGCAGAGTTCCAGTACAGGAGGATAGTTGACTCAATCAGATCAGAAGGCGATTACACTCACAACCCGGTCAATGTGTGACATGGCGATGTTACGACAGTTGTGCTCGCCCTTGTCTCAATAGCGAAGCAGCATGAGGCGAACTTCAATCGCAAACGCGATTAGGCCGAAGGTAACGGTCAGGGCGATGCAGCCAGCAAGCCGCTGTCGCACTCGGCTGTTGGGGAACAAAGCGCGGTGGCGAGAGTGTAACGGGGATTTATCGACAGTGATCGGAAGGCCATAGGGTAAGTTGCTACCTTGACCCTCTGATCTCTTTAGCAATAGGCGGCCAATGGCCACTTAGGAAGGCTCCGATTTCGTGGACAGCTTCTGGCTTTTCCTCCAAAGCCATATGGCCCGCGTCTGGAATCAACAAAAGTCTGGCTCCCGGAATAGCTTTGACCCATTCCCGAGTGGCATCGAGCGGGACATTGGTTTTTTCTCCCTCGACCACCAAGACGGGAACCTTCAGCTTCGCGAGCATCGGACGCAAGTCAAAATCGCCGAGCGAGCCCATGACTGCACCAGCTACGAGATCCAGATTCCTGATAGCAGCTGGAGGTATGCTGCATACACCTGCTATTTCCCTGCCGTAAATCGTAGTCTCCGGCCTGCTGGCATCGTAGCTACTAGGATTGAAAAGATATGGACCCGTGAGGATACGAAATTTCTCGATGCACATCGCCCTGATCTGATCATCGCTTGCTGTTCCCCATTCATTTTCGATTTCCTTTAGGCGAGCCGCGTCCTTAGGAGCAATCAGGGATTCAGTTTTCTCGGCGCGTTGCTGAGAGTACGGTTTGTCGGCGGGGTACATGGGATCCAAGAAGACGATTCGAGCGACCCGCTCGGGGTGAGCGTCCGCATAAAGCGCCGCCAATATAGAGCCCCACGATATACCGATCAAGTTCATTTTTTGGATGCGAAAGTGTTCGCGGACCGCCTCAAGGTCGCGAACGTGGCTTGCGGCGGTGAGCATGCTCGGGTCTTTCACAACATCGGAGCGTCCCCCGCCCCGCTGATCGTACATGATTACCGTATGCTTTTTGTCCGCTAACGCGTCCCCAAGGAACTCGCCATTTGCCAAGCTGGCACCTGGTCCTCCGTGCAGGAGTACGATGAAGTCACTTCCTTCGCCGACCCTGCGATAGAACAGGCGCACGTTGTCCGCGCCGACAAGATGGCCCTCCTGCACCAAGGGCTTCGCCGATTTCTGCTGAGCGATGACCGGCTGGACTGTAGCTAGCTGCATTAGAAAACAGAGGACTAGAACAAAGCCTGACGGTCCGAGTCTCTTACAATTCATGTGCGCCTCCTTAGGTCCCACTAGCCATAAAGAACGGTTGGCCATGTTCAGCTTCCTTGCCGGGCACCGATTGCGCTCGGGTGGATGCAGGCTCCGGCAACAGCAACCAAGTACAGAACCGGGGCGCTGTTGTCAGTGATTCCTGTCACCCGCGGATGTGAACGCAAGGCACTACTCCGACCGGTGAGGGGATTGCGGGTACGGTGGGTAAGGAAGCAAGTGTTGAGAACAGGATTTGGCCGCCAACTGACGCCGAGCAATCGGGGGTGTGACCGACATCACTGAAATGGCTTAGTGCCGAGCCGAAAATCCCTTCCAGAGGTCCTTGGCCTTGGTGAAGGATGTCCTCTATGAATCGTCGCGAACTCCTGAAATTATCGTTGCTGACTTGCGGAGCGGCCCTAACCAGTTCGGCGCAAGGCTCGGGATCTACCAGCCCACTTCTGGCGGACGATAACGCATCTGCATCGCCAGTGCTGGAAACAAGTCTAGGTAAGCTCCGAGGAGCTTTTGTCAATAGCGTGTATTCCTTCAAGGGCGTTCATTATGGGGCTTCGACAGAAGGTGCGAGGCGATTCCAGCCGCCGCTTCCAGCAAAACCGTGGAGTGGCGTTCGCGATGCGCTCGAACTCGGACCACCTGCGCCACAGTACAACGGTCTTTTAGACATGGGCTTCGCAGATGAGTACGCACCGCTGTTCCAGTTTGTCGGTCCTGGAACCATGAGCGAAGACTGCCTCGTGCTCAACGTCTGGACGCCAACTCTGCACTCAGGAGGCAAAAGGCCTGTGATGGTCTGGCTGCACGGAGGATCGTTCACGCTTGGCTCTGATGGCGTTCCTATGTTTGACGGGACCAATCTCTCAGCCAAGCATGACGTGGTTGTGGTTGGTATAAATCACCGGCTTAATGCGTTCGGCCATCTATACCTGGGCGAAAAGGGCGGGGAGAGATACGCCGACTCGGGCAATGCTGGGATGCTCGATATAGTTCTGGCTTTGCAGTGGGTACGCGACAATATCGCCCAGTTCGGCGGCGATCCCGGGAATGTAACGATCTTTGGCGAATCCGGCGGAGGCTGGAAAGTCAGTGTGATGATGGCGATGCCTGCTGCCAAAGGCCTCTTTCATAAAGCCATCGTAGGGAGTGGCCCTAAGTTGCGCCTGAATTCCACCCAGGATGCCGAAGCACTTTCAAAGAAGTTTCTGGACCTGCTGCATGTGACGCCCGATCGCCTCGATGATCTCTTGAAGATTCCCCTGGAGCAGTACATCGCGGCACTGCACGCGGAGGCGAGCTTCTTTGACTGGGGTCCAGTGCTGGATGGCCGCTCGTTTCCCAGGAACCCGTTCGACCCCGATGCACCAGAGATGACTGCGGACGTGCCATTGCTGATCGGTACGACAGCCAGCGAAACCACGGTCCTGGTTGGCGCCGCTGATCCCCGGTCTTTTTCCCTGAACGAGGCTGACATGAGGGAACGATTGAAGAAGTTCCTAGAACTCAGCGACGACTCAAAGCTCGATGCGTTGATCGGTACCTACAAAAGGAATCGCCCGAACGCTACACCGAGCGACATCTATTTTGCGGTGACCACCGATTCCATGATGCGCCTAGACTCAATCACCGAGGCCGAACGCAAGGTCGCCCAGCACGCCGCCTCTGTATTCATGTACATCTTCGCGTGGCCGAGTCCAGTGCTCGGCGGCAGGCTGAAAGCCACGCACTTTGTTGACGTAGCTTTCGTTTTTGACAACGTGGACAAAGCCCCAGAGTGGGTCGGAACCGGGCCCGACCTTCAGCCGCTCGCCGATAGGGTGAGCCGTTCATGGGTCGCGTTTGCCCGCAGTGGCAATCCCAATCATGCTGGTCTGCCTCACTGGTCAGCGTACGACGTCGACACGCGAGCCACTATGACATTCAACAATGATTGCAAGGTAGTGAATGATCCCGGCAAAGAAGAACGGCTGGCCATGGCCGCCCTGCATCAGACGTAGCCAAATCGAGCCTGCATCCAAACGGAGATTTCTCAACTAATGTAACCAGGCCATAGCGCTCAGAATGC
>PMUM01000295.1 GCA_003166855.1 Acidobacteriaceae bacterium | reverse complement strand
GCTGTCCCCCACTTCCGGGGACGTCCGCGTGAAGGGCGTTTCAAACAGTGAAGCCGACGTCATCCGCTTGCGTCGCAGCATTGGCTACGTGATCCAGGATGTTGGATTGTTTCCCCACTTCACCGTGGAGCGGAACATTGGTTTGGTTCCGAAAATCGAAGGATGGGCCGACGATCGAATTCGCGCACGTGTCCAGGAGTTGTTGCAGACCGTTGGGCTCGCGGCCGATACGGCCTCGCGGTATCCGCATCAGCTATCGGGCGGGCAGCGGCAGAGGGTCGGAGTGGCGCGAGCGTTGGCCGCAGATCCCGCAATACTGCTCATGGACGAGCCTTTTGGCGCGCTCGATCCTCTCACCCGCGACGAGTTGCAGCGGGAATTCCTCTTGCTGCAGCAGCGGCTTCATAAGACGGTAGTCTTTGTCACGCATGACCTGCGCGAGGCATTGCGGCTCGGTACACGCATCGCGCTGATGGAGGCGGGACGCCTGGTTACGGTTCTCTCGCCGGTCGAGTTTCTGCGATCCACCGATTCTTTGGCCGCTGCATATGTGCGAGCCTTTGGGGAAGGTTTGGAGTCGGCTGCCAATCGAGGCACGTCATGAACGTCTTCCGATTCATGTTGCAGAATCGTGGGCAGGTGCTGGAACTCACTTTCGAGCACCTTAGACTGGTCGGCTTCTCTACGCTTTTCGCGATGCTGATCGGGATCCCGTTAGGAATTGCGATTGCCCACAGGCCGAGATTCAACAGGCCCGTGCTCGCCAGCGCCAATATCATCCAGACGATTCCCAGCCTAGCCCTCTTCGGATTTCTGCTGCCCGTACCCTGGTTGGGCGAGCGCTCGGACAGGCTGGCGATCCTGGCGCTCACGCTGTATGCGTTACTGCCCATCATTAGGAACACGTATACGGGCATCCGCGGCGTCGATCCTGCCGTGGTAGAGGCGGGGCGAGGCATGGGGCTGACGGAATCTCAGCTTCTATTCCAAGTAGAACTGCCGCTGGCGGTGAGTGTGATCCTCTCGGGCGTGCGCGTGGCGGTAGTCATTTCAGTCGGGCTGGCGACGATTGCCGCGGCGATTGGCGCCGGCGGTCTGGGCGAGTTCATCTTTCGAGGGCTAGCGATGGTCGACGACAGAGTCATCCTTGCGGGAGCGATTCCAGCGGCAATCCTGGCGCTGGTCGCGGACTTCGGCGTAGGGTGGCTGGAGAGGCGCTTGTAGCCGCGATGACACGACGTCGATCGAGCCTCTGCGTCTTGGTTCTAGCGACGCTTGTGTTGCTGCCGTCCTGCTCTCCGTCTCACGGGACTCGCATCGTAGTGGGCTCCAAGAATTTCACCGAGTCATTTATTTTGGGCGAACTCATCGCTCAGCAGATCGAGGCTCACACCGATCTGAAAGTGGATCGGCGGTTCTACCTGGCCGGAACCTACATCTGCCAGCAGGCGATTCTCGCCGGGCGAATCGATGTGTACCCGGAATACACGGGCACGGCGCTCACCGCAATTCTCAAACAAAATGCCGGCGGTGATAGGCAGGACGTTTATCGCCGAGTCAAAGAGCAATACGAGAATCGCTTCGGCCTGACGCTGGGGCCCCCGCTCGGTTTCAACGATACGTTTGCGATGGAGATCCGCGGCGAAGATGCCCGCCGCTTGAACATCAGAACTTTGTCACAGGCGGCGGAGTTTGCTCCGCACTGGCGCGCCGGGTTCGGTTACGAGTTCATGGAGCGGCCCGACGGATATCGAGGATTGGCGGCAACCTACGGCCTGCACTTTGCGGAACAGCCGCGCATCATGGATCTCGGCCTGCTCGCGCGGGCGCTGAAAGATCACCAGATCGACTTGGCTGCGGGGAATACCACAGACGGGCTGATTCCCGCTCTCGATCTGTTCGTGCTGCAAGACGATCGCCACTACTTCCCTCCGTACGAGGCGGTGCCCGTGATCCGGGAGCAGACTCTGTCGCAGCACCCAGAGGTCGCACAGGCTCTCGCGGAGTTGGCGGGGAAGATTTCCGACCAAGAGATGCAACAAATGAACTACGCGGTCGATGGCCAGCACCGGGACGCGGCGGACGTCGTGCGCGACTTCCTGAGAAATAAAGGACTGGTGCACTGAGCCTGTTGGAAGCAGGTGCACCCTCAGATCACCAGTGTCCCTTGCATGGTCAGCACCGCGCTCCCCTTGAGAATCACCCGGTCGCCTGCCATCTCGCACCAGAGTTCACCGCCGCGCTCCGATAGCTGTCGGGCGTGCAACTGCGATTTGCCCAGGCGTTGTGCCCAGTAAGGAGCGAGCGCGCAGTGGGCCGAGCCAGTCACAGGGTCCTCTGGCATGCCGTAGCTTGGCTTGAAGTAGCGCGATACGAAATCAACGTTCTCTCCGGGCGCGGTGACCGCCACAACCGCAGGATGCAGCCGTTCCAGGCGCGAGAAATCCGGGCGCATATTCTGGATTGCGGCTTCGCTTTCATAGACCGCAAGGTAGACATCATTCACTTCCAATAGGTCGGACGGGCGCGGTCCCGGCCCGAGCGCGTCGACCAACCCGTCCGGCATATTCTCACAAGGCTTCGGGAACAGCGTCGGGAAGTCCATCGCAAAGAGATCGCCGTCCCTGCGAACGGTGAGAATTCCGCTGTGGCGCGTCTCAAACTGCACCGTGTCGAGACCCGCTTCCAGCACGTTGAGCACCACATACGCGGAAGCCAAGGTCGCATGCCCGCAAAGCCTGACCTCGCCGCGAGGGGTAAACCACCGCAGTTCATAATGGCTGGCGTTCGGCACGAAAAAGGCAGTTTCAGAAAGATTATTTTCTGCAGCGACTTTCCGCAGCGTCTCGTCATCTAACCACGTCTGAAGAGGGCAGACTGCGGCGGGATTGCCGGTGAACGGCTCGGTGGTGAATGCGTCTACATGAAACAGCGGAATGCGCATCGGCTTGATTGTACTGGCCGTTCGAGGACGGCGCCCGGCTGTCTGGGACCTCAGTTGCGAGCTGTTGCGTGACGGTGATAATCTCTCAGACCTCGTCTTCTGAGGGACGAATGGCCCGTTCGGGGCGCATTCGGGGGCGGTCCTGCCAGGACGCGTGAAGGTGGGTGCGCCACACACCCACGGTGCAGTTCGAGATTGAGTCTTTCATCCACCCGTACGCCAGGAGGGCCAATGCTTGCCACTCAAATCGATGTCGCCACGCGGCAACAATTGCTGGAGCGGGTGTCCGATGCCCGGCGGCGAAGTGATGCGCTCTTCAGTATCGTGCGCTCTGACTCAATGTATGACCGGCCTATACCGGAGCGCCATCGCATCATTTTTTATGTGGGACACCTTGAGGCCTTTGACTGGAACCTGCTTCACGAAAACGTTCTGGGCCTGAAAAGCTTCGACCATGAATTTGACCGATTGTTTGCGTTCGGTATCGATCCGGTGGGCGGGGGATTGCCGTCTGACCAGCCGCGCGACTGGCCGTCCCTTGAGGCCGTGCGCGACTACGTGACCAGGATTCGAACGGCGCTGGACGAGAAGTTGGCCGATGGACAGCTCGAATCGTACGGCCAGACCCGCGACGGCCTTCCGCTCGACACATTGCTCAACGTGGCCATTGAGCACCGTTTGATGCATGTCGAGACTCTGGCCTACATGCTGCATCAGTTACCGCTGGATCGGAAAGTCCCGCAAGAAAATCTCTCCAGTCTTGTTACTCCTCCCGTAGATCATCAGATGATTTCAATTCCTGCCGGGACTGCCGCGTTAGGCCTCCCAGGGGGCGAGACTTTCGGTTGGGACAACGAATTCGAGACGCACACCGCGCAAGTGCCTGCGTTCGAGATCGATAAGTACGAGGTGACGAATCGGCAATATCTCGAGTTCATGGCCGCGGGCGGGTATGAGACTCGCGAATTCTGGAGCGTCGGTGACTGGAACTGGAAGACGGTGCACGCGGTCTCTCATCCGGTCTTCTGGACCAAGGCCGGCGATGGCTGGCAGTACCGCACAATGTTTGAAGATGTGCCTCTGCCTCTCGACTGGCCGGTCTATGTGAGTCATGCTGAAGCCGCGGCCTACGCACGCTGGGCAGGCAAGTCGCTACCCACCGAGGAGCAGTGGCACCGCGCCGCGTACGGTGCTGACGACGGCACCGAGAGGAATTATCCCTGGGGCAATCAAACTCCCACATCCGGCCTCGGCAATTTCGACTTTCACCATTGGAACCCCACGCCAGTGAATGCGTTTCCTTCGGGCAGCAGCGCCTTCGGCGTCAATGACCTGTTGGGCAATGGGTGGGAGTGGACCTCCACGGTCTTCGCCCCGTTCCCTGGTTTCGAGCCATTTCCGTTCTACCGTGGTTACTCGGCTGACTTTTTCGATGGCAAACACTTCGTCGTGAAGGGCGGGTCGCCGCGCACGGCTGCGTGCATGCTGCGGGCCACATTTCGCAACTGGTTTCAGGCTCACTACCAATACGTGTATGCCGGATTCCGCTGCGTGAATCATTGATCTACGTGAATCTGTTCGAAGGAGTAGGCAAATGCTCGTTCATGCGATCCCCGGCAACGTTTCATACGAATTTGCGGCCGACGTTCGCGCCGGCCTTACCCGGACAGGACAGAAAGAACTTCCCTCGAAATATCTCTACGACAACGTCGGCTCGGCCCTTTTTGAGGTGATCAGCCACCTGCCCGAGTACGGGCTTACGCGGGCCGACGAGCGCTTGTTGCGGCGTCATGCCGACGAGATCGTCGACCGGGTTGCCGGGCCGGTCGCCGTAGCGGAACTGGGGAGCGGCAGCGGCAAGAAAACTCGGTGGCTGCTCGAAGCTCTCTGTCGGCGGCAGCGCACCTCGTACTATCCGGTGGAAATCTCGCACTCGGCACTCGTGATGTGCGAACGCGAACTGAGCGACATCGATGCGATCAGCATCGTGGGGTTTGAGCGTGAGTATTTAGACGGTCTGCTGGAGGTGGCAGCCTATCGCAAGAGCGGCCAGCGGCTTTTCGTCCTGTTCCTTGGCAGCACCATTGGGAACTTCGATCGCCCTGCGGGACTCAAGTTCCTGGCGGACGTTCGGCGCATTCTTGAACCGGGAGACTCCCTGCTCCTGGGGACAGACTTGGAGAAGCCCAGCGCGCAGTTGATCGCGGCCTACGACGATGAACTTGGAGTCACTGCTGCGTTTAATCTCAACCTGCTGGGCCGGGTGAATCGCGAACTGGGCGCCGATTTTGATTTGCGCGAGTTCGCTCATGTGGCCAGGATCAATTCTGAGGCACGGAGCGTCGAGATGCACCTCGAGTCAAAGCGCCGGCAAATCGTGAGCATTCCGGCGGCAGAGGTGGTGGTCGAGTTCCTCGCAGGAGAGACCATTTGGACCGAAAGCAGCCACAAATACTCGGCCCACGATGTGATCGAGACGGCGCGCGAAGCCGGATTCCGTTGCGAGGTGCAATGGATCGATGAGCAGTGGCCTTTCGCCGAGAACCTGCTCATTGCGGAGTGAGTGCGGTGCCCGAAGCCGTCTTCAGGACGCTCTGGTCTTACGCCATGCGCGCAGGTTGATCGCGCTCATCACCATGCAGAATATGTTGGCTGGAATGAATCCCATTTGGGCTGTTCTGAATCCTATGACGCACACGACGATGCTATTAATGCCAGCTAATGCCCAGCCTTCCCAACACCGCCGCCCCACCAGAACCGTGGACGCGACGGTCAATACGCAAGATAAATAATCGAGCCGCAACACAGATGAAGACCTCCAAGAAACATTGTGCGGGAAAGACGCGGCTCTTGACTGTGACTGTGCCCTTTCGTTACATGACTGTAGTTACTTGACCCGAAATCGTAACCTGTTCCCGGAGGAACCGATGCCCGCAAAATGCACTCACCTGAACCAGATCAAGATCACAAAGACGAATACGCACGAGTGCGAAGAATGCGTTAAGACCGGCGACACTTGGGTGCATTTGCGCCTGTGTCTCTCCTGTGGACATGTGGGCTGCTGCGACTCTTCGAAGAACAAGCACGCCACCAAACATTTTCACAAGACACAGCACCCTCTCATCCGTTCCATTGAGCCGGGGGAATCGTGGGCGTGGTGTTATGTGGACGAAATCGAGGCTGGTGAAATCGGGGCCTGAAGCCGTGGTTCGAGCGCCCGGCGATAATCGCGCAACCGAATGCGGGTTCTTGTATCTAATAAGTTTATTGGGGTCTTGGGGTCCGGGTTTACCTGCTACATCCTTAGCTGTTGAGAGCAACCATGCCGAAGCCGATCTTGATGACTGTCGACGACGATCCCGATGTCCTGCGGGCGATCGAGCGCGATCTGCGATCGCAGTACGGTGCCGAATATCGCGTCGTCAGCAGCGATTCTCCAGAAGGCGCATTGGACCTGCTCAAAGCGCTGAAGATTCGCAACGATGGCGTCGCCCTTTTGCTTGCCGATCAACGCATGCCTCACATGGATGGTGTTATGTTCTTGCAGCAGGCACGCCAAATATTTCCCGAGGCGAAGCGGGCGTTGCTCACTGCTTATGCCGACACCAACGCCGCGATCAGCGCCATTAACCAGGCGAATCTCGACTACTTCTTTATGAAACCGTGGGACCCTCCCACCGAGAACCTGTATCCGCAGTTGGACGATCTCCTCGGCGACTGGCGAGCTTCCTACCATCCCGATTTTCAGGGCATCCGAGTATTAGGTACTCGGTGGTCGCCGCGCTCCTACGAACTGCGGGACTTTCTGGCACGCAGCCA
>PMUM01000335.1 GCA_003166855.1 Acidobacteriaceae bacterium | reverse complement strand
GCCCTCACCAACCTGGGCGGCGTGTTGAGCGCGGCTTGCACTCCAAGCTCGACCACGGCTTGCTTGATTGACTCCGTGCTCTCCAGCAACGGCAACCCGGCGGGCGGTGGCAAGAGCGGTTATTCGTTCACCACGGGTGCCGGCACGGCTGTGGGCGGCGTCAACGTAGGCTATACCATCAAGGGGATCCCGCTATCGGTGAACCAGACGGGTATCCGCGGATTCTGCGCTGAGGAAGATGCTGTGATCCGCGTCGACCCAGCCGGCGTTTGCTCCGCCACCGAAGCGGGCATCGCTGCTTTCAATCCGCTTAACCAGTAACGTCGTTTGATTCTGGCGAATGCCATTCAAGGGCAGCGAGCTTAGGCTCGTTGCCCTTTTGGTTTTTCGTGCGACCGAGATTGCCGGAAGGTCTGCACCTGTCGCCGCGTCGCCATAAGGCAGAGCTCGATCACACCTTGATCCAATTCGGCTAGCAGCGGTGGGCGACCTCAAGTCGGGCGAACACACCTATAATCCGGAGCCATGAAGGCTCTCCGCGTTTCTACTTCTTCCACCCTCGTACTCTTTTTTTGTTGAACGCAATCATGCTGGCGCAGACTGCGGCCGTCGATCCGCTGGCTCCTACGTATGATACGAAGTCGGCGGCTGAGATCAATCACGAGTGGCAGGCATCGGTGTCGAAAGTATGACGGCGCGCGGGCTGCGCTGATGCGTGAGGTCGACCGGCAGGACAACGATGGTCCCTACCGCGCGGACTGGGAGACGCTGCGCAAGTTTGAGATGCCGCAGTGGTATAAGGACGCGAAGTTCGGCATCTTCATTCACTGGGGAGTCCTTGCAGTTTCGGGTGAGAAGGTTGAGTGGCATCAGAGCGGCGATGCCTTGGAGGTGAAATTGCCGGCATCGCCGCCGGGAAAATATGCGTAGGTGTTGAAAGTTACGCTGGCGCCCGAGAGTCGAGGTACCTCAGGGGCTAAAGCCCTGATCAAGGCTGGAGGCTTCTATCGCAGCGCTGAAAGCGCTGCGCCACCCAAAAGCCGCGCCACCCAAAATCCTGCGCCACGCACGAGCTGTGTCACCGAAGCGAATTGTTCAACCGAACTGCTACAGGCTGCGGAAACGGTCTTTCACTTCGCGGACGAATTCCATGAACTTCGGCTGAGTGATGATCTGGGGATGCCAGCAGAGGTCGCGTTCGACCAAGTCGTAGGTCTCGACGATGTGCGAACCGGGCAGGGGATTGCCCTTGGCGTCGTGATCGCGTCCCATTAGCCAGAGATGGTCGGCGACGGCCGAGGCGGCGGTAATGTCGTGGGTGACCACGATGATGGTGTTCAGTTCGTCCATGTTCGCGACCTTTTGGATCAACTCGCTGGTCTTTTCCAGCATGAGCAGATCGAGGCCGCTGAAGGGTTCGTCCATCAGCAGGAAATGGTCGGAGCAGAGGATCTGCTGGATGATAGCGCAGCGCTGGCGCTGTCCTCCGGAGAGTTGCACCGGGTAGAGGCGCGCTTTGTCGACCAGGTCGAAGTCGGTCAGGTACTGAATGACTTTGTCGCGCGCGGTCTTGTCGTCCTTTTCTTTCTGGTTGGCCGCCAGCAATAAGTTCGACATCACGGTGCGATGCTCGAACAAGGGATAGTCCTGGGCGACGACGCCAACCTCGCCGGCCTGCACCGGGCGGTCTTGCCCGTTGATGGTCACGCGTCCCGAGGTGGGTTTGTTCAGTCCGGCGATGATGCGGAATAGCTGCGTCTTGCCGATGCCACTGGGGCCAAGGAATCCGACGACCTGTCCCTGGACGTGATCGGTACAGATGATGTCTCTGATTTCCGCGCTGACATGCTTGAGGATGGGACGGCCATCGTACTCGAGGGAGACGTCCTCAACTTTCAGCAGCGTTTTTCCGTAGGTGTACGTGGGCATGATGTCGTCTTACCTGCGCTCGAGAGTCAGATCCGCGTACGGACAGAAAACCTCGCGCAGCAGGCCGATGGCATAATCCTGTCCGAGGCCCAGCAGCAAAATGGTCAACTGAATGGCGAACACCGCAGGCAGATGAAAATGCTTGTTCTGATTGAGCAGCATGGCCCCCACTCCGCCTTCGGAGCGCGAGATGCCTTCCACCATGGTGAGCATCATCCATCCCATGGCCGCATTCTGGCGCAGGACCTCGAAAGCTTTGTCGGCCTGACCGAGTACGACCACTTCATAAACCACGCGCCATTCGTTCATACGCAGCGTTCGCGCCAAGTCAAATTTCTCTTTGGGGATGCTGGCGACCACTTCGGCCATGCCGGTGAGAAAGAACACCGACACAGAAAAGACCAGCAGATAAAGCTTCTCCTCGTGTCCGGTGCTGGCCATCAGCGCGAAGAAGAACGTCAGGCCGACCATCGAGAGGAAGCGCAGCTTGCTGAGCAGGGTGACGATGGGACGAAAGAAAGGGATGACCGTGAGGTAGGCCATCAGAAGCGACAGGACGGTCGCGACGGCGATCGCCTCTAGATTCAGAACGAAGCTGGTGATCAGCTCGCTGCCCAGGCCTTGCATCCACATTTCGCCGAGAGCCTGCCAGACTTCTTTCGGCTTGGGCAGGAAGACAGTCGGGGAAAAGACCCAGATGAAAAACAGCATCAGCAGCTGGAATCCGATCAGCCACCGAACGGTTTGTTTGGAGATCACCCGATTGGGTGATAAGACCTCAATCGCCTGATTCATCGTTATTTGTCTTCGTCATCGTGCAATTTCGTACGCCGACACAACTTTGTCATTTCGAGCGAAGCGAGAAATCTGCTTTCCCTTGCCGTATGCAAACAACGGATTCCTCGTCGCTGCGCTCCTCGGAATGACAAGCTGTAACGTGTGCGTCTAGCTGCCGGACAACGTAATTTCCACGCGGCGGTTGGCGGCCTTGCCAGCGGCCGTCTCATTGGTCGCCACCGGATTTTGCGAGCCATGCCCGACAATCTTGAAGCGGTTGTCGGGGAAGTTGCGTGGCGCATGTTTTTGCAGCCAATCTTTGACGGCGGCAGCGCGCGCATCGGATAGCGCCTGATTGATTGCCTCGCTGCCGGTGTTGTCGGTGTAGCCGTCAACTTGAATGAACAGGCCGGTGATGGCGAGCGAGTCCTTCAGTTCCGACATGGTTCGCACGCCTTCGGTGGTAAACGTTGCCTTACCGGTGTCGAAGTTGATGGAGTACGAGCGCTTCGAAACCACAGGGCCGGACTGATTGGCGGCATACTGCGGGGCCTCGCCCTCGGCGCCGCCACTGCTCATGCGCGCCTGCGCTCCAGTGATGAAAGACTTGTCTTCAATGTCTTTCACGTCAGGGATCGGCGTGTCTTTGAACAGTGCGGGATACTGCTGGGTCGCGATGTTGGCGAAAACGGTGTAGGTGGAGCGGAAGTTGTCGTTAGTGCCAGGCTCCAGGCCGAAGAGAATGAGGTTGTCGGCGAGGTTGTTGACCGTCGATCCGCCGAGGTCGACTTTCAATCCCTGGGCGTCGGTTTCAGTCACGCCTTTGTAGTACTTGTACCAGTAGGCCTCATCTTGATCGGAATAAACCTTGGCGCTGATGGCGGACGCCTTGTGCAGCACCTGATCGAATGCCTTGACCTGGTCGCCGGCCTCGAACGTGGCGGCGAGCATGCCTTCGATCTCCGCGCGATTGCGCTCGAAGAAGTTCTTGGGTCCAAGAATCACTGCGGGCATCTGCGAGCGATATTGTTTGGAGCTGACGACCTTTATCAGTCCGCCCTTGCCCTTGGCGACCGTGACGTCGCCGGGGGTCCAGGTCACCACCGCATTCACGCAGACGCGCTTGGTTTCGCCGGTGAGATGTCCGTCTTTCACGACTTTGCGGTCTTCGCACTTGCCGGCCACGTAGTCGGCTGCGGCCACGTTGTAGTCGGAAGCATTCAGCCAGTTGACTGCGTCTGGATCCCACGTCTTCTCGTCGGGATTGTTCTTGATGTTATTGTCGCCTTCCCATTTCTGGGCGATGTTCCAGTCGCCGTCACGCAGCACGCCTTCTACCAGCAGGCCTTTCGCGGCTTGCGGATTGCTCTTCACTTCGGGCGGCGCCATCAGTGAGTCTTCGCCGCGGCTGTAGCCGGTTGCGCCAATGACTTTGGCCTGGTATTCGTTCCCCAGCTTCTTCAATTGCGGGTTTACAGCGGCGAGGAACTGTCCCGAGCCATCGCCCATGATGACCACGAAGTTCGCGCCGTTGGAACACTGCGACGAGCCGGTGGAGATCTCGCGGGCACAGGCGATCAGGTCTTCCTGCATTTTGCCGGTGTCATCCTGGCGGACGAGCGTCAGGTTGACGCCGTGCTTTTCCATCAGCGAGCCTTTGGTCGTGTTGGCCCCGCCGTTGGCGTAGATCATGTTGATCTGCGCGTTCCATTCCCAGATTTCGCCACGAATCAGAGTCGCGGGCACGCTCGCGGCAGTCGCGGCGGGAAGCGCCACTGGCTCTACGTTCTGCACCAGCGCCTCTTTCACGTCCGGCAGCGCCGCCTTCTCGGGGACCAACGCCTTCATGACGCCGGGAGTGGGAATCCAGCCAAGTTCCGCGGCCTTGCGGAGTCCGAACACAAAGCCTACGACGAGCAGAATGATCAGGATGATTTTCGGGCCAGTCTTCAAATGTGCCATGCCTTGCGTTTCCTCCCCGGATACAACTCGTGTTTCGAATCTCGTTACTTAAACATGTCTCCGTAGTCGCCGGCACTCTTGGCTGCAGGTGGAGCGTCGGCGGTCTTTCCGGCCGGAACCGGCACAGGTGCCGCGGTTGCGCCCGGCAGTAGGAACGCGGTGTCGGTGGCGCCTGAGGTGAGCAACTTCTGCTCGTAGGCGTCGAGCTTCTCGAGAGCTTCGGTCTCGACCGCGCCATTTTCCAGGTCGATCGTGTCCATGAAGTTCTGCGCCAGGCGCTGGAAGTCTTCCATCTCGCCCAGTTTGCGTCCCGCCTCTTCGGCGAGGTGCTCCATGGTCTGGTTGTAGAGTTCTTTTTCGTCGCCCGTGCCCTTGATGACGGCGAGCGCCGTGCGATAGGCGCGATAGGCGGCGTTTATGGTCTTGTACTCGATTTCCGCCTGCTTGACTTCGTTGTCGGTGTCTTCGATGTAGAAGTCGATGTGGACCGCCCACTTGCTGAGCAGGTCGTAGATGTTTTGCAGCTTGCTAAGCAGTTGCTGGTAGCTGAGATTCGATTTCTGCAGGCGCCCAGCCTGATTGGCCTTGGCCTTCATCTGCAGCGCCATGCGGAGCTGTTCGTTCTGGTCCGCTGTGCTGGTGGCAAGTTTCTTGGCGTGGGCCGCCAGGCGCATGTTTTCATTGGCCAGGGCCTGGTTCTTGTCGATGACGTTCTTCAGGTACTGAATCTGACCGCTGACGTTCGATATCTGCTGCGACATCACGTCGCGGCGCTTGCGCATTTGCGACAGGTGATCTTTCAGGATGCCGATGGGATCGATGTTGATGATCATCCCGGTGATCCAGCGCATGAGCAGGCGGAAGAGCAAGTGAGTGCGGCTGCTGAAAACGACGAACAGCACCGCGGCTATCATCGCCGCCAGATAAATCATGTGCAGCGTGTCGGCCAGCATCGAGACGATAAAGGGCACGATCTGGGCCCACCCATACACCGCCGCGGCCGCTGCCAGCGCGATGAAGATCATTCCGGTCTTGCCTTCGGGGCGCGCCCAGAAAGACTTCAGTTCATCGCCGAGATTCGTAGGAGTGGAAGGCGTTATGCTCATGGGTCCTTATCCTTGGAGAAGGCTGACGTACTTGGCCTTCTCCTGATCGATTTCTAAGGCGCGTCGTTGGACTGCGATCGCGAACTGCGATTCGGCGCGCTGAATCTTGCCCTGCGCTCCCACCAGTTCGGTGGTGACGTCCGACAGGCGCTGCTGGAGTTGCGCAATTTCTTTCTGCTTCTGCGCGATCGCGTCGGTGACTTCCTGTACTTTCTTCTGGCGATCGTCGATCTCTCTCTGCTTGGTGGCGGCCGCTGAATTGGCGAACGATTCCTGCTCGTTCTGCAGCGCGACTTTGAGTCCGTCGAAGGTGGCGAGAATCTTTTCCTGCGAAAGCCCTTCCTGCGCCTTGGCCTGAATCACCGCGGTTTTGAACTTGGTGCGCTCATCCAGCGAAGGGATTGCGGAGAGCGGATCGAGATACTTGTGGATGGTTGCGGAGACCTGCGTTGCCGCGAAGTTCGTTTTCGCCAGGATCCTCTGGTAGACGTGCTCCGTCTCTTCGCTCATCGGCTGGCCACTCATCGTCTGATACGCGGAGCTGTCTGCCGATGCCATCACCGGCGCGGTGACGGCGGGCGCTGCTTCCGTGTGAGGCTGAGGATGCGTCTGCGCTGGCTTTTGCGCTTCCGGCTTGGGATCGTCGTCTTCGATAATGACGTGCTTAATGCCGTCGATGAATTTGTTGCTCATAGCTCGGACTCCCTCATCATGTGCTACGTACACTCCTGCCAGACAGTTCCCCGGCGACACGGCTCCTAATCTGTGTTTGCTCGTATGTTACTGAAAATGATCGTCTCGTTATAGCGTCGCGCGGGGATGGGTACCTGCTCTACTAACGGCAACCATTCCGCGGGTCTGGTCCCGCGACGGTCAACAGAGGATGCTATGGCTTGGGGAGGGTGATGTCAACGTCACGTTGGGCGCGGAATATTGCACTTCGCAAAGCAACTTTGCAGAATTTAGGACGCGATTTATTCGCTGGGCTTCGGGTGATGCGGCCGTAACGAACGCGCCACCAACGCGAGCCCGCCCACCAGCAGTATCAGCATCACCATGGTGTTAAAAAGGCTGGCTCCGCGAAAGTAGATGTGCATGTTGGCGATGATGCCCGCGAAGATGAACAGGGCTCCGGCGGCCGTCAGGATCCATCCGATGGTGCTCTTGCCATTCCAGAAGAGGATGGCTACACCAAACAGCATGGGCAGAAGCGTGACGCCGAAACTGTTGCCTCCCCAGAAATTCCAGTACGAACTCACCACGGTCACTTGATTGGTGATGAGGAAGCCGCCGATGCACGCCATGGCAAAACCGAGCAGAAATTGGCCGAGGCCGCCGGAAGTTCCACCGACATCGCTGACGGGATGGTTGTCCATGCGCGACAGCATAGCACTTCGGGCTTCTGCAGGAAATGATGAAGACGCTGACGTGCCGGGCTCAATATGACATCCTGCAATAACCTATTTGCGAAGTGCGCTGCGGCCGAGAGCGACCAGGAAGATTGCGCTCTTGCCCCGGGCGTGCGGCGAGAAGAAGTTGACGACGTCATCGTCGTAAAAAGTCAGACCGCTGGCGCCGAGGCGCTGGGCGTACGCGGCAAGGTAAAGCTTGCCACCCAGAATGCCGGCTTCCAGTTGTACGGCGCGGTATCCGCGGTTCCCGTAGCGCTCCAGAATCTTCTTCAGGTCGGCGAGGAAGAAGACGTCAACGGCGGCGTCGGCAGGGAGTTGTTGTTCGAGTCCCAGAAAGCCAGCCTTGTCGCGGAAGTCCCCGGGCTTCAGCATTTCGAGAGCCTTCGTCTTCCACTGATAGACGTAGGCGCCGGCGGCCAGGCCGTCCACGTTGTTCACGATCAAGTAGAGATCGTTGAGGTGACTCCCGGAGGAATCGAGAAAGTCTGCGGGAACTCCTCGCGTGGCACGATCCAGCATGAGGGAGAGCTGCGGCAGGGTGATGGATTCACGCGAGAACTGCCGTGTGGAACCGCGGCGAGAGATCACTTTCTCGATGGAGTCTTCCGGAATGGAATCGTTGGGCAACTGCAGCGAATTGACTGTTCCTTTGGGCGTAGGAGCGTCGTTCGACGGTGTCTTGCCGCGCACGGCGGTGACCTCGCTGGCTGAATCAAGAGAAGAGGCCTCGTGCATCTTGCGCATGGCGGGATAGTCGATCTCCTCTTTGGAATAGGGGACGATCGGAAGGTTGAGCGGGAAAATTTTCGGCGAGAGGGGCGGAGTCGCGTGCTGATGCCCAATCGAAACCAGCGAGAACGCCACTTCTCGTTTGGTGTCGAGGCTTAGCAACTCATTGACTTGAGAGTCGACGAACCCGGTCACAATCCTGGCAGGAAGTTTCGAGGCTTCGGACATCGCCAGGAGATTAGCGAGGATTGTGCCGTTATCCCAGCCGAAGTGGCGATAGGTGCGGGAGCGATATTTCCAGGCATTGCGGCAGTAGGTGCCGGTACAGATGATGGTTAACGGAGCATGCGCGATGTGTGGGTCGCCTCCCGTGGCTTCGACGAGCGTCTGCCGAAAGTCACCGGCCCGCAACTGGCGCAGGCCGAACTCAGCGACGCCGAAATGATAGACACCCGCCGCTAGGCCGGGGGCATTCGCGCCGGGCACGGACTCACCCGGTAGATCGGTGCAGACGACGTAGAGTTCGATTTCATATAGAGCGCCGGTGCAAGCCGCGGCACGAAAAAACGTTTCTCCCTGCTCGTGTTTCTTGCTCCGAACAACTCCAGCGGAGAAGAACAGGAGTTGCGCCAGCGTCTCGAGATTGGGAATGGCCTCGGCTGACGCTGGTCGCCCGGGAGTCGCGATGGCGTCGAGCGCGGCGCGGCCCGTCTCGCGGAAATCTCGAGGCAGGCGCAGGACTTCGAGCGTGGGATAAATCTTGAACAACAGCGGCTTGTTCGCCCAGTCCAGAAAATGAGGGCTCATCCGCACGCTGACTTGAGAATGCTTGGTGCCGGTGTGATATTGCCAGGCAGCGTCGAGGTGGTTGTTCTGGCTCAAACGGGAAACTCCTCAGGGCGTTAGCGGTAAGCGCAAGGCGGCAGGCCGGTGATGCGGATTCCGGCGTGGCCTTTGTGGCGGATGTTCATCCCGATGAGCAGGGCGGTAATTTGCTCGACGATGCGGGCGTTTTCGAGTGGGCCGCCGTCGATGGCGCGGACGCCGGGAATCTTGGCTGCCAGTTCGCGGGTGAGTTGCGCGGCGTCGGAATCGTTGCTGCAGACGATGACGTCACAGTCCAGCGGAGCCTCTGTGTAGAGCAGGTCTGCGGAAACGTTGTGGAAGGCGGCCACCACGCTCACTTCTTTGGGCACGAGTTCGGCGGCCTGCTGAGCGGCGGAACCCAGCCAGACTCCGAGGGTGCGCGAGGCGCGCCCTCCCACGCTGGCCGCCAGCGGGACGGTGGCGTCGATGAGGATGCTGCCCTCGGTCATCACGGGTTTGAGTTGTTTGAGAAGCGAGGCTTGGCCTTCGAAGGGAACGGTCAGCATCAGGATATCGGCGGCGGCGCAGGCGGCAGCGTTTTCCATGCCCGACACGTTGGCCTGATTTCCAACTTTCTCCCGAATAGCATCTGCGGCTTTTTGCGCGCGCTGCTCGTCGCGCGAACCGATGATGATGGTTTCTCCTGCACGCGCCCAGCGCAGGGCGAGTCCCATGCCGGCGGGACCGGTTCCACCGATGACGGCGATCGGACGCGCGCCTGAGGGGCTCGAAGTCGTCGTCACGCGAATTCAGCCTCGAGCGACTGTTCGGCGACGCATTCGCCTTCGTTCGCCGGGAGCTTGATGTGGATGCGGGAGTAGGTGGTGTTGCGCTCGGCAGGAATGCGGCCCATCTCCAGTATCAGCGCTTGGAAATCTTCCGGGCTGGTGTATTGGCCGGCGGTGGCTCCGGCCTCACGGGAAATGTTTTCCTCCATCAATGTTCCGCCGTAGTCGTTGGCGCCGGCGTGCAGGCAGAGTTGCGAGAGGCGGCGATTCAGCTTTACCCATGAAACTTGGATGTTGTTGATGGATCCGGCGAGCAGCAGGCGCGCCAAGGCGTGAACCTTGAGATGCTCAGCCAGCGTTGGTCCGGTGCGCGCGAGTCCCTGGTGGAACAGCAGCGTGTTTTGGTGCACGAAGCCAAGCGGAACGAATTCGGTGAAGCCTCCGGTTTCGGATTGAATGTCGCGCAGCAGTCGCATCTGGCGGACCCAGTGCGCGGGAGTTTCGGCGTGTCCGTACATCAGCGTTGAAGTCGAGCGAATGCCGCAGCGGTGCGCCGTGCGGATGACTTCGATCCATTGCGCGGTGGAAAGCTTGTTGGCCGAGAGAATGTGGCGGATCTCGTCATCGAGAATTTCGGCGGCGGTGCCGGGCAGCGTTCCCAAGCCGTTGTCGCGCAGCATGGAAAGGTAGTCCGCCAACGGCATGCCGGTGAGTTCGACGCCGTAGACAATTTCCATCGGCGAGAAGGCATGGATGTGCATGCGCGGAGTGGCGTTTTTCACGGCGCGCAGAATGTCGCGGTAGTAGAACTTGGGGAGCTCGCGTGGCAATCCGCCCTGGATGCAGACTTCTGTAGCGCCGAGTTCCCAGGCTTCCACCGCCTTCCGAGCCATATCGTCGAGAGAGTGGAAGTATGTATCGGACTCGCGCGGGCCGCGGCTGAAGGCGCAGAATTTGCATCCCACAAAACAGATGTTGGTGAAGTTGATGTTGCGGTTGACCACGTAGGTAACGATGTTGCCAGCCAGTTCTGCGCGCAGGATGTTGGCCGCGACCAGCAGGCCCAGGAGGTCGTCGCCTTCGGAGTTGGCGAGTGCGTAGGACTCTTCATGCGACAGGTCGGCGCCGTTTTGGGTTTCGAGGACCTTCTCGATAGAAGAGCGTACAGAAGGAGTCAGGCGCTGGGCGATATCGGACCATTCGAGCGCAGGGAAGGATTCCAGTTCGGAGTTAGAAAGTTCGCGGTGCACGATGTTCTCCCGTCGGTACAGTGTAGCTCTATCCGTTCGGAGCCACAAAAGCGACGTCATCCTGAAGCCCAGCGCAGCTGGGTTGAGGGACCCTACGGCGGATGAAAGTCTGATGCTGTGCTGGGAATGCCCATGCCGCATGCACCAGGCGATCTCGCCGACAGCATGATCGTCTGCCGCGCATCGTAAGGTCCCTCGGAGAGCTGGCGCTCTCCTCAGGATGACATCCTTGGGGCGGACGGGTCAGCGGAATAGGTCAGTGGATGCAGGACGAAGCAGGTCGCGGACGCTACCGGGGCCCGGATCGTAGCGGAAGCCGCGTACGATGCAGGCAGGCGCGCGGTTGAGTTTGCCGCAGACGAGTCCGGCAGCGCAGGCCAGTTCGTCGGCGACGGCCTCAACGCTGGCCTTCAGCTTGTAGCCGTGGGAATCGCGGCGGCCGCGATCGTCCCGCAGCGGCTTCATTCCGGCGACGCCGATGGCGAACTCGGTCAGTCCTTCCCGCCAGGGGCGGCCGAAGCTGTCGGTAATGATGACGGGGATGGCGAGGCCGGTACGCTTCTTCAGCGCGTTGCGGAGGTTGGCGGCGGATCGGTCTGAATCTTCTGGAAGCAAGAGCGCGTGACTGCCTCCGGTGACGTTGGACACATCGACGCCGCTGTTGGCGCAGAGGAAGCCGTGATGCGTCTCGGTGATGAGCACGCCGTTCTTGCGGCGGACGACGGCGCGACTCTCCCGCAGGGCGAGTTCAATGACACGGGCGTCGAGGGCGTATTGCTTCGCCCATGCGATCGATTCGTCGGAGGGATGGATTGTGGCCAGGTCGATGATGCGGCCTTCGGCTTTGGAGACGATTTTGTGTTTTACGACCAGGATGTCGCCAGACTGGAGGCGGAAGTGGCCCTGGCGGAGGGCAGCTAGCAGTTTGTCGGCGAGGGAATCACCGGGGTGGATTTCGTCTTCGAGCGGGATCGGGATCAGGCGGAGTTCATCGGGCCGAGTTGGCTTGTGTTTCTTTCGCCGCTTCGGGGCTGACGAGTCCTCGGCCGCTAACTCACGGCTAGAGTTCACCCTGAGCGGAGCCGAAGGGCCGTGGGCTGCACTCTTTCGCCGCTTCGCGGCTAGACTTTTTCGCCCTTCGCCTGACTTCCTCATAAACCAATCTTACCCGTTGGGGTGCTGCCGCTTTTATTCCGTGCCGCTTCGCGGCTGGACGGGCAGGAGTGCCCGTCCCACACGAGCATATTCGCGGGCCAGGCGCTGGGCGCGGGTTTCGCCGGGAAGCGCAATGAGTTGCTGTAGGTCTTCGGGATTGTCGACGTCGACCGCGATCCCGGCGAAGTTCAGAACGACGCACGTTTTGCCCGTCGCTTGGGCCGCGGCGTGGTGCGGCTTGAAGCTGTCGTTGCCGAAGCGGAGCGGGAACAGATTCGCGGGACGGCGGAAGGCGGCGTTGGTGCCGCGTCCATCGGCGGCGGGGACCAGCACACTGCCTTCGGCCGGAGCGTGCTTCAGAATTTCTTCCAGCTCCCATGCCTCAATCAGCGGGATGTCGGCGGGGATCACCAGCGTGCTATCGACCCCGCGCTCGACGCAGATGCGGGTAGCCATCTCGATGGCGCCGGTTTCTCCGGGATTGTCGGAGTCGGGGATGACTTCGAATCGATACTCTCCAGCCAGCTTTACTGCGTACGGATCGCTGGTGACCACCGCAACCGGCGGACGATTCTTCCAATTGTGCAGGGCGGTGAGCACGTCGTAGATCATGGCCTGCGCGAGCGCGGTGCGAGAAGGTTGGTCGAGAACGGCTGCCAGGCGCTGCTTGGCCGAAGTCGTATTCTTGATGGGGACGAGAATCACGGCTGCGGGTCCAGATGCCGCGCCGCAACACCGTGATGGATTGGCTCGCGGCCTGCGCGCGGAGCCGGCGCAACGCACGAGAGCACTTCTCGCGCCAGGGCCGCTTTGTCTTCGGCGCTGCGCATGATGGTCTGCGTACACTGCACGCGCAAGCCGTTCTTGCGGAGAGCCTCGGCGGGGCGGGCGTCGCGCGTGTCGCAGATCAGCACGTCGAGAAAATCTTCATACGCCTGGGCGACGCCCGCGATCGAGCAGGGCAGCCCTTGCGCTGCCATCAAAATTCCGGCCGGACCGGCGACGGGAGCATTCCCGACGATGGGGCTGATGGCTGCGATTTTCCCGTGGGCCCGTTGCAGAGCTTCGCGAATGCCGGGCACCGCCAGAATTGGACCGATACTGGTGATCGGATTGCTCGGGGCGATCAGAACCGCGTCGGCGGAGACGATTGCGTCGATCACACCTGGCGCGGGTTCGGCGTCGGACGCACCGGCGAAGCGCACTGAGTTCACAGGGTCCTGATACCAGCGCTGCACGAAGTACTCTTCAAAGCTCAACTCGCCCGCGGGCGTATCCACTCGGGTCTCGACGCGCGAGTCACTCATGGGGAGAACGCGCGCTTTCACTCCGAGTTTTTCCGAGATGACGGAGGTGGCGTCGGAAAGCGTTTTGCCTTCAGCCAGCAGGCGCGACCGCAGCAGGTGCATGGCAAGGTCACGGTCGCCGGTGTGGAACCACGTCGGCTCGCCGAGTTGTCCCATGGCCTGCAGGCAGAGGAAGGTGTCGCCCTTCACGCCCCATCCGCGCTCGCGGCTTAGCATGCCGGAGAGCACATACGTGATCGAATCGATGTCGGGCGAGACGTAGAGGCCCCACCAGAGCAGGTCGTCGCCGGTGTTGACGACCAGGGTGATGTCTTCGGCGGGCATGACCTGGCGCAGGCCGTCGACGAACTTGGCGCCGCCGGTGCCGCCGCTGAGGACGCAGATCATCTTTTCGGCTCCATCAAGCGGCCCTCTTCAATCGTGCCAAGCCGCGATCATCAGCGGCGGCTTGCAATTTTTCGGACAGCAACCCGGGCTTGGCGGTCACAGCAGGAATAAATTCCGGATACACCGGCAGGCGCTGCCGCAACGTGAATCCCTTGGCCTCGGTGCGCAGGCGCAGTTGCTCCAGGTGCGGCCAGGGCTTCTCCGGATTGATGAAGTCAGGGGTCAGCGGCGACACTCCTCCCCAATCGTTGATGCCCGCGTCCACCAAGTCATCATAGTAAGGTGCGGAGAGGTTGGGCGGAGCTTGAATATTGACGTTGGGGAGTAACAAGCGAGCTACCGCCACGGCGCGGAGCATCTCGCCCCGCGTGGGCTCAGGCCAGTTGGCCATGGGAATCGCGGGCTTGACCCGGAAGTTCTGCACGATCACTTCCTGAATGTGGCCGTAGCGGTCATTCATATCGCGAAGCGCGAGCAGCGTGTCGACGCGGTCTTCGAGCGATTCGCCGATGCCGATGAGCAAGCCTGTGGTGAACGGGACGCCTTGCTTCCCAGCGTCTTCGATGGTGCGCAGCCGCTTGGCCGGGACTTTGTCGGGAGCGTTGTCGTGCGCCGCGCCGGGGGCCAACAGAGCGGCGTTGGTGGTCTCGAGCATGAGTCCCATGCTGGGGGAGACGGCGCCAAGGCGGGCGATCCATTCGGCGCTGAGCAGGCCGGGATTCGGATGCGGCAGCAGGCTGGTCTCGCGCAGCACGAGTTCGCACATGGCTTCGAGATAGTGCAGCGTCGACTTATAGCCGAGGTTGCGCAGCGTCTCGCGCATCTCGGGAAAGAGCAGTTCAGGCTTGTCGCCGAGGCTGAAGAGGGCCTCCGTGCATCCGAGCTTCTCGCCGGCACGGGCGACCGATAGCACTTCGTCCGGGGTCATGGTGTGCGCGCCGGGGTCGCCGGGATCGCGGCGGAAGGTGCAGTATCCGCAGTAGTCGCGGCAGAGATTGGTCAGCGGCAGAAAAACTTTGCGCGAGTATGTGATGACCCCGGGCTTGAATCGCTCTTTGGCGGCGCGGGCGGCGGCCAGGAGTTCGGGGAGATCGTCGTCGGAGCAGCCGATCAGGTGCAGGGCATCTACCCGGGAAATGGGTGCAGCAGGCGCGATGGAGGTGACGGACACTTCCATCGAATGATACAACGTGTCGTGGTAATGTAGCGGTTC
>PMUM01000285.1 GCA_003166855.1 Acidobacteriaceae bacterium | reverse complement strand
GGTGTTGAGAATGTAGCCGGCGTGGCGCTTCTCGTGCGCGATCGGGTGGGCGGGCACGCCAATGCACAACTGAACCTGCTCGAGAGCCTTTTTATTGCGCAGGATGATGCGCGAAACGATCTTCGGAGCGGAGGAATGGAAGCCGTTGCTCATCGGCTTCATGTGCTCGAATTGCTGGGTCACGAGTTCGACGAATTTCTCGTGATTGAGATTGCCCGCCGCCGAAACGATGATGTTGCCGGGAGCGAAGCGGTGCGCATAGGCCTCGACGACCGGCGTCCGCTCGAAACGTTTCACAGTCTCTTTCGTCCCCAGGATCGGCTTGCCGAGCGGATGATCTTTCCAGAAATTCTGCGTGAAAATTTCATGGACCAGATAATCGGGATTACCTTCGTCCATCTTGATCTCTTCCATGATCACGCCGCGCTCGCGGGCGATGTCGCTGGTATCAAAGACAGGGTTCAGGACGAGATCGCTCAGAATATCGAGCGCGGTCGGGACGTGCTCGTCGAGTACTTTGACGTTGAAGCAGATGCACTCTTTGGCGGTGAAGGCATCCATATTACCGCCAATGGAGTCGACCTGGCGCGCGATTTCTTCCGCCGTGCGGTGCTTTGTCCCCTTAAAAACCATGTGCTCGATAAAATGGGAGATGCCGTTCCACTCGGCATCCTCATCGCGCGAACCGGTCTGGAGCCAGATTCCGATGGAGGCAGAGCGGATGTGCTGCATCTGCTCGGTGATGACGGTCAAGCCGTTGGACAGCTTTTGGCGACGAATATTGCGGACTTCCTGAGCCATTGTTTTTTGCATTTAGGTACGACTTAGTAAACCCTTTGGAATGGGCATGAAACCGTATGTACTATTCTGACATAGGGGCCGTGGGTGTGCGAGAATAGTTTAGTTATTTAGAATCAGCAGGTTAAGTGGAAGTGCAAGTTTCCGTCTGGGTGAATTCCAGGCTGTGGGAGATTGTCGGGAATCCGACAATCAGGAATGTTTCAGACAGAGCTATGACAGATTCGTCACAAGTCGCGCTGCTCGGGTTGGATCGGGCGGAACTCACCTCGTTCGTGGAGAGCCTGGGCGAACCGGCTTATCGGGGACAGCAGTTACGGGACGCGGTGTACCGGCAGCGAGTGGCGTCGGTGGAGGAGATTTCGACGCTGTCGCAGCAGCTTCGAGGGACGCTGACGGAGAAGGGTGTAGCGGTTGGGCTGCCTCGGATCGCGCAGAAGTTTGTGTCGGAGGATGGCACGGTGCGGTATCTGATTGAGATGGGTGATGGGCAGACCGTGGAGACGGTGTGGATGCCGGAAGGGGACGGTGGGGAAGCGGGGGATGGGAGCGAGGCGGGGGAACAGGCGGAACGATTTGTGGACCTGAATCCCACGGGGGCTGAAGCCCTGCTATCAGAAGAGAAGCCAATCGCAGCGCTGAAGCGCTGCGCCACCCAAAATCTTACGGATCAGACCCAAAATCAGAAACAGCAACAGAATTCAGATCAGGGTCAGGAACAGAATTCAGATCTACGACAGCGTCAGAGACGCACTCAGAGACAGAATCAGGGGAGATCGACGATTTGTATTTCGAGTCAAGTGGGGTGTGCGGTGGATTGCCAGTTTTGTCTGACGGCGCTGCTGGGAGTGAAACGGAATTTGACCGCTGGCGAGATAGTGGGGCAAGTGTGCGCGGTGCTGAAAGATCAGCAGGTTTCACCGCCGGAGGATCGCATCAACCTGGTATTCATGGGGATGGGAGAGCCGTTCCTGAACTATGACAATTTTGTGAAAGCGGCGCGGTTGTTGGTGGAGGAAGTTGGGATTGCGGAGCGGCGGATGACGGTTTCGACGGCGGGGATCGTGCCGCGGATTCACGATCTTGGCGGCGAGAAGATCCGGCCGAAGCTGGCGATTTCGTTGAATGCTTCGAACGATGCGCTGCGCACGCGGCTGATGCCGCTGAACAAGAAATGGAATCTGGAAATGCTGATGGCGGCGGCGAAGGCGTATCCGCTGCGAACGCGGGAGTGGATTACGTTTGAGTATGTGCTGCTCGGGGGCGTGAACGACGGGCCAGAGAACGCGAGAGAAGTGGTGGAGTTGCTGCGCGGGATGCGGTGCAAAGTGAATCTGATTGCGCTGAATCCGGGGCCGGGGATTGAGTTTACGATTCCGGACGCGGAGCGGGTGGCGGAGTTTCAGAAGATTCTGCGGGAAAGTGGAGTTCCGGCATTTGTGCGGCGTCCGCGGGGGCGGGATATTTATGCTGCTTGCGGACAACTCAAGCGTACGGTCGAGATTGCCACAGCACCGGCACCGTAGATTCCTTGGGCTTGGAAGGTGCGGACTGGGTTGCCGGAAGGTAGACGCGGAGTATGATCGTGCCATCTTCGCGGCGCTCGCGTGAAATTTGACCGCGGTGCTCCTGCAAGATGCCTTGACACGCACTCAGTCCAAGGGAGTCTTCGGGATCGAGCGGCGAAGCGGTGTGAGGGTCGGTGGTCGGGGTAATAGGGTCTGTGACGATTTGCAGCACGGAAGTATTTGTCTGCCGCAGAGTACTCACAGTCAGGACGCGGCCGCCGTGTTCACTGAGCACATGCAGACAGCTGGCGACGAGCTGGAGGCAGACCTGAAGCAGCTGATTGGAATCCCCTAAAACTTTTGCGAGAGCAGGATCGAACTGGGTGCGGACTTCGATGCCGAGAGCCTCCCACTGAGATTGCGTTAACTTCACAGAGGTGCGTGCCAGGGTGTTGAGGTCGAGAGGACTTTTGGGAGCTGGGGCCTGGCGAGCAAAGCTGATGAGACTGGCGACGAGCGACTTGGTGCGGCGGACATATTGTCCGATTTTTGCTGCAACCGGCCTCTGATCGTCAGTGAGTGCCGTGCTGAGGAGCATGTCGGAATAACCGAGCATGGCTGTGATGGGATTGTTGAGTTCGTGCGCGGCGCCGCCGACCAGTTGGCCGATGGAGGCCAGTTTTTCGGACTGAAGGATCTGGGCCTGCAGACGGTTCAGGTTTTCAAAAGATTCCTGCGAGTGATTCAGGAGGCGGATCAGTTCGCGATCGAGAAGATGCTGGCGCCGGAAGATCATGACGCCCATGAAGAAGGCTGCGGCCAGAGTTAGCGCGAGCCGGAACACGCGTACGCGAGACGGCACCAGGTCGTCGGAGAGGGCCCATGCGGCGAAAAGAGGCAGCGAGAACACCGCAATCATGCTGCAGCGGGCCACCCATACGCCGTAGAGCGTGGAGACCTCGGGGGCGTCGGAGGCGGGCTTCTCGGCGTGTGTCCGCAGGCCGATCCAGGTGAGCCATGCCATGGCGGCAACCATGGGAATGTCGTAAAGGCTGCCGCTGTAGTACACCTTCCGGCCGATCGCCCAGTTCGAGACGGTGGAACTGGAGGCATAACAGAAGCTCATGCCAAACAGGCCCGCGTACAGTTTTCGCCATTCGGCTTTACTGGTGATCCAGCAGGCACAGAGACCGAGCAGGAAGGCGACCTCCTCGGAGGTATAGACGGCATTTAAATGCCGGTTATATGCGGCGATATCGGCCACGACGTATTGCCACGGAATGACGAGCAGGACGTACAGATAGAACCACCAAGTCAGCAGCAGAGCGAAATCGAGACGTCCGACACGGGCGGCATATTCGTCGCGAGGAGCGTGGGGACGGATGGCCAAGGCGGCCATGAACGGAACAATGTGCAAGAACAGAATGATGTCCCCGGCGAACAGGTCCGGGACATCGGTGTGCAGGACCACTTCGTAATAGGTCCAAAGCAGTTGATAGATGAGCCAGAAAGAAATGCCGAGAGTGATCAGGGCCCAGAACAGGCGCATGCGTCCCTGAGCGCGGAGCACCAGCGGAACGAAGGCGGCGGTACCGGAAATCAAAAAGAGGCACTGAACGATATCGCTGAAGGCGGTCAACTGAAAGGAGCGAGGCAGAAAGAGAGCAGCGAGAACGAAGGCCGCCAATAATCCGGCAACCGCCAGCAACCAGAAATGGGACCGCCTACTCAAGACATGCCTCTGGAGTCATTCTAGACGGGATCGCAGTGGCGCATTGGTTACTGTAGTAACTCTCCGTCGGGACGCCGACAGGTGTACTCCAGAGTCTCACTTGCTGGTAAGCTATTCTTATTCAATAATATGCAGCAAAGCCGCCACGCCTTTGGAGAACGAATCCATTGAATCTTCGCGTAGAGCGCTACCGACACTCCTGGAGAATGAGAATTCCGCCGGATCCGGGCGAAACGCGCCGGATCGAGCGGTGGTTGGCGACTGCGCGTGTATTTCTGGCGGTTTCAACGCTGGTGGCGATCCGCATGGATCCTACCGAACTGGGGAATTCGTGGGCGGCTTACGGGCTGTTCGTGTTTTATTTGGCGAACGCGAGTCTGATCCTGATGCTGCTCAAGCGCAGGCAGCAGTCAACCGCAGGCTTTCGGCTGCTGGTGCATGCCGGGGATGTGGTTTGGCCCGCTTTGATTTCAATCTTCGCGGAAGGACCGCGGGCACCTTTTTATCTCTTCTTTTTTTTCGTCCTGGCGGCGGCGGCTTATCGGTGGGGACTTTGGGAAACGCTCGCGACTGCCGCTGCTGAAGTTACGCTGCTGTGGATTGAACGTTTTGTTCTCATCCACCATTGGTTGAACCCGGTGGGTCCTCCGGGATTGCTGGGCTTGCGTGTGAATTGGCCTGAGTTCGAACCCGAACGGTTGTTCATGCTGTCGATCTACCTGCTGGTGATGGGTCTGTTGCTGGGATATCTGGCGGAACAGCAGAAGCACTTGCGGGCGGAAAAGGCAGTGCTGACCGGGACTCTGTCACGGGTGCGTGTGGAAGCGGGCCTGACGGGGACGATTGAGCAGATCTTCCACGAGGCGATGTCGATGTACGGCGCATCGCGGGTGGTGGTGGCGTCGCAGGAGTCACACAGCCAGCGCGTCTTCGTGGGAGAACTGGAGAAGGCGAGTGGACGAGTGCCATCGGAGTTCCACTGGCTGGACTCGGGCCCGCGCGACGCGAAAACCTATCTGGATGATTTTCCGGGGGAGGTGTGTTACGCCGCGATCGACGGGGAGAAGTGGAAAACGCTGGCGCTGGATGAGGGTGGCCATCCAGTGGCGGTGGAGAATCTGGCGCCGATTTCTCAACTGCGACAAGTCCAGGCTTTTGACTCTGTGGTAACGGTGGCATTTTTGTTTGGGAGTGAGTGGAGAGGAAGGGTATTCCTGTTCAACCCGTCGTGGCGGGGCGAGAAGCACGAGGAACTCCGCTTTTTGCTGGATATGGTCCACCAGGTTGGGCCTGCGGTTTACAACGTGTATCTTCTGCACAGATTACGACGACGCGCGGGGGCGGCGGAGCGTGCGCGGTTTGCGCGGGAATTGCATGACGGAGCGGTGCAGTCGCTGATTGCGGTGGAAATGCAAGTGGACGTGCTGCGGAGACAGGCCGACGCCGGCAAGCCGATTGGCTCGGAATTAGGGCGTATCCAGGGGCTGTTGCGCGAGGAAGTGCTGAAGCTGCGGGAACTGATGCAGCAGATGAAAGCGATCGATGTGGATTCGCAGCGATTGCTCGGGGTGCTGAATGACACTGTCGAACGATTTCAGCGGGAGACAGGGATCAGCGCGCGTTTCGTGACCGACCTTGAGGATCTAGACATGCCGCAAAGAGTGTGCCGCGAGATCCTGCACATTGTGCAGGAAGGACTGGTGAACGTGAGGAAGCATAGCGGAGCACGACACGCGCTGGTACGCTTGGGAGCGAACCACGAAAAATGGAGCCTGACCCTGGAAGATGATGGGAAAGGATTCTCATTTGGGGGACGATATAACCAGGATCAGCTGGAAGAAGCGGGAAAAGGGCCTATGATCATAAAGGAACGGGTGCGTTTGATGGCCGGGCAACTCACTGTAGAATCAAATCCTGGACAGGGAACGCGCCTGGAAATCAGCGTTCCTCGGAACGGGGAAGTGCGACATGAACTTTAAAAAAACGCAGCCTGTACGTCTTGTGATTGCCGATGACCACCCGATCTTCCGCGACGGTCTGCGGCGTTTGCTGGAGGCCGAGGCTGATCTTAAGGTTCTAGGGGAAGCGTCGGATGGCGCCGAAGCGGTGAAACTGGCGAAACAGCTAAAGCCCGACATTCTGCTGCTCGATCTGGCGATGCCGAAGCACCCGGGGCTGGAAGCGTTGCGGGATCTGAGTATGCCCGCGAACGCGACTCCGGTGCGGGTGATTCTGCTGACGGCGGCGGCGGAAAAAGGGCAGATCGTGGAAGCGCTGCAACTAGGGGCGCGCGGAGTGGTGCTGAAGGATTCCGCGACCCAGTTGTTGCTGAAGGCGATTCACACGGTGATGGCGGGCGAATACTGGGTGGGGCGCGAGAGCGTCTCGAATCTTGTGCAGTACCTGCGGACCTTGATGCAGTCTTCGCATGACGAGGCGCGGCAGAAGAAGTTCGGCCTGACGCCGCGCGAACTGGAGATCGTTTCGGCTGTGGTAGCGGGGTACTCCAACAAGGAAATAGCGGAATATTTCAAGATCAGCGAAGATACGGTCAAACACCATCTCAGCAATATTTTTGACAAGTTGGGGGTATCGACGCGGCTGGAACTCGCGCTGTTTGCGGTGAATCAGGCCTTGCCTCTGAAAAGTATTGCCTGAAGGACGTGTCGGCGAGAAGGTGCTATTTGGTGGCACTTCGGTGCCATTGGCGGTACAGATTGCGAATACTAGAATCGTTCGAACGGACCAAAGCTTAAAAGAACCGTGAGTCAATGAGTATGGAGCCGTGATGCAAGGTCCGAGAGGGCACGGTCAAAAGAAGCAGGAAAAGAGGAGCCCGTGGCAAAACGTTTACAGCAGCTCTGGAACGATGAGCAGGGACAGGACATTGCGGAATACGCAGTGATGTTGGCTGTGATCCTGGTAATCGTCGTGGGCACCATCCGGCTCATCGGGTCGAATGCCAACAACGTGTTTTCTCAAGTCGGCAGTGCGATTCAGTAGTCAGCAATCCGACGACGCCCGACGAAGATTGTGAGTTGGGGTCGTTGAGCCCGCCAAGATACTGCAGGCCTGAGCTCCTCATTGTTTATTCCCCTGAAGTTCCGGATCCACTTAACTTATTTCTGTTCCGTCTGTGAGGGCGAGGAGGTGGTGAGAGCCACCTTGTCCGTGCCCCCGGTTGACAACCGGGTGAGGTAGGGGAAGAAGGGAGTGATCTCAAACTCCATTTTCTCGCGGGCGGAGGCCAGAGCGACGGGCTTGGCCTTGGAGAGTTCCGCCTGATCGGTCCAGGGATCGACTTTGATGCGTCCGCCCAAAGGCAGAGCCGCGATCTGGTCGAGGCGCTTGGCATCGAGCTCAGGAGCTCCCGCGAGCAAACTCGACATGCGGATGCTCTTGCCGCCGGCAAAACTATTTCCCAGGTGCGGGCGGATCAAATGCGGGAGGTCGGGCCCCTTCTGCTGCAAGGCCTTGAGAAATAATCCTGCATTGCCCAGCTTGTCTTTGTAAGGAGAGTTCTTCAAAAGTTCCAGAGCCTTCGTGTCAGCGGCTTCTTCGTCCGCCCCAGAGCGCTTGAAGTCGAGGCGCTGGAACGACTCTTCGTCGGGGAAGAACAGCTTGTCGTTAAAAGCGAGTTTGGTGTCGAAGTGATGTCCCAGCACGATGTGGCTGAGTTCATGAGCCAGGACCATGGCCAGGGACGCTTCATCGGGGAGAACATCGAGCAGGCCGCGGCTGATGACAATGGTGTGGCCGATGGTGAACGATTCGAGAGGCGCCGTCAATAAGACGCGGCAGCGGATGTCGCCCTGCAGGTCGATGTTGTTGGTGACCAACAGATTGTTGACCACGGTCGCTAAGATCTTGTCGACCTCGCCGGAAGGAGCGAGCAAACCAATCTTTTGAAGACGGTCGACGGCGTTTTCTTCGGCCTGCTTTTCCCACATGCGCTCGGCGACGACGGGTGTGGCGTCGGCACCGACGGCGCTCTGGTCGTTCACGTTCTGAGGAGAGTCGATCAGGATCTGGGTGAACTCCTCGTTCTTGTTAAGGGCTTTCAGGTCATAGCCCCAGAGCCGGGTCTGCGCCTTGAAATGCAGACTTTTGCTCAGTCCGGTCTTGAGGTTCGATTCTTCCGTGTAGACGTAGGCCGGGAGCCAAGTGCCTGGACGCATGTTCAGACGCCAGCTGTCGAAGTGGAAGAAGAAGTTGATCTTTGGTTGCGGGTAATAGCTGCCGTTGAAGCGGACGACGTTGTACTCCTGGTCTTCGACCCAGATTCTGCCCTTGAAGCGCGAGGTCTTCTGGCCTTCCTTGGGCTGGACATCGATGACGAGGCAGCGGAGTTCGCCAAGGAATTCGCGGCGCACGAAGGTGAAGTTGTAGTACTTCTTCTGGAAATCGGAGTCGAGGATGATCATCTGGGCGAAGCCCATGGGCAGGTAGTGCAGGGAGTAGACACCGGTGAGCTTGGTGAGCATGCGATGACCGAATCCAGGCTGGCCGACGAAAGAAACGTCTTCGGGGCCGTCAGACATGTCGAGGCGACCGAGAAAATATTTATCGTTCACGGGACTCGCATTTCCGCTGGCATCGTTCTTCAGGTCTTGCAGGTAGGTCTCAACCAGCGGGTGCATGTGGCGCATCTGCGCCATGAACAAATGTTCGCGCTGCACGACGCGGTCCAGGACGTCATTGAGCGTGAGTGCGGCTGCAGGAAGAGACTCGGTCGTTTGAGCGGGCGCGGTGGCGGGTGCGGCCGGAGCGGTCGCGGGATTCAAGGCCGACTGAGCTGGGGAAGGATCCTGCGCGGTGGCGGAAAATGCGCACACCAACAAAAGAAGAACCACAATGGAGCCCGAACGAACGATTCGCATAAAGACCTTCTGGGAGTCGATCACGCTAACTGAAAAATAATATGCAAGACAACCGTCGAGTCTGAGGGTTGGCCGTCCTGCAAAGCGGGCTTGAAGCGAATCTGCTCGGCGGCGTGAACAGCCGCGTCGTCCAGACCGTGCCCCAGTCCATGAACAATTCTCAACACGCGCAGTTTACCGGATGCTGCAAGAACAACTTCGAGAAGAACCTCGCCCTCGATGCGCTTGGAGCGGGCCTCGTCCGTGTAGATGGGAGTCGGCTTGGAAAGGATTTCCGCAGGGACAATTTTGGCAGCGGCTTGCGCCGCGAGCCGCGATTGCACGGTAGGAGGAGCGGGGACATCGGCGTCGCCGAAGCCTGCCTGACGAACCACGCCTCGGGGAGACGAAGAGGATGCGTTTCCGGTGGCAACGCCACCGCCGAATCCTGTGCTGGCGACCACGCCGCGGGCACCCTTGGCCCCGCCTGTTCCATTTCCGTACCCCGGTCCGGTGGGCATATCAAATCCGCCAGCCTGCGCGATGTTGACGGCTCTGGTTTGAGTGGTCTTTGAGGGCACACCGTTGGGATCGCCGAAGCCGC
>PMUM01000438.1 GCA_003166855.1 Acidobacteriaceae bacterium | reverse complement strand
ATCGACGCCACGCGCAAGTGGGCCAGCGAAGGCTTTACCCGCCCCTGGCCGGATGAGATTGTGATGGATGCGAAGACGAAGGCTCTTGTTGACGGAAAGTGGAAGGCGCTGGCGAAAGAACTTGGGATGGAATAACCCCCTCGTTCCCACTGAGTTCTCCCTCAGTTTTCGAACTTGATCTTCGCCAGCGTTTTCACAACGCTGGCATCAGCAACATCGTGCACTTCGAGGCGGACGGCGGTTCCCTCGGCGTAACGCTTGGCTTCGTCGATCATTTTCAGGATCCGCGCCGGGAGCTTGCTCTTCCGCGCTGCCGCCACTGCCTTCTCGCCCAGAATAAATGAAGCCAGAAAATAACCTGCGCGGGGCCCGAAATACACGATGTTCCGTTTCTTCGATTGCAGCCGCAGCGACCACCCGGCCTTGACCGAGTAGCTATTCCACTCTGCACCATCCAGTTTCAAATCGCGCTTGAGGTCGGCCGCCAGATTCTGCCACAGAGAGTGGCTCCCGCCCAGCACCGAAGCCAGTTCCCTCTCCGTAGGACACATAGCCTGACCGGCGAACGCGTTCTCTGAGATCGTCTTTGTCTTCTTTGCAGGCATCGCTGACTCGATGTCAGTGTCCCAGCCCGAACAGCGTTCGCACGCCCCATGCCGCGGCCACGCCGAACATCGCGATGAAAGCGCAACTAATGAAATGATCGGTAGTTGACCCTTTGCTCCAGCCCTGGAGAACGGCAACCACTCAAACCACAAACAAAACGATTGCGCCCGTACCAAGAATCTTGAGAAACATGGTCCGATTCCTTCCCTGAGGCTGGCTCACGAAACGAACCTCGAGCCGATACTGCGGGAAAACCCGGACGTGCGCAGTGACCGCCGTCACGCCTCTGGCTCGGGGTCCGCACCCAACCGCTCATATCCAGTACATTGCAAAACGGGCAATCTTGGATACTTGGGGAACCGCGCGTCGGTTGCGGACCGCTCGCAGAGATAGAACTTCGACCCCCGGTCTGATTCGATCAAACGCATGAACCGGCAGTCCGCGCACAGGCCGATTCCATGCGGACGCGACGCGTTCTTCTGCTGGCTCACAACTAGAGAATAACTCGCCTGCGGCACGTGGGTTCAGGATGCGCTTGTCCCCGTTCCGAACAGAAATATTCTTTCTGCAAACCTGAAGAAAAATTCATCGAATTTTGACTGACTTTTACACCGAACTGTCTTGAATCTCGCCAAGTGGCTCTGCTATAAGGGCTTCCCAATACAGGAGGATCTACTGTGCGTTTGACTGGCCTCTTCGTCTCTGCCTCGAAGTTCTCGCGCGCCCTTTTTGTGGTCATCCTGGCGCTTGCATTCCTCGCGCAGTTCGCCTCCGCCCAGCAGACGTTGGGCGCCATCACCGGCACGGTGACCGATCCGTCAGGAGCTGTCGTGTCCGACGCCACTGTGAAAGCGGTCAATATCGAGACCAACCTGGAAGTTGCGGCTCGGACCAAGAATGGCTCTTTCGTGATTCCGGATCTTCCCGCCGGAACCTATCGAGTCACCGTCACGAAGGACGGCTTCAAAACGGAAACCCACACGAAAATCCTGGTGTCCGGTAACCGTACGACAACCGTGGATACGTCTCTGGTGGTGGGCTCAACCGGCACCACGGTGGAAGTGACCGCCGTGCCCTTGATGAACCAGGTGGACACCACGATCGGCTATGTCGTCGATGCCAACACCATCGAAACCACACCACTCGGCACGGGCAGCTTCACACAACTCGCGATTCTTAGCCCCGGCGTTCATGCGGACTTCCTCGGCGGAGGCGGCGCCAACACGGGTCTTGGCAATCAGGCCATCTTCGCGAACGGAAACCGGGACACCAGCAATAGCTTTTCCTTGAACGGTGTCAGCACCAACAACCTCTTTAACGGCAATTCCACCAGCCAGGTAGGGGAGAACCGCTTCGTGCTCAACACCGGTGAGAACTTCGGCGCGGGCGGTACCATCCAAACCAGCACATCGGTGTATGGAGCGATTGGCCAGGCTCTTCCGACTCCGCCCCCGGATGCCATTCAGGAGATCGCGGTCAACTCCTCGCAGTACGACGCCACCCAGGGCAACAACAGCGGCGCGCACATCAGCGTACTGACGAAGTCTGGCACGAACGCGATCCATGGCTCCCTGTGGGAACAGTGGCAGAACAGCGATATGAATGCCACACCGTACTTCTACAACGCTGCTGGCATCAATCCAGTCACGAATCAGCCTTATCTGCCTCGTCCTTTCCTGAACCGGAACGCGTTTGGCGGGACAGTCGGCGGCGCGATCATCAAGGATAAATTGTTCTACTTTGGGTCCTATCAGGGAGTGCACATTGCCGATGCGGAGGCTTCCACTAAAGATGTGACCGTACCTCTGTATCTGACGGATGACCGCAGTACGCAGGGCATCATCAACATGATTCAGAGTACATACGCCGCCACCGGCCAAACCATTACCGCGAGTCAGATCAATAGCGCAGCGTCGCAGATCCTGAATGCCAAACTTCCCAACGGGCAGTATCTGGTACCAAGTGCGCAGTACACTCAGAACAATGCCCAGACCCTAGGCTACGATGCCGTCGTGCAAGGCCCCAATACGCAGGCACGCGTAAACCAAGGGATCGTCGGCATCGATTATGTTGTGAGCGCCAAGGATCGCTTGGCCGCGAGATATTACGTTCAGAGCAATCCCACCAGCAATCCTTTTGGCTCGGTCGGTTCGCTGCTCGGATTTCCACAACAGCTTTCCGCTGGCAGCCAGGTGTTTTCCCTTGCTAACTCCGTTGTGCTCTCTCCCAACCTCACCTGGGAACAGCATGTGGGTTTCACCCGCCTGCGAGCTTATGCCAATACGACAAACGGATTTACCCCAAGTTCGGTGGGCATCAGCCTGCCTGGTGCGGCGACTTTTCCTCAGTTCACAATCGGAGCGTCGGACCCTACGATCGGTGCAGGTTTGCAGTTTGGTCCCAGCCCCAGCTTTGGCAACGGCGGCATGATCCAGAATCAATGGGAATATGGGACCTCCATGAGTTGGGTAAAAGGAAAGCATGTCGTGAGTGTTGGGACGACGTGGGACCACACCCAGCTGAATATCCTCAATAACAACACCAATACGGATACGCTTGACTTCGAGACCTTCCTTGACCTCGTAGAGGGAAACTTGCACGGCGGTAATGAATTCGTAGGTTCGGCTCACCGTTACTACCGCGCCGATACCGTGGGCACGTACATCAACGACAATTTTAAAATGATGAAAAACCTCACGATAACCGCCGGGTTGCGTTGGGACATCGACGGGCCACTCTCGGAAAAATACGGTAAGCTCACCGGTTTTGACCCTTCGAAATACAGTTACGTGCAATGCACCGTCAATGGAGTTCCGGCAGACCCGGCTTTGACTGAGTACAACTATGGCACTTGCGATACGGGGACGGACGTAATTACCGGCTCTGGCCTGTTAATCGCCGGGAATAACAAGCCTGGCGCCACGCCCGGAGCCAGCAATTCGCTCATGAAAAATCACCAGTGGGGCTTCGCGCCCCGCATCGGCATCGCGTGGGCTCCAACCTCTAAGCTCACGGTGCGCGCAGGGTACGGCATGTACTACGACCGCGGCGAGTTCTTCAGTTACTTGTCGCCGAGTGCCGGGTCCGGATTTAACGGCCCATTCGGCGTTACGCTCGCGCCTCCGTTCGTCCAACCAATCTCGGTCGCACAGGGCGCGACGCTCTCTCAGCCGTTCGGAACGACTCTGCCACCACCGCCGCCCGCCACGGGGGCAGCCTTCCTCTCCTATCTGCCCAACCTCGAGCAGACGGCTTGCGGTTACCCAGGGTGCTGGCCGTCCAGCAATCTATATGGTCCGTTCCTGTATGGCGGTTACGACATCAACAACAAACTGCCTTACACACAGAACTGGACACTCGACCTGCAATTTCAGCCCTCCAACACCTGGTTGTTCGAGATCGGTTATGTCGGCAATCACGGCACCCATTTGGTGCTGCCCATTCCGTTTAACCAACCACTCATCGCCACGTCGACGAATGTGGTGAACGGGCAGACCACTTCCTATGGGGGTACCAGCCCGGCGTCTCCCCAGAACGTTTATTACAGTGGTCTACCTCCGCTGGATACTGAGCCTATCTATACGAATGAATATGCAGGCAATGCTCCGATTCGCGTGCCGTATCCCGGCTACGACATGAACTCGGTGTCGTATAAGGCGGAGGGCATCTCGAACTTCAACGCGCTGCAACTCCAGGTTCACAAGCGACTGTCCAACGGTCTGCAATTCACCACGTCTTACACCTGGTCTCATTCGCTTGATGAGCAGAGCGGCCTGGGGCTCTTTTTCACCGGCAACAATCCGGCCACTCCCCGAGCCAACTATGGCTCCTCGGATTTCGATCAGACCCACGTTTTCCTGGTCAACTACAGCTACACGATTCCGAAGCTCGTGGAGAGCGGGGCGTGGGGATACGTGACCAACGGCTGGACCATTGGTGGTCAGACGGTGGCGCAAAGCGGGCAACCCTACAGCGTCTATGACTATTCGGGCTCGGTGGCAAGTCAGTACTACGGCACCAGCAACTATATTGGGAACCCCACTGTGCCGCTGGTACCGGGCATAACTGCCAAGCAGGCAGCAAGGGGCGGTATTTGCCCCGTGGGAGTTGTGGGAGTTTCGCCAGCACTCTGTAAGCTCAACGCGGCTGATTTCGCACCCCAGTTCGTGGCTCCGGGGACCTACGGGGTTCCCGCTCCGGACAGCACCGGGTCCGATGTCTATGAATCCTTATTTGGAACTACCGGCCGGAACAGTTTTCGAGGCCCCTTCCAGGTGCGCTTCGACATGAGCTTGTCCAAGATGTTCCAATTCAAAGAGCGCTACCTGCTGAAGTTTGAAGCCGATGCTTTTAATATTTTCAACCATCCCGATTTCGACGCTCCGAACAACGACGTGAACTTCTTTCCCTATTACTACGGTCCGCCATCGATTCCTCCCCAAGGCAGCTTGGGCGTGATCCAGCACACGGTTGGCAGCCCACGCTTCCTGCAGTTGTCGCTGCATTTGCAGTTCTAGGGAGGGCGCATCCAGAAGGAAATGCGAATGCAATCGTTTTCTCGGAGGCTGATCAGCGTTGCGCTGATCGGCCTCGTTTTCATGCAATCTGATTTCGCTTTGGCGTGGGGGAATGAGGGGCACACCTACGTTAATCGCGTGGCGGCGGAGAAGATTCCGATCGACATGCCGAAGTTCTTTCGGCGGGCCGCGGCGATAAACGAGATCGCCTATCTGGGGCCAGAGCCCGACCGCTGGCGCAGTCCTTCGGAGTTTGCCCTCAAGAACGCGCAGGAGCCCGATCATTTCATTGACCTCGAACGCGTGTCCTGGCTTGATCCGCTGCCGCAGGGCCGCTACGAGTTCTATCGCAAGCTCTACGAGAAGCGCGCGGCGACCACCGACCATCCTGACGACTATCTTCCGGAGCGCGTCGGTCTGCAGCCGTACATCACCATGGAAGTGTACGGACGCCTGAAAGCTGCGTTCCGCGAATATCGGCAACGGGTGGCGGCGCATCAGCCAACGCAGGCGGTGCAACGCGCAATCGTCTTCTATGCTGGATGGCTGGGACATTATGTTGCCGATGGGTCACAACCTCTGCATACCACCATCCAGTACAACGGCTGGGTCGGTCCGAATCCAAATGGATACACCACGCAGCACACGATTCATAGCCAGTTCGAGTCCACCTACGTGGCGGCAAACATCAAGGCCAAGGACTTCTCCGGTCTGGTGAAGAGTCCTGATCGGCTCGACGATCCGTTCGCGCGTTACGTTGCTTATCTCCGGCAATCGAATAGCCTGGTGGACGACGTCTACGCGCTGGAAAAAGCCGGAGGGTTTACAGGAAAAGGCACTCCGGCAGCATTCGACTTCACGACGCACCGCCTCGCCGCCGGATCGCAGATGCTGCTGGACCTGTGGTACACGGCGTGGATGGAAAGCGCGGTTCCGGTGCCCGAGCACCCAACTTCAACTCCGCTAAAGAAGTAAGGTGTTCAATGTGGGGACAGCCGCCATCG
>PMUM01000182.1:300-6024 GCA_003166855.1 Acidobacteriaceae bacterium | reverse complement strand
ACCATGGACATCATCAAGTACGCGGGCGGCATGCCTGCGAACTTCCTCGACGTGGGCGGCGGCGCGAGTTCTGAACAGGTGGCGCACGCGTTTGAAATCCTGCTCAGTGACAAGAACGTGAAGGCGGTACTGATCAATATTTTTGGCGGCATTCTGCGCGTGGACACGCTGGCTACGGGCGTTGTCGAGGCGGCGCGGAAGACGAACATCAAGCTGCCGATCGTATTGCGGCTGGAAGGAACCAATGTCGACGAAGGCAAGAAGATCCTGATGAACTCGGGATTCAACTTCGTCGTGACCGACACCATGAAGGACGCTGCCGACAAAGTGGTCGCGGCGGCCCGAGGCACTGCGGGCGTGACGGAATGGCGTTGAGGGTCTGAGTATAGAAGCGAGGAGTTTTTATTTATGGCAATTTTAGTCAATAAGAATACGCGGGTCCTTGTACAGGGTCTTACCGGTCGTGAAGGCACGTTTCATGCGAAAGCCAGCCAGGCCTACGGGACGCAGATCGTGGGAGGCGTGACCCCGGGCAAGGGCGGCACCACGCACGAGGGCTGGCCGATTTTCAACACGGTGCGCGAGGCGGCTGAGAAGACGGGCGCCAATGCCACTGTGATTTTTGTGCCTCCACCGTTCGCGGCCGACGCCATTATGGAAGCGGCCGACGCTGAGATCGACCTGATCGTCTGCATCACCGAAGGCATTCCGACGCTCGACATGGTGAAGGCATGGGAATTCCTGCAGGACCGCAAGTCGCGGCTGATCGGGCCGAACTGTCCTGGAATCATCTCGCCCGGCAAGTGCAAAATTGGCATCATGCCGGCGTCGATTCACAAAGAAGGATCGATCGGGATCGTCTCGCGCTCAGGCACGCTGACCTATGAAGCAGTGCACCAGCTTACGCAGCGCGGCATTGGACAGTCGACCGCGATTGGCATCGGCGGCGATCCGATCATCGGCACGAATTTCATCGATGCCCTGGACCTGTTCAACCGCGATCCGGAGACGGAAGCGGTGATTATGATCGGCGAAATTGGCGGCAACGCCGAGGAGACCGCCGCCGAGTTTGTGAAGGCGCACATGAAGAAGCCGGTGGTGGGATTCATCGCCGGACAGACCGCGCCTCCGGGACGTCGCATGGGGCACGCGGGAGCGATTATTTCCGGTGGCAAGGGCACGGCTGCGGAAAAGATGACGGCGCTGGAGGCGGCCGGGATTCGCGTGGCGAAGTCTCCGGCGGCGATTGGCGAGACGCTGGCGGCAGCGCTGGGAGTCAGCGTCTAGTTGTAGAGACGTAGCTTGCTACCTCTTGCCCGCCAAGAAGACGTTGCAAGCAACGTCTCTACGAAGATTAAAGACAAGGACCAACGACCGAACCTATGAAAACTCTGCAACGCACTTTCACCATCGTCAAACCCGATGCCGTCCGCAAGAATGCCGTGGGCGACATCATTGAGCAGTTCGAGAAGAATGGTTTCCGCATCCTCGCCATGAAGATGCTGGAAATCTCGAAGCATCAGGCCGCGCAGTTCTATGCCGTACATGCGGCCCGGCCGTTCTTCAATACGCTCACCGACTTTATGTCCAGCGGGCCGATCGTGGTGCTGGCTCTGGAGAAGGAAAACGCCATTGCCGATCTGCGCAAGCTGATGGGCGCTACCAACCCGGCCCAGGCCGAGGAAGGCACGATCCGCAAGAAGTGGGCGACCAACATTGAACACAATGCGATTCATGGGTCGGACGCGGAGGATACGGCACGGTTCGAGCTGAGCTTCTTCTTTGCCGGGTACGAACTGGCGAAGTGACGGCGCTTTGCGGGCGTGAGCGAAGCGGGAGCCCGCAGCCGTCATCCTGAACGAAGTGAAGGATCTACGCGCCGGTCTTCGTGGCTGGGTGTGCGGGCGGGACGCCCGCACGACAGCCGGCGAGTCGCCGGCGCTACACGCTATTCTTAGGAGTTCTTCATCATGCCCGTGGTTCAGGTCACGATGCTGCAGGGGCGAACCGCGGATCAGAAGCGCAAGATCGCGAAGAGGATTACTGACGCTCTTGTCGAGGAAGCCGGGGCGCGCCGGGAAGCCATTGTCGTGGCTTTCAACGAGGTCTCGAAAGAGAGCTACGCTTCGGGCGGCGAGTTGATGATCGACAAGACGCCGCAGAAATAGTTACCTGCATTACCCTCGTAATAAATCTTCCCTTCGGCAACTCGGTATACTTCGCTCGAAGCGAGGAGATCATCATGGAAAACGTGGACAGTGGCCGCTGCTCTGCTTTTTGTGGGTACCTGCGGTTTTGCGCAAACCGCGGAGACGGCGCCGGCTGCAAGGAAATCCTGTGACGACTTGAAAGCCGAAATCACGAAAAAACTGGAAGCGAAAGGTGTCACTTCCTATACCCTCGACGTTGTCGATAAGGGCAAGGAAGGCGATGCCAAGGTGGTCGGCGGATGCGACGGTGGAACCAAGAGCATCGTATACAGCCGGGGAGCTGTCTCGCAGGTCAAGGCTTCGGACGAGAAGAAGCCTCAATAGAACTTGTCAGGGCACGTGCCTCTGGCGCCCTGGATGACCGACGGTTGGATCCAAGAATCCTTGGCTTGGGCATTCATCTGCTGTTTTCAGAATCGAGGCAGCAGTCGGTAAGCTTTGCTGGACCGATCCTAGCCGAGCGGTTCGAATAGATGGCCTTCCACGCGGTCGGCAATCTTTGGCAGATCTTTCTTGGCGTGCTGCAGAAAATGGGCAGCAGTGCGGTGCGCTTCGAGCGCGGCGTCGTCTTTGTATTGTTCGTAGATGAAGAAGCGGCGGGGCTCCGTCTTGTGCCGATGCACCTGGTACATGGCACAGCCCGGCTCCTTGCGGGACTGTTCGGTCAGCTTCTCAAAGAGTGCGGTAACCTCGGCTTCGTGCCCAACTTTTGCCATCCAGGTAACGGCCAACACCACCATCGTTTCGCTCCTTCCCCGCTCGCGGGTCAGCTGGGGAAGACATTCTAGGCTTTCTTCGCGGCCGTCTTCAACTCTTTAACAAACTTATCGACTACGATGGTGTGGTTGCGGTCTGGGCCGGTCGAGATCATGCCGACTTTTGCCCCCGCTTCCTTCTCAATGAATGTCAGATATTCCTTCGCCGCCTTGGGCAGTTTCTTATATTCCGTGATGCCCTCGGTCGACGTCTGCCAGCCCGGCAGCTTCTTGTAAATGCACTCGATCCTGTCGTAGCCGCTGGCCTGCGCAGGCACGTCGGACGTTTTCTTGCCGTCTATTTTGTAGCCTACACAGACCGGAATCTCAGCCAGTTCGTCGAGCACGTCGAGCTTTGTAATTACCAGCCAGGATGTGCCGTTGATCATCCCGGAGTAACGCAGCAGAGGCAGATCGAGCCATCCGGTGCGGCGCGGACGCCCGGTAACCGCGCCATATTCATTGCCGCGTTTGCGCAGATTGTCGCCGACCTCGCCCTTGTCTTCGCTGGGAAATGGTCCCTCGCCCACGCGAGTGCAGTAGGCTTTGCTGATTCCAATCACCGAATTGATCGCGTTGGGCGCAATGCCCGTGCCGATGACGGCGCCGCCGGAGGTCGCGCTGGAGGACGTCACAAACGGATAAGTCCCGTGGTCGATGTCGAGCATGGTGCCCTGGGCACCTTCGAACAGAATCGATTCGCCGCTGTTTAGAGCCTGGTTCAACAGAACTGCGGTGTCACAGACGAAGGGCGCGATTTTCTCGGCCGCTTGCGCGTATTCCGTGTACATCTTGTCGGCGTCGAGCGGTTCGGTGTTGAAGAGCGCGTGCGCAATCATGTTCTTCTCGCGCACCGCGTTCTCGATGTGTTTCTTGAGCAGTTGCAAGTCGAGCAGATCGGCCACGCGCAAGCCGCGGCGGCCCATCTTGTCCTCGTAGGCGGGACCGATGCCGCGCGAGGTGGTGCCGATCTTCACTCGTCCGGGGGCATTCTCCGCTGCCAGTTCGATCATGCGATGGTAGGGCAGGATCACATGGGCGCGGTTGGAAACGAAGAGATGACCGTCGATCTTCACGCCAGCCTCGCGCAGGGCGCCCGCCTCCTTCAGGAATGCGATCGGATCGAGCACAACGCCGTTGCCAATGACACTGCGGCACCCTTTGCGCAACACGCCGCACGGCACCAACTGGAGAATGAATTTCTTGCCGTTGATGATGACGGTGTGGCCGGCATTATGTCCGCCGGCATAGCGGGCCACGACGGAGAAGTTCTCCGACAACACGTCGACAATCTTCCCTTTGCCCTCATCGCCCCACTGGGCGCCTACAATCACCGCAGTCTTGCCTTTTTTCAATTCCAACTCCGTTTAGGAAATTTCGAGCAGGCAGATATCTGCTCTGCGCCCGGGGTCGCACACTCCTTGCCCGCAGGGATGCCTTCACAAAAAATTACTGGGATCGGAGCGAAGAAGACGTGTACGGATTATTTTATCGTGTCTGCGCGGCGAATAGCAACGCGCGGAAGGATCGTGCCGGCGTGCACGGTGGTTCTTCCGTCTGCCTGAAAAGCGGCTCCGGTCAGGATGACTCCCACATGCTCGGATCAGGTAAGATGACAGCCAGGAAGACGATTCGTCGAGGAGGTTCTGTGAAAAAAGTATTCCACTTCGACGCTCCACGTGAAAAGTATCATTGCGACGCGGCCATCCTGTGGTGCTTCGACAACCGCTTTGAGCTGGGGTTCCGGAAATTCCTGAAGCGCATTGGCGTCACGAACTCCGACCCGATCAAGATCGCCGGCGGGGCCAAATGCATGGCGTCTCCGGAACATGAATCGGACCGCGAGTTCGTACTGGAGCAGATCCGCAAATCGATGCGGCTGCACGGCACACGGCGCGTGATCCTGATGGTGCACTCCGACTGCGGCGCCTACGGCGGTCTGGCTGGCGGATTCGGCGGAGACGCAGAGGCTGAAGCCGAACATCACGAGCGTGAACTGCAGCGAGCTGCTGCCAATCTGAGGGCGGCAATTCCCGGCGTCGAGGTACAAGGATACTTCGTCGACTTCGACGGAATCTGGGATGCGGAGATCGGCGCGGCAGAAGAAACCAGCACGGTCGCGGTAGCCTGATGCCAAAGTTCGAGAAACACATCTTCGTCTGCGGAAACCAGCGCCCGGCGGGCCATCCGCGGGGATGCTGTGATCCTCTGGCAGAGGCCAAACTGCAGAAGCTCTTCAAGCAAAAGCTGGCCGAGCGGGGGCTGAAGGGGAAAGTGCGCGCGAATCAGGCTGGCTGCCTCGATCAGTGCGAACATGGCCCCAACATTGTGGTCTACCCGGATGCCGTCTGGTACGGACACGTCACGGAAGCAGACGTCGAAGAGATCATCGAGTCGCACATCCTCGGCGGCAAGCCGGTCGAGCGTCTCCGCCTGGCGGATTCCTGCCTGAACACCGCAACCTGCGAACACCGCAAGCCCAAAGGCTAGGAATCCGAGAAACAACAGAATGGTAGGCGCGGCAGGAATCGAACCTGCAACCGTCGGATTAGAAATCCGATGCTCTATCCGTTTGAGCTACGCGCCCTCGGGGAGCCGAGATTATTCTACCCGCAGTCGGAGCTATCCCAAACGGTCTCCACAGGACGAACGGTAGAAATTGGGTACTGTCGGGGGGAAGAAGATGGTGGGCGCTATAGGATTCGAACCTATGACTTCCACCGTGTGAAGATGGCACTCTACCGCTGAGTTAAGCGCCC
>PMUM01000182.1:0-228 GCA_003166855.1 Acidobacteriaceae bacterium | reverse complement strand
AGTGCAACCGGCAGGAGCGATGGATGAGATCGCTCTGGCTGGATGTTCCGTCTCTCTGTCTCGTGTGAGAAGCAGGCAGTGTCAACAACCGGCCAGAGGCAGGAACAATATAAACCTCGGCCGATTCGATATCACCATTTTCCGCGATATCGGAGCGGGTTGTGCTGATGACGTGATCCGAGTAGTTTAGATATTGCTCGGGGGTCTGGGGGCGGAAAGCACCCAGCG
>PMUM01000017.1 GCA_003166855.1 Acidobacteriaceae bacterium | reverse complement strand
GGTGTCCCTACCGCGATCGCCACTTGACAGATGGCTTTCTGGCTGGCTGCCAACGACGCATGTTGCAAACGCAACATTTATATGTTGTAATAGCAACATTGAGGTGGTGAGCTATGAACCAGACCCTAGACGCGATCTTCCAAAGGCGAGCGGTTAGGGTCTTTGAACCCGTTGAAATTTCCGAAGGACTGCGCGAGCAAATTCTCAATGCAGCCCGCCATGCCCCCTCAAGCTTTAACAGCCAGCCTTACAAGTTTTATTGGGTGCGGTCCGCGGCAGAGAAGGTCGCGGTGGCGAAACTGTGCCTCGGACAGAAGCCCGCAGAAACCGCCTCCGCACTGGTCGTGGTCGTGGCGGACCTCGGATCGCTGTCTGTCACGGCGCAAGGCCAGCTGGCGTGGATGCGCCGGAGTAACTTCCCCGAAGAAAAAATTCGCGACTACGAGCGCAGAGCAAAGATCGGCCGGATCCTGTTCATGCCTGGGCCATTCGGAATGTTTGCCGCGATCAAACGGGCCTTGTTCTGGCTACTAAATCTGTGGAAGGTGCTCGGGATGCCGCCGCTGTCTCGCCAGGACTTGTTCAAATGGGCGACGAAGAGCACATCGTTGGCTTGCCAGAATCTGATGATCGCCGCCGAAGCGCTGGGAATGAACACTTGTCCGATGGAAGGCTTTGACGGCCGCAGGCTCTCTCGATATCTTGGGTTGTGCGGCCGGCATCATGACATTGTGATGGTGATTGCGATCGGGAAGAAATCACCTGCCTACAGTGAACCACCACAGTGGCGAAGGCCTCTCGATGCCACGGTGACCGTCCTATGAACATCCTTCCTAGGAAAGAGATTCCCGATGACATTCTGAAAGACTCGGTACTCGCCCATATCGCAGCAGCGTACTTCTCGGTGGGAAAGAGACTGGAGCGAAAAACCCAGTGCTCGGCGACACGCGGCTTTATCCTGTCGACATTGCGTGGCGGAACGACGCTGAATCAGAATCAGATCGCCACGCTCCTGGGTTTCGACCGGACCGTCGTGCACCGGGCTATCAAGACACTGGCAAAGGAAGGACTCGTGTCGGAACACAGGGAAAAATCGGGCAGAGCAATTCGAATCCAGCTGACGGCCAAAGGAAGGAAGTACCGAGAACGGCTAATCGAAGCTCGGGTGACGGCCGATGAGAGTGTCGGGCGGCAAATGACCTCGGAGGAGCGCGAGACGCTTCTTCGGCTTCTGAAGCTAGTTGCGGAATGTGAGTTCTGATGGACGGTTTGCCTTAGGCCCACATGGACAAGACCGGCAAGGCAAGTTGATGAAACCAGGCCTTAGCGCTCATTGAGGGATTTTGAGCGTACTGGGGATTTTGCAACAATTAACAAGCGTTCAGCGATAGGATCGCTCCTCATTTATGGCGTCACTTCAAAAACAGCGCCACTGTTCGACATGCCGCCATTCGTAGTCAACCCAAAGAGATTGCCATGCCCGTCCACAACAAGTGGCGAGCTAGGATAGATGCCGTCGCCCCCGGTGGTCGTGAATCGGTGGAGCACATTTTCGGTCCAGGTTCCGTTCGAGCCAGGCGTCAGCTGAAAAACGGTACCGTGGTGCATACCTCCCTCAAAGGTTGCCCCATAAAGAGTGCCTGACCCACTCGGGGTCAACCCCGACTCCGGATAAGTGCCATCGCTGCCGCCGCCGAAAGTGTGCAGTATCTTCTCGGTCCAGGTTCCATTCGAATCCGGGACCAGTTCGAAGGCATTCCACACGGATGTCCCAAGAATGTTGCCGCTGGCATCAATGACTAGAGCTCCCGGAGCGACGGCGCTACCATCGGCTGCACCCGTAAAGGTATGTAAGGTCTTCTCACTCCAGCTTCCCTTCGAGCTTCGGACCAGCTCAAATACGAGCCCAAAATCTCGAACGCCGTTGTAAGCCTCTCCATATACATTTCCGGCAGAATCAAGAGTAAGCTGCCCCCCGTAAGGAGCGCTGCCGTCGTTCCCCCCTGAAAACGTGTGCAGAACGTTTTCGGTCCACGTGCCATTTGCATTAGCCTGTATTTCAAAAACGCCCCCATAACTAGTCGTGCCCGACGACGAAGAAAACTCTTCGCGATAACCATAGAGGTTACCGGCGCGGTCAATCGCCAGATACGACAGAAACGACACAACGTCGGTTCCTCCCGTGAAGCTGTAGATGACTTTCTCCGTCCATGTTCCGTTCGATCCCGGCGAGAGTTCGAAAATGCCGCCGGCGCCGTTGGCTCCGCCCTCCGGGCCTATGCCGTACAAATTCCCCTTCGCATCAAGGACCAGATTCGAGGCCGGTAACCATACGTTTCCGCTGTTAAAGGCAAACGAGTACAGAACCGTCTTGGTCCAGGTGCCTCCGCTTCCAGGACTCAGTTCGAAAACCGTGCCTGCACCATTAGGACCGCCCGTTTCCGTGACGCCGTACAGGTTCCCGCTCGCATCAATAGCTAAGCCACCCAAGGGTGCGGTTCCGTCGGTGCCCCCGGTGAAGCTGTAAATGATCTTCTCGGTCTGGCCCTGCGCGCGCGGCGCACACAGCGCAAATGCGACGGCCGCGGCTGCAAACGAAAAGACGAGCTTATTGATAATCTGCTGCATGAGAGTCACTCCAGGAAACGCGGGTAGGGGGAACCAGACTGGCGCGCAGTCTATCAGAAAACCGCCGCACCGACAACGCCTCCGAATCAAGGTGTCGGTAGCACATGATATGTC
>PMUM01000070.1 GCA_003166855.1 Acidobacteriaceae bacterium | reverse complement strand
AAAGTTACCGCCAAGAGTCCATCAAAAGCAATATTTCGCGACCACGTGAAATGGCCCAAGCGGAAGGCATCTCCCGTTGACGACATTCTCGGGGAGAAGCAGAGAAAGATCGACACCGAAAGGATACCGACTTGGACGAAATCCAGAATGTGCAGTCTGTCAAAGGAATTCGGTTCACTATCCGGGTCGAGGAAGGTCAACATGCCAAACGGGATTACCGAGAGAAAGAATAGAAGGTCGGTAAGGCTGTCTGGCGAGTGGTCGGCGGAAACATCTACGTAAACAGCAAGAACTTGAGCCACGGCCCACACGACGAACGCGACCGCCAGTAGTCGCCACGCGTATCGCGCAATGCCACGTGAGCGCCGAAATGCTTCTGTACAAGCCAGAATGCAAATCGACCCGAGCGCAAGTTGGGTGATATCAGAAAATAAAGGACCGAGTGTCCGGCGGCCCAGCGTGGCAATCACAATGGCTTGCCCTGCCACCAGAATGCAGGACGCCGCAATTAGAGCCGACGAGAACCCCCGTGGCGGGATTAGGCGGGTAGTCAGGCTGGAATTCACACTCATTGGGTCGACGAGGTTGCAATGGTTGGGGCGTGCCACTACGACTGGGTGATGGCAATTGGATGGCCAGTCTTGCGTCCGTAGCTAAGTCATTGACTCCCGATGTGTTCTGCCGCAATTGGACGGAAGTGGAAAGAACCCGAGTGTCCTTGGAGTGGACACGGTTCCTCTTTATGGACGGTCTGTCGTTGCAATGCGGCAGACAACTTGAGCAGCGCCGTCGGCGTGCGGCGACTGCAAATGCACGGACAACACGATTGGATTGCAAAGTGAACGCTCCGCCCCCTCGCTTCGCCGCATTGCGCATGCGCGCGTGATCCACGAGGATTTGCCTCATCATTTGCGCCGCGAGTGCAAAGAAATGAACTCGGCCTTGCCAGTTGGCCGCTTTACGGTTCACCAGGCGGAGGTAGGCTTCATGGACAAGAGCGGTTGCCTGCAAGGTATGATCGCTGCGCTGTCCGGCAAGGTTCCTCTTCGCAACCCGCCGCAGTTCGTCATAGACAAGAGGAATGAGGGTGTCTCGGGCCGCTAGATCTCCGTCATTCCACCGGACAAGTAATTCGGTGACTCCGTCCCGAGAATTCGTTTCCACCACAGAATCCCCCAAACACGCTGAGCAGCGTGCCCTTTGGCTTGAGAGCGTAGCCCTGAACTGCTCCGAAGTCAAACGTTGTGGGAAGACGTCACAATAGGCTGATTGGCGAAACTTGGTTGGACTAGAACTCCGCCGCTTTGTGACTCGTGAGCCCTTTCTCCTCGTCTTTCCGTTCTTATCAATAGCGGGAATTTTTTGCCCGCGAATTCAGCGTGAACATGTTCTAGTCTTTTGGGTTGGGCTCGACAGGGACAGGGTTCTGCAGTCTGCCCAACCTGAACCTCGGCTTACCATCGGCAGGCCCGATCTCGTCAGCCGTGAGCATACTGCACCCAAGCAACTCTCTTCTGTACCAACAGGATTACGGAATGCTCGCCACTACAGGCGGCGTCGAGCGAGTGCTCTCCTGCCCGCTGGAATTCACTGCCGTCGCCTCATAGTAATATGTGGCGCCGGAGGCGACACTGCCATCGGCGTACGCGGTGTTTGGGTCCAGAGTGGAATTGATCTTGGCATACGAGCCATTCGAGCTCGGACTGCGGTAGACGTTGTAGCCCACAACGTCGGTGCTGGCATTCCAATAGAGGTTAACGCTGTACTGTTTCGATGTGCCGGTGCCGGTGAGCGATTCCGAGGTCTGCTTGTTGGACGCATTGCTGGTAAAAGAGAGTGATCCAGAAACCGTCCCGCTGCCGGTGGGCGTGAAAGCAACATTGAACGACATGCTCTGTCCCGCGGGAATCGTCAACGGCAACGTAGCTCCAGTCAGAACAAACTGAGAACTGCTGCTGGCATCAGAGGTTACGGTCACACTAGCATTGGCAGCGCTCATCGTGATGGGTTGAGTTCCTGTCGTCCCCACGGTCACGTCCCCGAAGTTAACCAGCGAGGGAGTGATCGTCAGCTGCCCTGCAGCGCTTGTCGTTCCCGTGCCGTTCAGAGGCACGCTCAGAGAGGAACCAGTGACGACGAACACACTCCCTCCACTGATTCCAGCCGTCTGCGGGGCGAAAGTGAGATTCAGGGTGACACTCTGCCCTCCCTTCAAAGTGAACGGCAATGCCGGCCCGCTGGCGGAGAATCCACTGCCCGTCATCTGCCAGGCAGTTATCTTCACGCTCCAGGAGCGGGTATTGCTGAGAACAACCGGCACCGTGGTGGACGATCCTACGGCCACTTGGCCGAACGAGACGCTTGCGGGACTGGCGACTAGACTGTCGCTCGTTGTCCCCGAACCTGCCAGTTCCAACTGAAGTTTCGAGTTCGAAGCATTGCTGGTAATTGTTCCTTTCCCTCCGGTCCATCCCGTGGCAGTCGGCGAAAAGGTCACGTTAAGGGAGGCATTCTGCCCCGCCGCAAGGACCAACGGCAAGCTCAGGTTCGACAGATTGAATCCGGTTCCTGTCAGGTTGGCCGCAGACACGGTGACGCTGGTCTGTCCGCCATTGGTCAAGACCACGATTTCGGTCTCCGTTTGCCCGATGGGGACAGCGCCAAAGCGCAGGGTACACGGTGCGCAGGTCAATTGTTGCGTGGACGCACCTGCCCATACCGGCAGAGCAAACAGGGCAACTGTGATCATGAGGATGAAGAAGACACGAGCAGAAAAAGACTGAGAAATAGACTGGGGGAGACTCATGCCATTCAGTTTGAGGGTCCCCGGCTCTTCTGAGTAGATCTCGATGGGACATGCCTGCAGTCGCCCAATAGGCCAATCGCGGAGGCATTAAAACCCTTGAGTAAAAGGGCCAAAAAGCAGCCGAGTGCTGTGCTGGAGAGTTCCTATTTTGGGAATGTTGTGTTCCCGCCTCTTCGCGATCGGGAGCTTTGATCTGAGGGCCGGAACATTGAGGCTGCAAGAATTCATAAGCCTGACCGGGAAGGTCAGGCCTATTTCAGTCAGTACCGATGGCTTCCCAGATCGCTGCGGAATAGCGTCCAGGCGTGCGCGAAGCTCGCATCATTACGGAGGAGGAATCTGCACATCCGTGACGATGTTCGAGTAGCCGCTTTCTTCGTTGCTGGAATTCACGGCGGTCGTGGCGTAGCAATAGTTCGTGCCGTCGGTCACCGCCGAATCGGTGTAGGTCGTCAAAGTATCCAGCATGGTCCCGTTGATCTTCGAGTAAGAACCGCAGGAGGTCGTGTAGACCGCACGGTAAATGTTGTATCCCGAGACGCCGGACGACGTGCTGGCGTTCCACGACAAGCTAACACTATGGACCGGAGCCGCAGTACCGGTACCGTTGGCCGTGTCGGTCGTGGTGGAAGGCTGAGCATTGCTTGTAAAGGTCAAGGTGGCGGCATCCGCACCGGCAACGACTGGACTGAAGGTCACCGTAAACGATGCACTCGCTCCGGCCACTATGGTCACTGGCAGTGACAGGCCACTGATCACAAAACGCGAATTATTCGAACTGGCGGCAGTCACCGTAACGTTCGCTCCGCTGGCGGTCAGACTTCCTGTGGCAGATCCGCTCGTTCCGGCGACCACGCTGCCAATTGCAATGGGAGCCGGAGTCGCTGTCAGCACTCCAGCCGTCGCTGACCCGGTACCCGTCAAGGGAATGGTTAAGCTCGGATTGGAGCCAGTGGATGTGACCGTTACGCTACCGCTCGCGCTACCTGCTGATAGCGGTGCGAAGGTCACGCTGAAGGTCGCGCTCTGTCCCGCCGTGAGCGTTGCAGGCGTGGAAATTCCACTTACCGTGAAACCGGTGCCGCTGACGCCAACCTGAGACACGGTCAACGTCGATCCGCCCGTATTCGTCACGGTTTCTGACAATACTTGTTTGCTACCCACGGTCACAGTTCCGAAGTTTAGACTGGTGGGATTCGCTCCCACCGCTCCCTGCGTAACTCCGGTGCCCGACAACGGCAAAGACAGTGAGGGGTTGGGAGCATCCGAAGTGATCGTGACGCTGCCGCTGGCGCTCCCCGCCGTCAGCGGCGAGAACGTGGCGGTGAATGTGGTGGTTTGCGACGCGTTGAGCGCGAGGGGCGTGGTGATACCGCTCAGCTTGAAGCCGGTGCCGCTCACCGAGGCTTGCGGAATGTTAACCGTGGCTCCGGTGTTGTTGGTCAGCGTGATCGTCTGATTGCTCTGGCTCCCGACCGTGACGCTTCCGAAGTTTTCGGTCGTCGGACTCACATCGAGTTGACCGCTCGCCACTCCGGTTCCCGTAAGCGAAAGCGAGGTAGAACTATCGGAGGCGGTGCTGGCGATTGTAGCCGTAGCGCTGAACGCGCCGGACGCGTTGGGAGTGAACACAACAGTGACCGGGGCGCTTTGACCAGGACCAAGCGTGATCGGAAGACTGGGCGCACTCATCGAGAAATACTTGCTGGAAATCGAGGCACTGCTTACGGTAAGGGAGACCGTGCCTGTATTCGAGGCCGCCGCGGTCATGGACTTGCTCTGACCCGTCGTGACGCTGCCAAAGTCCAGGCTGGCTCCGCTCAAAGCCAAAGTGCCAAGTGGCTGTTGAGTCGAAGACTTGCCCGAGCTGAACCCCTGGCACCCAACCAGAAAAGTGAGGCCCACCACAAGAAGCAACGCGCCGACCACTTTCCCAAGTTGCTTCGAGTAAATCGCCTTTGCGGCAGTCTTCAGCATTGTCAGCCATGAACCGTAGCCCCGGCTCTACGACTGTCCGTGCCCGGGGGAGGGCTCATCTTGAGTCTGGGGCTTCTTGCGAGGTTGGGGTAGGTATCCGAGGTACACCACAACAACTGCCAGAAGGCCAGTTGGAAGAAGAGTTAGGACATCCGCGCAGGGGATTGAGGGATAAGGCCCTCTGGACCATTGGAGCGTGAAGAATGGAACGAAGTATTGCGGTGGGATCGCTCGGGCTGCCGCCGGCTTATCCTAATGACTTCTGCAGATCACATTATTGGAGCAACTGCTCTGGTCGAAGGATTGTCTCTGCTTACTGCGAACCGCGAGATCCGACGGTCGAGAGTTTTTCACACAATTTGGTGAGAACAGCACCGCAAAATACGTACTGCGCTGATAGAGCGAGGGGAAAGCGTCTTGCCGTTTCCTCAGCGTTGATGTGTACTCGCGTGACACGTGGAGCAGAGCGTGATCAAGTTCTCTTAGGCGCCGTGACACAGGTGCAGCCACGATTATGGCCTCACCGAACCCGTCCATGGTCGGCGAGGCGGTGATCTTCGCTGCGAAGATCTCCTCGCCGACCGTCACCCCAACTGGTCCGGTTACATTCACGACAGGGAAGACGGTGCTGGGAACGGCTCAGCTTAGCGGCGTCAAAGCGACATTTATGACGTCGTTATTGCCAGCGGGTTCAGATGTGGTCACGGCGACCTACTACGGAGATTCAAACATCGCGAAGAGTTCGGCGTCGGTCAAACAAGTTGTGCAGCCGTAGAGGCAGTCACGACAGCATGGGCGTTGTCGTGAGATGGCAGCGTCGAGACAAGTAGAGCTGCGAGGGACCCTCGTGCTCAATGGCAGCAAGCGATCATTCCCCGTCAGGGTTCGGTGGGAATTGCTCCGCGGGCGATGTTGGAGTAAGCAGACTCGCCATCAGCATTGACTGCGCGCACCCGGTAAGCGATGCGGTCACCTTTCTTGAGAGTGGAGTCGCTGTACTCGGTCGTTGTTGCTGGCAGTTTTGCGATTCGACTCCAATTCTTCTTCGTGCTGTCACCCTCGTCGATCCGGCGCTCGATCACGATACCTGTGGGACCGCCGCCATGAACCTGCCAGCTTAGTTTCGCGGTATTGCCCGCCACCGAGAGCTTCAGCGAACTCGGAGCTTCCGGAAGAACTGGCCAATCGAAGTAGCTCTCGTCCGTGACTGCCATGATGCTGTCTTTGACCGGCAGACCTTCGAGTGTGTCGGTAGTGCCCGGTTTCCACTTGACCGGTTTGATCTCGCCGGAAATAACATCGACCAGAACCGGATGCGTAATGCCCGTGTTCTTCAATGAGAGCGTGGCGTACAGCGCGGGAAATGTATTTCCCGGAAAGCTATGTGCGGCCAGCCAGTACGCCACGATCGCCTTTCCTTTGTCCGATCGGAACCCATACCCCAGGAAAGGGAAGCCAGCCTGCCGCCGCAGCGCCGGCAGGTCCGGACCGCCGACTTCGATCGACGGATCAAACTTGGTATCCGAGAACAGCGCGTTCGTGTTCTGCAATGCGGAAAAGACCGGGCGCGGCGTGAAGTCAGTGTCGTGATTCGTGAGTCCGTGAATGATTCCAAAATCGTCGTACTCATTCCCGTCCGTTCCCGCAGCCAGCAGCCAGACAAACGTCTTCACTCCTGCCGCCAGGTTATAGACGAAACCTCGCGGAACATACTTTGCCTGCACCGACTCATCGGAACCTACCCACGCAGGAATCGAGTTGAACTCGTCATCGAAGAATGGGATGTCGGGTTTCACCCCAGGATAATGCTTGACCAGATCCCGCAACGCCCGCGGAGATTCCGCTTGGTAAGCGCCGTAATCCATGGTTTCCGGATTCATGTTCTGCCCGTAACCCGGGTAGGTGTGATAGGCATACACGTCGACTCCCGCGGCACACTGGCAGGCATCGAAAGCCCGCTGCGTGAAGTCCCGGGTTGGGTCTGCCTGACCGCCATAGATCACTTTGGCTTGCGGATCAGTTCGGTGCACGGTTTCGATAAAAGGGCCCAAAAGTTTTCCAAACTGCTCCGGGTTGCCCCAAGGGTTCCAGTAACCAATGTCTTGTTCATTCCACAAAGCCCAGTAGTGAATACGATCGTGAAAATGATTCACCATCCACCCGGAGTATCGGTTGAAAGCAGCGATTTGCTCCGGCGTAGTCGGCGGCCAAAACACCGAATACAAACTCCGGTCATCGTTATGAAAAGATCCCGTCTCGGGGATACTCACATCCGGGCGCTTGCCGCTGGGCGACGTGTACATCACGTTGCCATAAATCAACTGCACCTGGATGTCGACCCCGTTGTCGACGAGTGAATCGACGAAGTCCTCGAGTTCCGGCGAACTGGAAAATACCCCACGTTTCTGTTCGATCCAGTCCCAACTGGTGCGGTCGGAGCTGTTTTCATATTGTCCGATGCGAGCCCACTTGAAACCGGCATCGAACATGCGCGTCCACCACCAGCGGTCCCATGGAAGATAGGGATCGCGCGGCATATCAGAGTTAATACCAAAACCATCGTGAATTTGCGATGACCGCTTAGGAGGGACGTGGTCAGGGACTGGGCGCGAAGATTGAGCCCGCAAGCTCAGCGGAATCAGAAACAGAAAAACAACAGAAGTGAGAATTACGGCCGGATGACTCCATGACCCTGCCAAGCATTTCTTCATCGTTCTCTCCTGTGTCCCGCAATACCGGCTACAAGGCATTTGTGCTTTTCGAGGAAGCAGCCGTTTGCTCCGCTAACGGAACCACGGTCGACTCAATCCACTCCTCGTTTTCTCCGCCGGGCACGTGACCAAACAGCCACCAGTGCTCCACATGTTCCACCATTTCTCCCGGTTGCAATTCGACCAGAGGGCCAAGGGTTTCCAGTTCGAGGAAATCCGGGTTGGTGAAGACTTCAAAATTGCAGCCGAAATCGGGGTACCGGGCGCCGCTAATCACCGCCGCGCGCTTTACAAAAAGATCGCCCCGGCAGAAGTAAGCTCCCCAGCCAGCCGAGTTGTAGATGCCCCCCATCTGCTCTTTGAAGCGGCCTTGGGAATGTGCCAGTTGACGCAGTTGGATGTAGGAGGTGCCGAGCACCCAGCGAGGGTCGGCAAAATCCGTGAACGACCACATGCCGAAAACTCCAACCGGCAAATAGTGATCCTTATCCATCGCAATTCTGGGAGAAAGCGGCAGGATCGCGCGTCCTCCCGATCGCATCATCGTTGGTGACCACGGCGCGAGCGTAGTCGATTGCGCATCGTGATTCCTGATGCGGTGTGTGATCCGAACCTGCGAGCCCGTTGCCGCCAACGCGATCTCGAGTTCCTTTTGCAGGTTTGTGCCGGGAGTCAGCTCCTCTACCTGCGCCGCAAAGCGAACGGTGTTATCGCGCTGTGACACCGCCACCGGGGCATTGTCCGGATAATACGTTCTCTCCACTTCCGGAGAAGCCCACAAGCGGTGGCCACCATACAAGCGGAACTCGGAACCGCCAGTCTTGCCCGCATCTTCCGCGACTTCGTGCAGTTGGTTCTCGCCATTGCGAAAGCCGAAGAAGAGAATCCGCGGACCGACATCCGCGGTCACAACCAGTTCGATGACCTCGTTCGACAGCCTGTAAGCGTTGTTCCAGCCCCGGTATGAGAATCGCTCGAACATGGTCGTGAGGTTGCCAGGCTCCTAGGCAAGCTCCTTCGCACTCTTCTGGATCTTGGCCAGTCCGGCCGCGATCTCGTGCATGTCTTCTTCGTCTCCCAATAACGCAGGCTGCGGAATCCAGACCGTTTCCCAAGCCGCCTTCTGTGTCGCTGGGAATTTCTTCTTCAGGAACGAATGTTTCTGCTTCGCCTGTTTTCCGCTGAGCCGCTTGCGATACTCTCCATTGCGAAACATGTCCAACTCATGAAGTGGCGGATAACTTGCCTGGTTCGGAATGCCCTCTGCGTTCATGGCTGCGATAAAGCGTTCGGTAGAAATTTTCGCGAACTTCTTCTTGTTCACATGGAAAATGTAGGCATACTGCCCGTTCCGCGTGCACCGGTCGTCGAGCTTTTGAGGTGTGATGCCGGGGATCTTGCTCAGCAAACTGTCCAGCAACCGCGAGTTTTGATGGCGTCGTTTGGTCTGCTCGTCGAGGCGGCTCAGCTGCACGTTCAAAATCGCGCCCTGCCATTCGCTGAGCCGGTAGTTCGATCCGTAAATGAAGTGGCTGTAGAACCATTCACCCGGCATGCGGCCGCAGTCATGCACCGACCGCGCTTGTACTTCAAATTTATCGTCATTGGAAATGATCATCCCACCTTCGCCGGCGGTCATCAGCTTGCTCGCTTGAAAACTGAAGGTGCCCGCGACGCCAAACGTGCCGATGCGCTGCCCGCGCCACTCGCTGGCATGCGCGTGCGCCGAATCCTCAACCAGCGCCAGTCCTTTGCTGCTGGCGATTTCTTTGAGCCGATCGAGATCCGCTGGATGTCCGCCCATGTGCACCGCGATGATTGCCTTCGTCCGCGGCGTGATCGCCGCTTCCACCAGGTCGGGATCGATGCAATACGTTTCGGGGTCGACATCCACCAGTACCGGAAGCGCATTCGCAAACAGCACCGCACTCGCGGTGGCGACGAAGGTGAAGTCCGGCACGATCACTTCATCTCCCGCGGTGATGCCAAGGCCAGCCATGGTAACTTCCAAGGCAGCGGTTCCGTTGGTCACGGCGATCCCGTGACGCGCTCCGTGAAATTTGGCGAATTCTTGCTCAAACTCCAGAGTCTTGGTTCCGGGCGTGCGCCACCAGACTCGGCTCTCCAGAACTTCTCTGAGAGCGCGCTCTTCATTCTGGTCGTAGTACGGCCAAACAGGAAACGCCTTGTTCTTTGCTTTCGTGCCTCCGAGCAATGCCAGTGCAGACATGTATTGGTCTCCTTGTTGCCCCTAATACTGGTTGAATCCGGTTGAGTAGCGAAACGCTTCCACGTAATGTCCGTCCTTGCGCGGCTGTTCACGCCGCATTTCGTCCTTGGCCTTCTCCATGTCCTTAAGGTCCCAATCCGCCCGATACTTGTGAACTGCAGGTTCAAACTGGCTCACTTGTTTGCAGGCGGCATCGAACTTCAGCTCTGCGGCGCTGTCAATGTTGACGAAGTAATTCGATTCCTGCGGTGAAGGATAGAAGAAATAGATTTCGGGCACCTGGTACGGTTCGAGTCCCATCTGCAGCTTTTGATTGGGGAAATAGAGCCAGAATTCGGCGGCACGCACCGCATCGATAGTGTTGAACGCGGCCATGCGATGGTCGGTTTTGTGCCAACGCTCGTACCATTCGCCCGGATCAACACTCAATAGCACATCCGGCCGTATGCGACGAATAATGGCCGTCGCTTCCTCGGTCAGTTTCGGCTGGGGCGCATATTCCAGCATGCCGTCGTCGTATCCCATCCACAGAATGTTCTCTTTCGATGTGCCCAGCTGTGCTTCGGAAACTTCCTGTTCGGCGCGGCGGATTCGTGCCAGACGCTGCGAACTCATCTCCGGGTCGTAGGAACCTTTGTCGTCATTGGTGTACACCACGATGTAGACCTTATTGTGATTGCGGTTCAGCAGGGCAATCGTGCCGCCCGCCCCAAACACATCGTCGTCAGGATGGGGGGTGAACACCAGAATCGTCTTATTCTGCAGGTTTTCCAGGCGCGTTTGCTGTCCCTGAAGTCCCACGATCGACAAGAACACGAGAAAGAAACAAGCCAAACCGGTGCGCATAAGCGAACCTTTCGTCGGTGTAGTGAAATGGTTTATTAAAACGTTTTCAGACTGCTATACGTTTCCTCCCGCTGTCAAGAGAAAGTTGATATTTATTCGGCATCTTTTGCATTTTTTCTTGACAGGGCCCGTTGGGTTGGCTCAGGATTTAAACGTTTTAATAAACCAATTCACTCGCATACTCAAGTAGGCGAATTCGGGCATGCGACGGGGGACCTATGCCGCGCAGCGTCTATGCCGTGGTTTCGATGTTGGCGTTTCTCGCTTCTCTTCTGATTGCCACCATACCCGCCATAGCCCAAGTCGACCGGGGAGCCATTGTAGGCACGGTCACCGATCCCTCGGGAGCTCGCATTGCGAACGCGCGGATCACCATCACCAGCTTGGAAACAAGCCAGTCGGTTCATCTCACGACAGACGAAGAAGGGAGTTACAACGCCAACCTTCTCAAAATCGGCACCTACTCGGTCTTAGCCACCAAGCAAGGTTTTGGAAAGACGGTGCAGGCGAGCGTCGACGTTGCGGTGAATCAGAGCGTACGCGTCGATCTGATGCTCAAACTCGGAGCGGCTTCGGAGACTGTCGAGGTTACGGGTGCCGCGCCTCTGTTGCAGACGGAATCGTCTTCTCTGGGCACGGTCGAGACGGAGCGGCGAATTTCCGACCTGCCTCTCAATGGCAGAAACTTCATCCAACTCGCTTACCTTGGCCCCGGGGCGAATGGCGGTCAAACCGGAACCAACGTCAGCGGGGGTGTTTTCGAGAACGAACGGGCCAATGAAGCGATCTCCGTGAATGGGCTGCGAGTCTCGAACAATAACTTCCTCCTGAATGGCGTCGACAACAATGAGTTCGGCTTGGGTGGGGTCGTTGTGCTGCCGCCGCCGGATGCCATCCAGGAGTTCAAGACCGAAGAGAACTCCATGAGCGCGGAGTTTGGACGCGGCGGCGCGGCTGTAAACGTCGTGCTGAAGTCAGGCGCAAACCGAATTCACGGCGGTGTCTACGAGTTCATCCGCAACGACAAACTGGACGCGGTCAACTACTTCAACCAGGGTCAGCAGCCGTTTAAGCGAAACCAGTTTGGGGCCTTCCTAGGTGGACCCATCAAGAAGAACAAGACATTCCTGTTCGGCGACTATCAGGGATCACGCTTGCGGGCGAGTAACCCATTCTTGTCCACGGTTCCGACCGCTGCGGAGCGAGGCGGCGATTTCACCGACCGACTGACGGGACAGACGTTTTCGCCCTGTGCAACTCCAAGCCCGGCCGATACCTTCGATACGGGGACGATTTTTAATCCCTACAGTACGAATCCTAACTATCAGTGCGCGGACGGCAGCGTGGTTTCATTGCGAACTCCGATCTCATACAACGGACAGGTCAATGTGATCCCGCCGCAGGGTACGTTGCCGCTGGGCATCAATTCCGTGGGGCAGAACATCGCGAACTTTTATCCTCAGCCCACCGACCCAACTTCCCTAACAAATAACTATCTCGCGAATCAAAACCAGGTGAACGATCAGGATTCTTTCGACGTCCGGCTCGATCACCGCTTCCGGGAGCAGGACCAGATCTTTGGCTCGTACAGTTTTGGCGACGTGCGCAGCCAGCAACCGGGGCCACTCGGTCCTCAGTGGGGAGGATCCGACTGTTGCCCGAGCATCAGCAATTCGCGCGCTCAACATTTGGGTATCGGCTATACCCATACTTTCTCTGAGCGGGTGTTAAACGATTTGCATGGTGGCTATTTCCGCTACGCCGTAAATGCCTTGCCTTTTAATTTCGGCAAAGACTTGGGCACCCAACTGGGCATCCCCAACGTAAATCGCCCCGGGTACCCTAATTCGTCCGGACTTACGAACATCGATGTCGCCGGTTTTACGTCTTTAGGCGACTCGCAGTGGCTGCCAGAGCACGTGTTCGAGAATATTTTCCAGGTCGCGGATACGCTGACGTGGATCAAGGGTAAGCATTCACTGAAGTTTGGCGTCGATTTTCGGCGTCAACAGCGGAACTTCTTTCAACTCTCCAGTCCACGCGGATGGTTCGTCTTCGGTGGCGGATATACGAACGATTTGACTACTGCAGACGGGGGTAACGCCCTGGCCGACCTTCTGTTCGGTGTGCCGATTTCCAACGAGCAGGATTTCCTCGCCGGTCTCTATCCCACCCGCTACTGGGATCTGGCCGAGTTCCTTCAGGATGATTTCCACGTCAGCCATAATCTGACCGTCAACCTCGGACTGCGATACGAAGTTACCTCGCCTGCCAATGGTCGAGTCGGGAACTTCGATCTCAACAGCGCCATCGTGAATACTTCCTACGGGCCGGGTGCGGTCTCCCACGCCGGTGTGCAGTTTGATAAGAGAGATTGGGGTCCGCGCGTTGGATTCTCGTGGTCGGCCATGAAAAACACGGTTATCCGCAGCGCCTTTGGAATGTTCTATTCCTCGGAAGCGAACATTTTTGACGACCTCGGCCTCAACCCTCCCCAGCTGAGTTTTTACGCCGCGAACTTCAGTGCTAACGCCCCTCCCTCCGCTGGGCAACTTATTTCCAGTGGATTCCCAAGTACAGTGCCTGTGGGCAGCGCCACCAGCATCAGTGGCCCGGTCAAGACGACGGGACCGATCCGAAAGATTCCCCGGATTTTGGAATGGAACCTGACCGTGCAGCACCAGTTCACGGAAAACTGGGTCGCCCAGATCGGATATGTCGGCACCCGCTCTTACGACCTGTGGAATCACGAGGCCAGCGACCTGAATCAGGCACCGCAGATTCTGGACACAAACTTTTGCGGCTCTGATCCAATCCATTGTATTCCGAACTTCGGACGGCGCTACTACGCGCAGCAACCGAACATGACCCAGGTTCTGCCGCTCGACTATCCGCAGTTCCAGTCTTTCTACAATGCGTTCCAGGCATCGCTGAACAAGCGCTTTTCGCACGGGTTCAATATGCTGGTCGCCTACACCTTTGCCAAGAACCTGGGCAATGCGGATGGCAACGTAGGCGGGTACGTGCAAAACTCGTACTTTCCAAATCTCGAGCACGGACCTGTGGCTCCAGACTTGCGGCAGCGATTGTCAGTGAGCTACCTCTACGAAATTCCGGTCGGCCACGGGCGCCAGTTCATGGGAGACGCACACGGAGTCCTGGACGCATTCCTCGGGGGATGGCAGCTTGCAGGCATTACTTCCGCGCAAACTGGCGAGGCGGCGAATGCCGTCATGTCGACCGACCTGAGCAACACAGGCAGCTTCAGCTATCGTCCAGACCAGATTGCCAATCCCTACGATTTTTCGTTCAATACCGCGTCGCAGGGTACCGACTATGCCTGCTCCAAACCGGGACATCAGACTCTGGATTGCTGGGTGAACCAGGCGGCATTCGTCGCACCTGGGCTGGCTGCGGGGCAGCAATCCGCGCACAGTTTTGGCAACGCCAAGATCGGAGACATTCGCGGCCCCAAGCTGGTTAACTTCGATCTGGTTCTGCAGAAGAACTTCAAGATTCGAGAATCGCAACAGATCGAGTTCCGCTCGGAGTTCTTCAATCTCTTCAACCATCCGAATTTCGGGTTGCCCGGAGGAGGCACGTCAGTCTATGTCGATGTGCAGGGAGGGGCCGCGATCACGAACACGGCAACGGACAATCGCCAGATCGAGTTCGCGTTGAAGTACACTTTTTAGATTCAGAGCGTGCATCATAACTGCCACCCGACGCGGGTATGCTGAAGAGAATAGTCTGTAAACGGAATCTGTTTCGTCCGGGATAGCAGCATGGATCGGTGGATGGGGTTCAGAAGGATGATACGGTGACGCGATCCAAAGCGAAGACAAGTGCTGTGGTCACCATTCGGGACGTCGCAAAGGAATGCGGGCTTTCGGCAACCACCGTGTCCATGGTGTTAAACCACGCTCCCTTGGCAACGTATATCCCGGAATCAACCAAGAAGCGCATCATCCACGTTGCGGAAGGACTGGGCTACCACCCCAATCCTTTCGCGCAGGCTCTTCGGAGCCATCGCAGCCATACCATCGGCGTGATGGTGCCAGATATCGCAGATCCGTACTGCGCTCAGATTCTGCGCGGGATCGAAAACAGCTTTTCGCGATCGAGCTATCTTCCGTTTCTGGTGGATATCCAGAATAACCGCTCGCTCTTCAAAAAATACCTCAATGTTCTGTTGGCACGGCGCGTCGAAGGGCTCATCATTCTCGCCAACTCGCTCTCTTTTGAGACGGAGCTTCTAAGCGCCTTGGAAAGCCGGAAGATCCCATCTGTCATTTTGGGCCGGGAGCCTGAGACCGACGCCTTGAGCTGGGTCGCCACCGACAACGAAGCGGGCACCCAGCAGGCCCTCGAGTATCTCTATCGAATGGGCCACCGAAGGATTGCTTTTATCCGCGGCCCCAAGATGATTGTCGATAGCCAACACCAATGGGATGGAATTTGCGCGTTTGCTGCCGCAGCCCGATTGGAACTCGATCCCCGGCTGGTTGTGACATTGAGTGATCCTTTCTCGAGCTATGAAGGGGGTTACGAATGTACCAAGGAGTTGCTGAACCTAAAGCTCCCCTTCACAGCGCTGGTGGCCTTCGACGACATGACGGCCTTCGGCGCTATCCGAGCGCTAATCAGCGCCGGAATGAGGGTGCCCCTGGACTGTTCGGTAATCGGATTCGATGATATTCCCGCCGCTGCTTTCTACAATCCCGCCCTAACTAGCGTGCGGGAACACATGGAAAACCTGGCTTCGATGGGAGCGGAAATTCTGATGGAGGCCATTCGAGCCCATCGCAAGAACACTACGGTCAGTCCCGTTCACCGCAAGGTCAAGCCGGAATTGATTGTCAGGGAGTCCACTGCCGCGCCCATTGATTTCCCGCGCATTCCGTGAGGGAGCCTTATACTCACTGACCATTGACCACCCACATCATCGACCATTTCAATGGGGTAGTTGCTTTGCAGTAAGAAAGCAGGATTTGCGTGCCTCTGCAAACGACTCGTGTTCTTTTACGTCGTACACCACGACTTTGACACCGCTTTTCAATACCAGGTTGAGTTCGTCGCCACAGTACGCAAGGTGCAAGTGGTCAGCCTGGACTCCGTACTGGTCCCGATAGAAAAACGGGCCCTCTGTGCCGTAACGCGCCACAACTAAACAGGCGGCCGTCTTAGAAGGGGGAGGCTCCTGGGCTTGCAGCAATGCTGACAAAGCGAGTATGCCAATGCACAGCTCTGTTCTCACGGTATCACCTCACTCGTCCAGAAATCGCATTCTACGTTCTTATAGCGAAGGGGAGAAGCGGAGATTCGCGTCGCCAAATTCACGGCTGCACTCAGTGCGGTAGCCTTTGCGTGGGGTGGACGAATCCTGACTGGTGTTATATCCCGTGGCTGTTGAAAAACTCGATCTCTCAAAACTGGTCGAAAAAACTTTGCGCTAGGAAGCTCTACAAACGACCTTTTGTATTTTCCTAGACATTTTCTATCCCCCAAATTTCGCTGTTTTGAGAAAAATGGAGTTTTTCAACGCAGCAGGTGTAGGCCCCTACTTGCCGGGCGAAGACGGTACAACTAACGGCTTGACGGCGCCGCAGTCCGAGGCCAGGAACTTCGCGGTGAAATTTTTGTCGATTGCCATGTTCAGAGGCTTGCCTTGGGCAGTACCGGTCACCATCGTGTGGCTGGTCCCACTGAAGTGCTCTGCATCGGTCAACTGAAAATCGATGTGTCCCTTGGAGGCAATGCTCGGGCCATTACAAACGGTGTCAAACGAGATCCCGTGAGCAGTATGGATCTTGTTGCTGACGTTGCACGTGGTGCCCGCGGCCCCCTTGTTCGTCGCTGTTAAGATAGTCGCCGAGCGTCGTCCCAGCGGAAAAACAAGACTGGGCGTCGCGGTCCATATTCGGCGAAGAGCCGGCTTTGGTACTTACATGAGTCTCCCAGAGGCCGGGCTTTATCGGAAGGTCGGACAGCTGTGCAATCAGAATTGAGGGCCCAGCTAGGAAAACTCCGGCAGTGCACAGGAAGACGAGGTTCAAATACTTCCGAAGGTTCATGAAACCACCAAGGGATAGTCGGATTCGGCTCCGATAAGAGTAACACGCTCGTTGCTCCTTGAGTGTACCGCCCGTATGCTAGTTTGGGGATTTGCCTTTGAGAGCTTTCCCGTGTAGCTGGCGAAATATCCCGATTACGCTCATTGACCACTGGTCAAAACCGTGTAAAGGCGTGCTTACAGCAATTTTGGATAATCGCCGATGGACGCGGGCCGCCTCCATCGTCTCACCCGAGCCCGCCAGGATGCATGTCGGCATGTGCGGGCCTTGAAACGGGACACTACGGCAACGGAATGCGATAGAGGTTGCGGCGCGCATTCTCCTGGGTGTAGGCGTAGACGGATGAGTTGACGATCGAATCCACTTGCCGAGGGATCACGGCAGCCGTTTTCGCGTTTGCCAAATCCGCCAATCGCCCGAATCCGGACGGGGGCAGCGTCGGAAGCCCTGTGTCATGATTCACTGACATCGGGTAAGTGCCCTTGAACAGGGACGGAAAGTAAAGAAACATGACGGTCCCAGCAGTGTTCCAAGTCATGAAGCAATAGCCCGGGCACAGGGGAACCGTCGCGCTTCCATCCACTGCCAACGCGGTGGACTCAGCCGTGTGCTCTTCGCCGGCGATCGGGATGCTGGCAATCACCCAACGGCCATCCGGCGATACCGCCTTGAGATCGAAGATGCGTTGCAGGGATACCTTCTGGCGTCCACTTCCATCTACTTTCATGCGATAGAGGAAATTTGACCCACCTTCGACCGCGCGAAAAATCAGGTCACCATCGGGTAGGAAAAAAGGGGAATCTTCGGTCTCTATTCCAGCAGAGGAGATGCGCCTCGGGGATGAGCGGTGGTCGGTAGCCGCGATCCACAGGCTGGAATGGCCGCTTGGATCGCTCATTGCGAAAGCGACTTCTTTGCCGTTACGAGAGACCGAGTAGCCCTCCATGGAGTAGCCCGGCAGTACCTTCTCGACTTTTTCGCCGATCACGTCTTTGACCCACAGTTCGTAACCAGGGGTTTGACCGTTTGCCATTAAGTAATAAAGCTTATTTCCATCCGAAGAGAACGAGGGGGCCACCGCATTTCCCTCCGAGGAAATCTGGTGGTCCCCATCCTTGTCGTGGAGCCAAACCGTGCTGTCTCGCGATCCAACGGACGTAATGAATGATTTGCCGTCCGCGGCCATCTCTATACCTTCTTGCGAGGTCGGCCCCGAAGTCACCCGCTCCGGCTCGGCGTCTGGAAAACCCTGCCGCCAAATTTGGAATTTGTCACCCTTTCTTGCGTTCAGGTAAATCCATTTGCCGTCCGCGGACCAGGCGCCCGCTATACATGTGCTATCCGGGGGACCCACGATTCTCACGTTTCCACCGCCCTCGAAAGGAACAACCCGGCACGGCAGAATATTGCCTCGATTGTCCATCTCCACCACCAGCAGCCATCGCCCGTCCGGAGAAAGATAAGAATGATGCGCCATGCTGCGGTCGCCGGGAGGCGCGTAAACCTCCCGCCTTTGTCCCCGGCCGAGATCGGTGGTCACAACCACCAGGTGCAGCCCCTCCTTGATCTCAGAAAACAGCAGCTGCCTTCCACGACCGATCCATGTCAAAGACGACGCATTGGGTAGCATGATGTGGGGCTCGCCGCCGAGAACCGGCACTTCCCACTCGTCAAAAGGCGGCCCCGTGCCGTAGGCAATGCGTGAGCCATCCGGAGAAAACGCGGGGCTTAGCTTTGACATGGAGTCGTGCGTGAGCTGAACCGGATCGCCGTCTGGCAAAAACTTGACGTAAATTTGTCCCGGGCCAAAGAATGAGTCATTTCCGCGGATGAACGCCAGCATGCGTCCATCCGGGGAGAGAGCCGGGTAAACGGCCGAGTCGGTAAAGAAGGTAAGCTGCGTCCAATCCTTGCTCGCGGCTGGGCTGATACCAGAGGAACGGTAGAGGAGAAACGCTCCTGCCACCACTGCCAGCACAAAAAGTGCAGCCGCAGCATAATAGTAGTAGGCGTTTCCTCGTGGCAGTCGTGTGGCCACTGGCGACGTAAGAGGACGGGGCGCCGGTTCCGGCTGTCCCTCTTTTCCTGAAGGCGATAGTTGCATCCGACCTGAGCTGCTGTCGCGCTTGAGCCTCTGTAATTCCGCTCGCAGATCAGACGCGTGCTGGTAGCGTAGATCGCGGTCTTTTTCGATTGCGCGCTTGATGATTTCTTCGAGCTTCGTGGGCAGGTCGGGATTCAGTCGCACCGGTGCGACGGGTTCTCGATTCAGGATGGCATCGAACATGACCCCGGAGGTATCTCCGCGAAATGGCAGAGTACCTGTGGCCATCTCATACAGCACTACACCGAACGAGAACAGGTCCGTCCGGGCATCCAGTTCCTTGCCTCGCACTTGCTCCGGTGACATGTAGGCGACTGTGCCCACTGCAGTGCCGGGGCTAGTCAGCAACTCCTCCACCGTAGCTGTTGGGATGGCAGAAACAATGTCGCCCGCGGTGCCAAGGCCGACCTTCGCCAAGCCGAAGTCGAGGACCTTGGCGTGCCCGCGCTCGGTGACGAATATGTTTGCCGGTTTGATATCGCGGTGGACGATCCCCTTGGCGTGTGCAGCATCGAGGGCGTCGGCGATCTCGATGCCCAGCGAAACAATCATCTCGCTTTCCAACGGCCTGCCTGCAATGCGGTGGCGCAGGGTCAGCCCATCCAGAAACTCCATGGCAATGAATGATTTTCCGTCATGATCGCCGATTTCATAAATCGTGCAGATATTCGGGTGGTTTAGCGCAGAAGCCGCGCGGGCCTCGCGGCGGAAACGGTCCAAAGCCTGCGGATCCTGAGCCACCCCCTCGGGCAGGAACTTGAGGGCAACGAAGCGTCGGAGTGACGTGTCCTCGGCCTTATAGACAACGCCCATCCCGCCACCACCCAGCTTCCCGATGACGCGGTAGTGCGAGATGGTCTGGCCGAGCATGCTAATGTTACCTAAGTACCTGTATTTTGAACGATTCGTTCTCTGTTTTCCTCGACTTGTATCTTGGTTCGTGGGATACTTGAGTTGTCAAGGGGAGGAAAAAATGGTCATCATCGAAGCGAATGGCGGGTTCCACCTGAAGGGGTATGCGAAGGTCTCCTTCAAGGACGGTAAGCGGCTTGAGAAATTGAAGGCTGACGGAACTCCCCTCCGTGTTCAGCAGTCTGTTCTTCTCGCCCGCAAGAACGACACATATCCGTCGAAGAGTCACTGGCGTGTTCAGGAACTCGCCGTCGCCAAGCAGCGCCAGATTGAGGAATGGGAACACGCGATTGAAGCGGTGGTGCCTGTGGCTCCCAGCGGCGAGATGACGGTGACTGCGTTCTACGAGACGGTCTTTCTGCCGTGGCTGGAGGAACTCGTCAAGACCGGGCAGAAAAGTCATACAACTCTGGTCTCCTACAAACGATATTGGGACACGTACCTCGCAGACCACTTCAACGGGACGAAGACCTTCAAGAACTATGAACCGTACATCGGTGCCCAGTTCCTCCAGAATCTCCGGCGGACTGACGACGACCGACCGTATGGACTGAACACCATCCGTCATCTTCACTCATCTGCAAGCGGAATCTTTGCCCGCGCAACTGAACTTGGATATTGCAAGCACAACCCGTGGCGTGAAATCAAAGTCTCAAGCGTGCCTGTCATCGACGCCGAACAGGGGGAAGCGTTCACCGAAAAGGAAGTCGAGGCGATGATAGCGAACCTCGAAAAAGACCGCAATGGCCGGAGCGACTGGAACGTGCAACTTGCCCAATGTGTTCTCGCTGTCGGCATCTGGGCGGGCCTGCGACCTAGCGAGATTGCTGCCCTCCAATGGCAGTCGATTGACCTCACGAGTGCGACCATCACTGTTTGCAAGGCGTACGTCTACGGCAAAGAGAAGCCAACCACAAAAACGGGCAAAGACCGAATCGTGCCGTTCAGAGACAAGTTGACCCCGGTTCTCAAAGCGTGGTGGGAAACAAACGAACGACCCGAGTCGGGTTGGGCCTTCCCGAATCGTGACGGCAATCCGGTCAACATGAACCTTCTGAGTGACCGAATCATCCGACCGAACTGCGAAAAGAACAAAATGAATTGGGAGGGGTATGCGTTTTACGCATTGCGACGAGGATTCGGAACTCTCCTCGTGCACGATGGATGGTCTGCTGAGGAAGTCTCGAAGGCAATGGGCAACTCCATTGACGTTGTCATGAAATCTTACTTCGTGGACAAGGAAAACAAGCTGGCGATGAACGCCCGTGAGCGCAGCAGAGCGAAGGTCGCTGGAGGGAAACAATGACTAAGGGCCAAGAGAAAATGGTTGAAATCCTCAAGAACAATCAAGTCCTCAAAGCACTCAAACGAGAATTCGACCGAAGTTTCACGATAAAGATTTCTGAAGCAGACAACAAAATTAAACTTGAGTTTGAGGAGAAGGACACAGGCCTCCCTGTGATGACTGTTGGCGACGTTGCGGCGTTTCTGCAAACAGACCGGGCTTCCGTCCGGCGTATGACCGGAGAGCGGGCACAACGTCGGAGCCATTACCCGATTCCGTTTGTCAAAATCGGTGCCAAGATGTTGCGATTCTCACGGCCCGCAATTGAGAAGTGGTGGAGCGAACTCTGTGCAAGCAAGAACGGCAAGAACAACACGTCGGCCCTCGCACTGCCAAAAGGAAAGGTCAAGAAGTCGCTGGGGAACCGATGACGACAAACGAAGGCGTATCAACGCATCGCAGACCGGGCACGTCTCTTGACGGCGCACGTCCCTGAGAATCGTTGGGCTGATGTCGAGTGGTTTGAGGACGAGGAATGAACAGCCCCAATGAATGTAATGGCGAGGTTGCGCCAACTACGACCCGACTGGTGCTTCGCTGTCACCCGATTTTGAGGGTAGATGGCCTAAGGCCTTTTTGAGCATTGTGGTTACATTTTCTTTCTCCACATAGTCAAAAAAGCTCGCCGTCGGGGCTAGGCCCGCTCCGTAGAACCGTACCCCGTGGGCACGAAGAATAGAGAAGAAACCATCTGCTGCAATGTAATCGTCGCCGGTACTTGAAGGCAGCCAGCCCTCCTCGTGCGCCTCGTAAGCAACTAGCCAGTGATTGTCATATAGATTCGCAGACGCCATGTGGTCGCGCCATTTGTCAAATCCGGACGCGTCGAGCAAACCCAAATGATTCAAGTCCAGAGCGACAAGCGCGACGACATCATCATCAAGGCTCGCGATCTTATCCGCGACGACCTGCGAGATCTTTACGTTCATCTTCTTCGCCAGCCAGAGCGCCCACGCTACTTCGTTCCCTTGTTGAAGAGGAGCGTGATAAGCGCAGATGCTCTCTAGGGCCGCCCCGAGCGCCTCATTCTTCGTATGGTAAGCCGCATACTTGTCATAGATATCGGCCACAACTGACAACATACTGGGCTCGCCAAGGGCTGCCTTCAGAAGCAATGCTTCGCAGAAGCTCCAATTCTCGTCCGTGATGCTCGCACTCAACGTCTGTTTTGCCGCGTAGGTTAGGACACTATCGGCAGGAAAATTCTTAGCATGTTCAAATGCGCGATCGAAAAGCGTGAGTAGGTCCGTCGCCTGAGGCTGTCCGCTTTCGCGAATAACAAGATTTCTGAGATCACTCTTCCACGGCGGCTCTAGCCGCTCCGGCAACGGGATAAGATCGGTCTTGGGATCGTTTATCTCAAGTTCAAACTCACGGGAGACTTCATGGAGAACGGCTAGTGCCTCTTCTGCCTCTGATAGCGTTGAAAAGTACAAAGAGTAATCGTCAATTAATCTCGTTCCCCGCAGGGAGGGCAGCTTGGACTGTAATGCTAGATCCATCGCAGTCCCGAGGACCTCGCCGACAAGGAAGGAAGTGTCGGGACCGATCGGAATCCCCCCAGTCTGTTTATCCTGCGTCTCCCGCAGCCAGAGATCAAGTCTGTTGCCTAAGAGGTTGTATTTTTTGTCGGCTCTCGCGACATCCTTGCGATGGAGAGCCCACGGAACGCTGTGTGTATAAATCGAAGGATAGTAGCGAGCAATGTCAGTCTTCAACAAATATCGGGCACCGACGGATCGTTGAGCTCTAAATATCGGTTGTTTGTTCAGGCCATTTGTTGCTTCCAAGGCGCGTTCCACGCTTGGCTTTGGAACGCTTAATGATATTGGAGATTGAGCGCAGAATGTTTCGAGCGTCTGCCAGTTACTAGCTATTTCGGTGGACAAAATACTTTGGTGCAGCGGGTTCGGAATAGAGAGAGCTCTGCGTAGGTGCTTACGCTTGGGCACGGAATGGGTAACGCACTGACTGCGCTGAAATCCAGCTCCTGCCCCCTTCTTCAGGATTTCCAATACTCTGGGTTGGGTGTACGCCAAGATATCCGGAATCGCAATCGAAAGAGCGAGAGAGTTAACAGGCGGGATGATCCGATCTGGAAAGTAGCCTCTCGTCATCAAGTCCTCGACGGAAACCGTCGTTGGCGCTGTTGTTGAGGTCATGATGATATGTCCGAATGGTACATTCAAAACATTGAGGGTGGAAACAGATACCTGCGTCGAGCCATTGATCGTTCTCCGATCCGTTGACTCGACTGTCCCGGCGCTAGTGTAGTGGATTTCCCGCTGTTAGCGGAATAGGCAATATGTGCCAAAGAAGAAAGCCGGAGCCGTTCTTCTACCGGATCTTGAATCGAACTGTCTGAGATATTGCATTCCATCCGACCTCCTTCCATTTGGATTGAGGGCGAATCGCCCTCACACAACTGCGTTACAAAGAAACCGCACCTAACGCCCGCCTTCCGCGAGTTCGGCGTCCGAAGCCTGTTTTTCTGAGAATCTGAGTGCAGATTTGATACGATCAGGGTAATGTCGGAGCCAAACATCTACAAGATATTCAAAACAAGCACTACACCCGACGTTTGGGTCTGCACCATTTGCCCAAGATTTGAAATCCAGATAAACCCACTAAAATATAACAAGCTAAATTCTGGACAAAAAAGCGAAGGGCGTTAGAGACTGAAGCTGACAAGCATATAGTCAAGGAGCATTCTAAGAGTTAACGGCTTGAAAGCAGACAGAGACAACGTGCTTTCCGTTTGTGGTGAAATCGGGTGCGTCGTGAAAAGCGATAGCCAAAACTTCGATGTTCTCCACGTTTTCATATTTAAGTCCCTTCAAGAAAGCGACCTTTTCAGCGTAGGTATCGAATTCAACATCCTTCGATAAAATCATTTCGGTTTCGCTGTTTGCTTTCATTACAACCATTTTGCAACTCCTTTCACTTTTCGATCCGCCTCAGATTCCTCACTTCACCCCCGACGGCTAAACGGCATCGCAGACCCAGAAATCGCGGGATGACCACAGTGTATGGGGTAGTGTCACGGCTTGACCTTGCACTGCTTCACGACGCAGAAATCCCTGTTAGCCGAATCTTCCCGTGCAATCGTTCGCTCGAACTTGAGATGTCGCAGAGCGTTGAAGTTCTCACGGTAGTTCTCAGGAGTGAGGAAGATGACGATGCGTTCCAACCGCGGGTCGACTGTTGTGTCATGGTTTCACCACAGCGTACAGGATTGCGAATAGGATGCCCAGCACCACAGGGAGCAGCACGAAGATGATCCACAGGTGC
>PMUM01000183.1 GCA_003166855.1 Acidobacteriaceae bacterium | reverse complement strand
ACATAGAAGATGTCTATCAAAACGGAGATCGTCGTTCGTAGGGCTTCCTATCGCAAAGTTTTTTCGGCGATTTTCCTGTGAGTTTTTCAACAGCCACGCCTGGTTACAACAGTTAATGCCGGTTTGCCCGACATCCAGGGGCTATCCCAGCTCCACCATCTGCGAGTAGCACATGTTTGCGTACTAGCGATGGTTAATTCCTCGCCAAATAGCCGTGATGCGCCCTCAGGCACAACACATGTCCACTCAGGAGAAATCCTTGCTGCAGCAATCAAACAAAGTTTGAACAAGATCGACCTGCTTGACGTATTGCCTAGAAACGAGAGGGAGGAAGTCCACGGATGAGTCGTTTGGGATCACGGATACCAGCCACACCTACGGCAGTGTATGCGCCGACAGTCGTCCTTTCTATTCTGCTTGCATTTATTGCGACTACAGCAGTAGTAGCTCAGCCAGCTATTTCTTTCGCGCAGGTCCAGTCCGTAGCTCAAACGCCGAGAGCAACTGGGGACCTGACGCCAGCTGAGCTGAAGGCAGATTTCGATCTGATGCGCATGATGCTGGAGGAGGCCCACCCCGGCCTGTACAGATATTCGACGAAGGTGGAAATGGATAGAACGTTCGCCACTCAACGTGCGAAGTTGGACCGTTCCTTGACGAGAACGGAATTTCTGGCAGTGACATCGGAGATCATCGCGCGCATCCATTGCGGCCACACAAAGATGATCCCGGATGATGAGACGCAGGCGACGATGAAGAACGCTCGGAGATTCCCGTTGCGCATTCTAGTGGAGGACAAGCGGCTGGTTGTTCTGTTCAATGACACCCCGGACAACGGGACGATCCGCCCCGGAATGGAAATCACTGAAGTCAACGGGCATCCCGCAGCAGAGATCATTCGGCGCATCTGGCCCACGCTCTCGGGCGATGGCGACATCGAAACGGGTAAGTGGAGGGATTTCGGCGAGCTTTCTAAGTACTACTGGCTGTTCTTCGAGCAGACAGATGAGTTCACGGTCAAAGCCAAAGATGCGACAGGGATGCCGGTGGTCGCCAAACTCGTGGGCGTGACGGATGCTGAAAGCAGAGCAAATCGTAATCCAGCGAATGACACGATTCATGCCAGCATTGCCAAATTGATGGGTTGGTCGCGCGACAACTTCTCGGTGCGCTTTCTCAAAGATCCGGAGATTGCGGAGATCTGTATCGGGCATCTAACCGGGGACGATTTTCCGAGGCAAGTCGAGGACACGTTTAAGGTTCTACGCGAAAAGGGGACGAAAGATCTGATCATCGACCTGCGCGGCAGCGGGGGCGGTGACGATATGAATGTCGCGATGCTCCTGTCGTACTTGACGAACAAGCCGTTTCGTTACCTCGACCATGTGGATGTGAGGCCAGCCACGTTGTCTCTCGGGGAGCAATTTGGCTGGAGCGTAGAGTTTGAGGACCGGCTGCGGGAATACGTCACGCCGAACCCGGCGGGCAACTACTCTTTGACTGCAAAAATGCATCCTGCTCTGACAGAGCAAACGCCGGGAAAATATCCGTTTACAGGCAAGCTGCTGGTTCTGACTGACGGCGGCACTTTTTCGGGCTCCGCCGACTTTTGCGCTGTGCTGCACCACTTGAAGCGAGCTACCTTCATCGGAGAGGAGACGGGCGGAGGGTACTACGGAAACAGTTCGGGCAAGATGCCTACCATTACACTGCCCCACTCCAGGCTGCAGATGAGATTGCCCGTGTATGGGTACTGGAATGCGGTCCCCGGATATGGCGGGAAACGAAGGGGGACCATTCCCGATTATGTGGTGAAAACCAGAATCACCGCTCTGCTCCGTGGCATTGATGAGCAGCTAGATCTCGCTCTGAAGCTTGCAGATCGCTAGTCCATCCGCCTAGTGGCGAGGTATTTAGCGACACCGGTTGGATCGTCAGCAAACCGGAAACTATGCCGGTTGTTGGCGAAATATCGCCATTACGCTCGTTGAGCCGGTCAGTCCCCACGCGTGCTCGTCAGGGCGCGGGTTTCGTCTCGTCGTCTTCCATGTGTTCGAGGTAGCAGGCGAGGTGGGCCTTCTCACCGGAGCTGAGGGTCTTGTAGGGCCACTGCTTGTTGGTGATCGAACACTTGCAATAGGTACAGATTGGTTCTGGAGGAGTCTCTTCCCGCACGGAAGGACTCCTGACCGCTGTTTAGGACTTCACGGAGTGTGGACACCTTACCACATTTGCGGCGGGCGGGCGGGTGCGTCACCTCCTTGTGAATACCGATGACGATCTGGATCCACTGCGGGCGGATGGCAGAGCGACGAGGGGTTCGTCGGAGCGGGCGGTGTAGCGTTCGCGCGTTTTGGGCGAGGGCGCTGGTGATGCAGCGGCGTTTGAGTCCGAGGCGGTCGGAGAGCTACTCCTCGAACATCGGCACCTGCCGCTGATCCTGCGTCCCGCCGCGCCGCTGCCGACGCGTGGCGCCGATCACGGCCAGCACCGTCAGTGACTCCAGCGCCGTCCGCGGCACGAAGATGCGCTGCGTGTTGGAGCGCTGGTCGGGAGGGTTCACCAAAAATCCTTCGGGCGTGGTTTGCGTGAGGTCGGCGGCCATCAGGCCTTCGAGAATCTCGCTGTCTTTGAAGCGCAGCCGCACCCACAAGCCCTCAGAACGCGGACGAGAAGTGAACGTCTTGCGGGTCAGTGATTCCGAGTCTCCGAACTCGCGTACAAAATAGACACCTTTGATCTCGCGCAGGTCCATGGTGATGACCGTGCCGGAAGTATTCAGAAGCTCGAGTTTGCCCTCGTGGACGAACTGGGTCGGCGACACGTAGCCCGAGACAGAATCCCGGTCCATCTTGCGGACGATCACTTTCTTGTGCGTTGAGGGCATAGTTCGCGCTGCGATGTCGGTCAGGGGCTAAAGCCCAAGTTCATTCGGAACGCTTTTACGCGGCGCTAAAGCGCCGCTCTTCCACCGCTCCCCTGGGAAGGCCGCTCCTGATTCTCGCACTTTTTCGGGGGAAACTCGCGGAATCCGCCTTGGCAGTAGCCAAAATGTAAACGTTGTGTTATTTTCTTTAGCTTGCCGCAAAGTTTTCACTTCGCATAAGTACTTTGGATTAAGCCACTTGCATCCGGGTGGCTGAGGGGCCAGATTGTGCGGCCTCCAGGGCTGTGGAAATCTTGTGGAAAGTTGGCTAGTTTTACTGGCTTGTTCGGTCCTCCCCCGGTCGCGATCGCATCTGGATCGCGCCCAGATACAGGCCCTGACCGCCGCCTAAAGCGAATGGCTGATTACATTTACACGATGGAAATCCGGTTGACGCCGGACCAACTCAAGGGCGTCGGCCTGGTGCAAGACGTAGCCCGCGCCGCGGGCATGAATCTTTACCTCACCGGCGGCGCGATCCGGGACATCATCAGCGGATTTACCATCCGCGACCTCGATTTCACCGTCCAGGGAAATCCTCTCAAGCTCCAAAAGGATCTGGAGAAGGTCGGCGCCAAGATTACGGCCGTCGAAGAGGACAACCGCACCATCTTCATCTCGTTGCCGGGCAATGCCCGCGCCGAGATCAGCATGGCGCGCACGGAGCGCTTCGAGAAGACGGGCAAGCCTCCGATTGTTACGGCGGCTACGATCCACGACGACTTGCGCCGCCGCGACTTCACGGTCAACGCCATGGCGCTCTCGCTGAATGAAGGATCGCGCGGCCTGCTGCTCGATCCGTTCAACGGCGTGGCGGATATCGAGACCAAAGTCATCCGCATTCTGCATAACTATTCGTTTCTGGAAGATCCTTCGCGGCTCATCCGTGCGACGAGGTTTGCCGCGCGCTTCCACTGGGTGCTGGAAGAGCGCACGCAGGCCCGTTACGACGCTGCCAAGGAAGGCAAATACATCGACCACATTCTGCGCTCGTCGATCGGCCACGAGATCGCCGCGCTGGCGCACGAAGACGATCCGCTGCACGTCGTGAAGATGCTCGAGAAGGAAGGCTGGCTCACGATCCTGCACGACCACTGGACCGTCGCCAAGGTCGACACCAACGGCATCACGCAGTTGATGAAGACGCGGCAGCAAATGGTCGACATGGGATACGCTCCCGACGCCGGCCCCGCTTTCATGTACTTCCTGACTTCACACTTCTCCGACAAAGACGTTGCGGATATTCAGAAGATGATTCCGCGCAAGGATCTGGTCGAGGCCTGGCGCGATATTGAAGATCACGCGAAGGAACTGGCGAAACGCTTGATGGGGAAAGAGGCAGCGACTCCGTCGCGTACGTGGCAACTGCTCTCGTCAGCCCGTCCGGAGATGGTGTTGTTCCTGGCGGTCACGGCGAAGCAGCAGTCGGTCGAGCAGAAGATCAAGAACTACCTCACCAAGTGGCGTCAGGTGCAGCAGAAGATTCCGTTGCCGGAGATGACGGAGTTGCTGATCACGCCGCAATTGCCGGAGTATCCGAAGCTGGCGCATGACGTGTTTATGCTCTTGCTCGACGGCAAGCTGCGCTCGCGCACCGAGACGTTGAAATTCCTGAAGCCATTTGCGCCTCCTCCGCCTCCTCCGCCGCCAGCACCGCGGCGAGGACGCGCCGCCAAGGCCGCCGCTGAAACGCCCGCTGTAGTGGCACCGGCAGGCAAGCCCGGTCCAAAAGGGAAGAAGGGTAAGGCCGCGCCTGCAGTGGCGCCATCAGCGCCGCCCGCAGCACCCCCCGTGAAGGCACCAGCGAAAGCTCCCGAAAAATCCAAGGCCGCCGCGCCCGCACATAAGCCCGCAAAGCCTGCGGCGCACACTCCCGCCCCTAAGCTCGCGCCGAAGCCCGCCAAAGGAAAGAAAAAGAAGTAGGGCACGGCAGCCCGGGGTTTTGGCCTCCCTTGCATCAGCAAGACCGTGGGTGCGCAGTCCTTCGCGCAGTTTTCGAAGGGCGGGAATCCGGACTGCTTGCACAACGCAGATCCATCACCCCTCCACCGGCGAAGCGGTGTCCACCTGCGGACAGAGCCTTTCGGAATCCGGACGCTTTGGCGGATTCCTCATCCACTCTTTACCCCGTAGACATCGAGCAAACAATCACTTAGGCGAACCCAGCATTTGGGCCATCAGATGCTGTCGATCCGACGACTCAGTCCGTTCACGGGGATGCCTATGCCTTTCCATGACCTCCGGATCGCGGTCCGCCATCTGTTGAAGTCGCCGGGCTTTACGGCCACGGCGGTGCTGATGCTCGCCCTTGGAGTCGGAGCCACGACCGCAATCTTCTCCATCGTCGAGGGCGTGCTGCTGCGGCCTCTGCCGTTTCCGAATTCCGAGAGGCTCGTCCAGATCGGAGACATTCTGCAAGGCGCGGATGTGGGAGGAAACGGCGAGGCCGGCGTCACCGCCCCCGACATTCAGGCTTACACCCGCGATACCCACAGCTTTGAGAGTCTGGGCGGGTACATCCAAACAGGCTACGAACTATCGGGCATTGGGAACCCGGCGCAGGTGAATGCCGCCCGGCTTTCCAGCGGCGTGCTTCCGGCGCTGCAGGTTGCGCCTCTCATAGGCCGCTTCTTCACCCAGCAGGAAGATGAAAATAAAGTGCAGGTAGCCGTGCTCAGTTACTCGCTCTGGCAAGACCGCCTGCACGGCGACCCGCGGGTGCTGGGGACGAAGATTCTGCTCGACAGAAAGCCGTATGAAGTAATCGGCGTGATGCCGCGCAACTTCGAATTTCCGCTGGCGCCGGGACACATGAATAGCAGCGAGCTATGGATCCCCATGAGCTTCGGCCAGCAGGAGCTCGGTCCGGGCGGTGCCTCCGGGTGGAATTTCAATATGGTGGGACGCCTCAAGCCAGGAATCACTGCGGCGCAAGCCCAGAGCGATGCGCAGCGCGTAGCCGAAGAGATCATGCGCAGCTATCCGCCTTTCATGTCGAGTCTGCACATCCATGCCATGGTGCGTTCGCTGCACGAGGAAACAGTAGAGCAGGCGCGACAGTTAGTCCGCACATTATTTCTGGCGATTGTGGTGGTGCTGCTCATCGCCTGCGCCAACCTGGCCGGATTACTGCTGGTTCGCGCCATCCGCCGCCGCCGCGAAATCGCCATGCGCCTGGCGCTGGGAGCGCGCGCCACGGTGCTGCTGCGGCAAACCATTCTCGAGAGCCTGGTGTTGAGCGTGACTGGAGGCCTGCTGGGTTTGGCCCTGGCCGCCATCGCGTTGCGCGTTGGCGTGAGCTGGTTGCCCGAGACGCTGCCTCGCATCAACGAGATCGGTCTCGACTGGCAAGTCGTTGCGTTCGCGATCACTCTGGCGATCATTACCGGCGTGGTTTGCGGTCTGGCTCCGGCCTTCGCCGCATTGCGCACCAGCGTGAATGACACTCTCAAGGAAGGGGGACGTTCTGGCTCCGCCGGCGGCGGCCATGCGCGCCTGCGTTCCGCGTTGGTCATCGGCGAGATCGCCATCGCTCTTGTGCTTCTGGTCGCGTCCGGCTTGCTGCTGCGCAGTTTCGAGAAGATGCGAGCTGTCGATCTCGGGTTCCGTCCCGACCATACTCTGACAGCTGCATACTCCTTGCCGCGTCCGCAATATGCGACCCAAGCGGCGGTCGATGGATTCAATGACGAACTGCTTCGCCGGCTGCAGCAACTGCCGGGCGTGACGTCTGCTGGGATTACGACCTATCTGCCTGCTGTGGGCAACTTCAGTAACTCCACCTTCGTCGCCGAGGGTTATGTTGCTCCCAAAGGCGCCAACATGAACCTCGCCACCTTCGTGGCGGTGCACGGAAATTATCTGCAAGCGATGGGAATTCCATTGCAGAGCGGCCGGTTCTTTACGTCGGCCGACACCTCGGAGACGCAGCTCGTCGCCATCGTCAACCACAAGCTCGCCCAGCACTACTGGCCCGGTTCCGATCCCATCGGAAAGCGCATTCGCCTGGGAACACCGGAAGTGCAGACGCCATGGCTGACCATTGTTGGGGAAGTCGCCGATGTCATGGAGTCGTCGCCCGACGAGCCGGCGAAGGAAGAGTGGTATCAGCCGGTCGAACAGTTTGAAAAGTCCGTTGGCTCCCTGGCCTCGCCGACGGATCTGAATGGCAACAATGTTTACGTTGCCCTGCGCACAGCCATGGATCCCGCGCAGATGACCAACGGCCTCCGCGGAGTCGTGCGCTCCATCGATGCGCAACTGCCCCTGTCCCAGGTTCAGACGATGGAGCAGGCGGTCTCCGATAGCGAGGCGCCACGCCGCTTCAACACGGTACTGATCTCCGCCTTCGCCGGAGCGGCCGTGTTGCTCGCGGCGCTCGGCATCTACAGCGTGATCGCGTTCTCGGCTGCCCTGCGTGTGCAGGAGATGGCCATCCGCATGGCCTTGGGCTCGCAACGGTCAGGAATTCTCAGCCTGGTGTTTCGCTCAGCCGCGAAACTGGCGCTCGTGGGCTGCGTCGTGGGATTGCTCGCCGCCGCCGCGGCTTCGCGGATAATGCAGTCGTTTCTGTTCGGAGTAAGCCCATTTGATCCGCTGGTGCTGACCCTGGCTGCCGTGTTCGTGTTGATCCTGGCCCTGGTGGCCGCGTTCCTACCGGCGCACAGAGCAGCGTCGATCGATCCCATGAAAGCGCTCCGCACGGACTGAGGTCTGGTGCCACGTGCGACACAAGAATGGCTGCCCCACGCTTCGCGGGGTTCGAAGCAGCCTGCCCTGAGCGCAGTCGAAGGGTGGGTACCACGGACGATGACATCAGGCGACTCTTCGTACTCCCATCGCGCCCCGCGCTTCGTTTACCCACTCGCCCAACCCGGCCCCGGCTATTATTCTGAGACGTGACCGTAACGCCGAACACAGACACCAAGACCCCGCCTCGGAGGATCCCCCTCCGATCCCTGATTCGATGGATCGTCATCGGCGTAGTACTTCTTTGGTCCGCTGCCGCCCTGACCCTCCTGGCCGCCCGCTGGATCGACCCGCCGACAACCGCGGTGCACATCCAGCGCCGCTTTCAAGCCAGGATTCACCACACTCCGTATCGCGAACGCTACAAATTCATTCCGCTCCGGCAAATCTCGCCCGATCTGCAGCACGCTGTAATCGCGGCAGAGGACTCGCGCTTCTACCAGCACCACGGATTCGATTGGCACGAGATCCAAATCGCCGCCGAAGACGATTTGGAGGGCGAACGCACTCGCGGAGCTTCGACCATCACACAGCAACTCGTAAAAAACCTGTTCTTCGGAACCGGCCGCTCTTTCCTCCGCAAGGGGGCGGAGGCCTCACTTGTACCGGTGGCCGAGTTCGTCCTCGGCAAACAGCGCATTCTGGAGATATACCTCAATGTCGTCGAATGGGGCCCCGGCATTTATGGAGCAGAATCGGCCTGTCATTACTACGACGAAACCGCGCCCCGGAATGTCGGCCGCGAACAGGCGGCGCGGCTCGCCGCGATTCTGCCGGCTCCCCTGAAGCGACGCCCCGACCGCATGAATAAGTACAGCGCGATCATCCTTGAGCGGATGCGCCAAATGGGCTGGTAATCGGAGCGGTGGCCCATGCTCTTGATTACGCGAACCAGCAACCCCGAGGTGGGCCCTTTCCTTTCGTCTATTTGGCGCAAAAGGCGCAAAGTTGTGATAAGGCCTGGTAATGATAGTTATCCTCCTTTCACCTTTCCGCCTGATCCATAAAAAAAAGCCGCCCGAAGTTTGGGCGGCTCGCTGGTTGCTGATTTTAGAAACTAGGGCTCGTACTTCCACAAGTCGTTGAAGAATTCGGAAGTCCCGGACGACGACGCAAAGCTGCCACCGAAGAGCCAGAAGTTTCCCGCTGCATCGGTCCAAATGACAACTAAGTTTCGCGCTCCAGGAACATTACTGGGGGCGGCTGTCCCCAGAGTCCCGTAGGTTCCCGTTTGGTTGCCAAGGTTCGCGCCGCTAACCCATGTCCATTCGCCCGCACTGTACTTCCACAGGTCGTTGA
>PMUM01000040.1 GCA_003166855.1 Acidobacteriaceae bacterium | reverse complement strand
GGGCTTGCTGCCGTCCAGCGTCTCTTGATGGCGAAGAAGAATTTCAGCTTCACCTGTTGCATGCACAGTTTGCAGAGCGCGTTTGATCCGTAGGGCGCGTCCTTGTTCCCGCATTTCATGCACCCGTAGTCATCGAAGTAGAACTTCATCTTGTGACGATGCTCAGGGGGCAGGAGTCTCCTGATCGCGTGGGCGGTTTGCTGAGGCAGGAACCACGGCTGGAGAAAAATATCGTCGAGAAGCTTTTCGTCGTGTTTTTTCATCGGCTCATCCTCGCGGGTGGAACTGGTGGAATGTTGATCTAACGGCATTGTTGCTGATCCGCGTGTAGATCTGCGTCGAGGTCAGGTACGTGTGTCCCAGCAGCTCTTGAATTGCGCGGATGTCGGCACCTCTTTCTAAGAGATGGGTCGCGAAGCTGTGGCGCAGTGTGTGAGGACTGACCTTGAGGATCCCGGCTTGCCGTCCGATCTCCCTTATGACGAAACTCAGGGCGCTTCGGCTTAACGGGCGTTCTGGTCTGTAGCGGAACAGATCGATCTTCTGCTTCTTCAGGAACGCGCTGAATCGCCTGGTGGCCTCAGCGTGTGAGACGAGCAGTCGATCTCCCAGCTGCTTGCTGTGTTTTTGTCCGCCCTTCTGTCCTGCGCGATAGTCCTTCCAGAGGCCGACCCACGTTGCGCCGTTGTGGGTGATGTATCCCTTCTGGGGCTCGATCTTGTCTTGGAATAGGTATCCCGTCTTTCTTCCTCCGAGGTACGTGTTGAGGCTCTTCGCTGCGTGGGCTCCGAAGTACACGACGCGCTCTTTCCTCTTTCCGCGGACTCGGAACCTACGCCCTCTGAAGTCGATATCCTCGACTCGGGCGAGGCGGAGCTCCCCGATCCTACAGCCGGTGGCGTACAGCATCTCGACTAGCGCTCGGTCGCGAGGATGTGCAGCGGCACGGATCAGCTTCTTGACCTGGGCTTCGGTAAGGGCGCGCGGCAGTGGCTTGCTTCGGGCGCGAGCTTTGAGGAACCTCGGAGCCACGCTGTCGACGACGCCACCGAGATAGAGAAAATCGAAGAAGGACCTCAGCGCTCCGAGTTGGTCGGCGATATAGCTGTCTGCCCAGCGGTCTGGGAGGGTGTGGGTTAAGAAGTCTCCGATGCCCATCGGGGTCACCGAGGACAGGGATCTTCTTCCGATGTGGTGACACAGCTTTCTGGCGATGCGGCTGTAGCGTTCCTGGGTGGAAGGGGAATACTTCTGAGCGACGAGCCACCTCCGAAATCGCTCAACCATCTCCAAATTTAGGGTTTTGTGGGACTTCCGGGATTTGCGTTCGCTGGCCATAGGCCCTCCTGCGAGGGCGTATCGGCAGAAAACTGAAAACACTTTAGTGTTAATTCGGCTTTTTTTCTGGGTAGGTTAACCGAAGGCAGGGGCGGCAGGTGCAGGTGTAGGCCGGGTTCCCGGGGCGGACTGTGTGGGCGCAATCGCGGCAGATGAAGCGGCCGTCCTTGTAGCTGATCATCGGTCTGAACTCGATGCCCACGATGCAATTTGGGCAGCGGATGACTAAGGTCGTGTCGGTTGGCATGGCGGTGCCCTCCGGTCCTGAACGACTGCACTCAGGATTCCACTCTATCTGGCGCGCCGCGTCAAGACGGGCAACCGCGGAGCCGCCGTCCTTTCGGCGGGCGTGCCGATTAGTCGGCATAAGTTGGCGAGGGCGCTTACGTCCCAAAGCGCCGTCCCACTTGCTGCGGTTTCGTGTCGGCGCTGGTATCCATTTCCGACGAGTCTTCCAGGAAATAGATTGGGCGCTGGCGTGCGGCTTCCAGAGTCCTCCACAGGTATTCACCCAGGATGCCCAGCATCATCATCTGGACCCCGCCCAGCACGAGCACCACGATGATCAGGGACGACCAGCCCAGCACTGGAGTGCGCGTCATCAGCCGCACCACGACCACAACGAGGGCATAGCCAAATCCTAAAAAACTGAAGAGCATTCCGAGGTAGGACATTGCCCGCAGTGGGGCATAGGAGAAAGAGACGAACGCATCGGCGAAGGCCGTCAACTTTTTCTTGAGCGTCCATTTGGCGGTGCCCGCGGCCCGTTTCGCTTTGGTATAGGCGACCTGAGCAGAGGAGAAACCCAACCGGGCGACCTCGCCGCCGAGGCTTAGATTGCTTCCCGCTGACTTCAGCAACGCATCCATGACCTTCCGGTCCAGCAGGGAGAAGTCCGAGCCTCGCGGAGGAAGATTCACTTCGCCGAGGAGATTCAGTAAGCGGTAGAAGGTGTTGGCCAGGAACAAGTCGGCCTTCGAGACACCTTCGCGTTCTTCTCTCACGGCCCACACTACATGATGGCCAGCCCGCCACAGATCCAGCATCTGTAAAATCAGTTCTGGCGGATCCTGCAAATCGGCGGCCAGGAAAACTGAACACTCGCCTCGCGCCTGCGCCAGCCCAGCCAGGATGGCCACGTGACTTCCGCTATTTTTGGCAAGACGGACGAAGCGGAATCTCGGATCGCTGCGGCAGATTTCTTTCAACAGTTCCGGAGACCGGTCGGACGAATGGTCGTCGGCCAGAATTACTTCTGCCCCCAGAGGGGCAAGCCGCCCCATGAAGGTGCGCAAACGCGCGACCAGTGCCGGAAGCACGGCCTCTTCGTTGTAGACCGGGATGACAATGCTGAGTTCGGGGCCGCCCATAAGGTTGATCAAATTCGCTTCTAGTGTAACGGAGTCAGCTGCGAACCGGCTGGCATTCCTGACGAGACTCCTGGCACATTTCTCCACCACCGCTCCGGGAGGATAATTCGACACGGGGCTGCCGCTACTTCAGGTAGCCATCAACGCTTTCGTGGAATAGCTGGACGCAGAACTCGAAGCCTCTATAGTCGTGCCTAATCACGACCCGCTGGGCAATAGCCTTTGCCGCGCGGAAAATCTCTTCGGGCGAGTAGTAGAAGACTTCTGGGTTCTGAAATTCGACGTAGCTGGATAGCATATCTACCGAAACGGACACATGAGTGTGGCGAAAGGCTATTTCCAGAGCCTGCCTCATCACTTCCACATTCTGCGATTTTTGGTAGCGATTGTTGAGTACCTGGGACATGACGATGGAATCGTAATCGCCGTCGATTCCATCCGCGAAGATATTGCGCACGTGAAAAGTGGCCTGCGTGAATGCGCGGCGGCATTCCTCGACATACTCAGGAACGATGTCATATCCGGAGTAAGAACAATCAACCCCATGATCGGTAAGGTATTTGTAGAAATCCCCCAGGCCGCATCCCACTCCAAGGATCGAAGGGTTTATGCCGCGAAGAGCGGAAGCGTGGACCGAGTGCCGAATGGCCTGTTTTTCTGCGCTTCCGGAACACAATGAGGCAAACGTCGCCCCGTGCTCTGCGATGCGTTTCTGGTAGCGCAGTACGACTTGCGAAGCATCATACGGGTCGAGGGTCTGCACTGAAAAAGTCCTCCAAGGGGGGCACGAAATTGTAACATCGCCTCTCTTTGAAATGCGCTTGCGATTGACGCCTTACCGCATTTGCGGGGGAGGGGTCGCGTCCTGGTGGATGTCGATGGCGATCTCGATCCACTGCAGGCGGATGGCTAAGGCGACCAGGGCTTCGTTGGAACGAGCGGTGTAGCGTTCGCGCATGTTGGCGAGGGCACTGGTGACGCAGCGGGGCTTGAGGCCGAGATGTGCGGCGGCTTGCCTCTGCGTGAGTCCTTCGGCGAGCAAGGTGAGAATTCCGCGCTGGCGCTCGCTGGGGTTGCGCGGCGACTGGTAGACGACTAGGCGCGCGGGCTTCCTGTGCGACGGTTGCGGCGTCATCGGAAGGTCACGCGGTGGTGGAATCCGCAGTGGTGGCAGACGGCGCACTGGCGGTTGCGGCCGCATTTGCGGACGATGAGCGGCTTGGCTCCGCAATGGTGACAGGTGGCGATCTTGGAGGCGCGGCCGGAGCCGTGTTCGGGGAAGGCGACGGCGATAGGGACGCTCCCGGATTTCGCTGGGAACAGGCGGGCGGAAATTCTGGCTTCAGCGTTTGGGCTTCGCAATTTGTCTTCTCCTTGGCGCGGGCTTCCGCGCTTTTTTCCTCGGTGTGTCCTTCGGCTTTTTCTCTTCAATGATCTGCAGGCGGAGGGCGGTGAGTAACGTCTGCAGGGCGTAGAGGCTGGTTTTCGCGGTGGCGGCGTCGAGTTCTCCGCGAATCACTTGCATGCTGAGTTGCGCGATGGCATCGGCTACTTTGCGAGTGGTGATGGGGGGCGCAAGGTCGAGGCCTTTTTCTGAGCGGGCGTGCTGGCGCTCGATGCGTTCGCGGTCGAGGGGAATGCCGAGGCGCCAGAGCAAGACTTCGGAGAGCGAGGACTGCTGCACCCACTGCGGGGGATCCTCGTCGGCTTCCTCGGCTTCCGGATCGGCGTCCAGCGGAATTGGGTCCGGCGTTTCTTCGTCGTTGGGCGGCGTCATGCGATTTGCTCCTGGCGCTGCGCCTCGTCTCGATCTTCGACGAGGATGTAATGGGGCGTGTGTCCTACGCCTGGCACTCGCTTTCCGCCGTGAGTCGAGATCGCGAGGCCGAGCGGTACCAGGAGAGCCCGGGCGATTTCGGTGACGGCGGTACGGGTGACGGGCGCGAGTCCTTCGGTCGAGAGCATGGCGGCGAGACCTGGGCGGCCGGCGTCGCCGGGAGTGAGAACCTGCAAAGGTTCGAGGGTCATGAGGTAGTGGTTGTAGGCGATGAGTCCGAGGGCCAGCCAGAGCTTCGGAGTGAGGTCGAGGCTGGGGCCTTTCGGCAGGGCGATGAACTTGTGACGGCGGTTCATGTGGCGCTCCTTTACGAGTCGAAATGCGTCTTCTCCCGCAAGCAGAGGCGGGCGTTGGGTCCGCAAAACGGCTGCGCGGGACAGGTCGCGCAGGCGTCGGGGTCGAGCATGAGCGGGGCGACGGCGGCGAGTTGTGCGGCGGCCGCGTTCGCGTTTTCGGTTTCGCGCAGCGTGCGGAGTTGCTGCACCTTGCGCAGAATTGGCTTGAGGTCTTGCAGGGTGATGCGGTCGGCGAGATAGCGCGCGGTGGTGGTGGGGCTGCGGTGTCCAAGCTGTGCCTGGACTGCGCGGAGATCGTGGGTCGCGTTCCAGACGTCCTCGGCGAGAGTGCGGCGGAGGTCGTGGATGCGGAGCTCGGCGCGAATTCCGGCGCGCTTCTTCAGTGCCTTCCACTGCTTGGTGAAGCGGGGCGCAGGTCCGGGCGGAGTGCCTGGGCGATGTCCGCGAAGGACGTTAACGATGGGCTCCTGACGGTCGGTACCTGGCGGAAGTTTCTCGATCACTTCCGCGATCGCGGCGCTGACCGGGAGCGTTTGGTGCACGTTGCCCTTGGTGTAGAAGGACAGCGCGCGGAGGTGCGGGTTGTAGTTCGCGGCGCAGATTTTGGCAGCGGTGCGATGCCGAAGGCCGAGGTCTCCGCAGAGGAGCAGGAAGAATCGGAACGCGGGACTGGCGGCGTCGAGGAGTTGGCGGCGCTCTTCGTCGGTGGCAATCGTGGTGCGCGGTTGCGGCTGATGGATGCGCGGGACCGCGTCGCTGATTGTGAGCGGCGCGGCGTCGATGCGCTCCAGCCAACGGAGGAAGCGGCGGAGACACTTCGAGTACGTCGAGCGCGTGTGCTGCGCGAACTTCGCCGCCTTCCACGCTTCGGTCGGCACGCTGGACGTGATCCGCGGTTAGCTGTGACGCGGGCAGTTGGCCGAGGTCGGCTAAGAGCGTCGCGAGCGCGGCTTGCGTGTTCGGGTTGTGCGTTTGCGCGCGGACGTACTCCGCCGCGGCTTGCGCAAGGGTAGCCGTGGCGGGTGTGAATTTGGGCTTTCTGGTTGGTGGGCCTCGGCGCGCATCTGCTCGGTGTAGTCGACGGCTTCTTGGAGTGTCGGGAAGGCCTTGCGGTGGCGCAGTCCGGTGGCGTCGCGCCAGTCGGCAAAGTAGCTGCCGTATCGCTTCAGCATCTGCTGCTCTCTTTCAGTGGGCCATTGGTCTGGTGTGGCCCGGTGGTCGCTCTCCGCAAGTGCAGTGTCCAGTGCACTTGCGTGGCCGTTTGAAAGAAAGGTGCAGATTGCTGGGTGGAGGTCAACTCGCTGGACAGCGTCTAGGTGGGAAAGGCCCGTAAAATCGCGGGTTTCTAACAGGGTGACTTTACCGCTGAGTTAAGCGCCCTGCTGTAGTGCGGTAAGTTCATCATTATACACAAGTTCCCTGTCCACAATTCTGCGACTGGTCGCTACTGAACGGCCTCCGGCCCCCGTTGCCAGCCCCCGTTCACCTCCGAGAACCGCTTCGAGCACCCGTCCTTGCGCCTCAAACCTCGGCTTCTTTCTGGAATGTGCATTTGTGCTCTGCCAAACACACCAACGCGGAACTAGAATGCTTCAAGCAGCGCAACAGACGACCTGGCGCGTTCCGGGCGGGGTAGCTTGTTTTGACGACGCCTCGGTTAAGCTGCTGCTGAGTAGGGCTCGTGGATTTCTACAGCGCAATTCAATACGTGGTGTTTGTGGTCATCGTCACCGTCCTGGTGAAGCCCTTGGGCGGGTACATGGAACGGGTCTTTTCCAGCCAGCGAACTATACTTGATCGTTTATGTCTTCCCGTTGAGCGTCTCCTCTATCGCATTACTGCGGTTGACCCTAACGTGGAGATGACCGGCAAGGAGTATGCGACATGTTTCGTGCTGTTTCGCTTTGCCGGCACGCTCCTGTTGTATGGCATTCTCAGACTGCAACAATTTCTTCCTTGGTTCTTTCCGCAGTACCACACGACACCATTGTCCCCTGACCTGGCTCTAAATACAGCGATCAGTTTCTCGACAACCACGACTTGGCAGGCCTACGCGGGCGAGAACACTATGAGCTATTTCAGCCAGATGGTGGGACTCTGCGCGCAAAACTTCTTGGCTGGCGCGGCAGGGTTAGCCGTGGGCGTTGCCTTTATCCGTGGACTCGCCAGACAACTCTCCGACACAATCGGGAATTTTTGGGTTGATCTCACACGCGCCCTGCTGTGGATCCTGTTGCCGGGAGCACTGATCGGTGCCGTGCTGTTGGTCTGGCAGGGCGTTCCGATGAACTTCCACCGCTATGCCGGCTTCACTACCGTCGAGGGTACGCAGCAAGTCATACCGCAGGGCCCGGTAGCCGCACTGGAGATCATCAAGAATCTTGGAACGAATGGCGGCGGCTTCTTTAACGCGAATGGAGCTCATCCTTATGAGAACCCCACGCCGCTTGCGAACTTTCTCGAAATGTTGGCGATCGTACTCCTGCCTGCGGCCTTCACGAACACCTTCGGAAGGATGGTGGGACAGCCTCGACAAGGATGGCTTCTCTACAGCGTGATGCTGCTTCTCTTCGTCTTCGGACTAGTCTTCGTACATCACTTTGAACAGCGAGGGTTCCCGCACATCGGAAACGTGAATTCCCGACACAGTCGCCTCCAGTCCGGTGGGAACATGGAAGGCAAGGAGGTGCGCTTCGGCATTGGAGGTTCCACGCTTACGGCCGTCGTTACCTCCAACACAGCCACAGGGTCAAACAACTCAATGGACGACAGCTACACCTCGCTCGGCGGCATGGTACTGCTGGTAAACATACTGCTGGGAGAACTCGTATTCGGAGGACTCGGAACTGGCCTTTACAGCATGGTCATGGCCGCCGCGATTGCCGTGTTTCTGGCGGGACTCATGGTTGGGCGCACACCTGAATACCTGGGCAAGAAGATAGGGCCCTCGGAGAACAAAATGATCATGCTATATGCCTTGGCCGCGCCGCTGGTCGTCCTCCCGCTCACCGCGATTGCCGTAAGCACCAGGGTGGGACTATCCGGGCTGACGGTCAACACCGGCCCACATGGCTTCACGGGGATTCTGTTCGCCTACACCTCCTGCTTCGCCAACAATGGCCAAAGTTTTGCCAGTCTGAGTGCGAACACTCTGTTTTACAACCTCACCACGGCGTTGGCGATGATGGTGGGTAGGTTCGGCTTGGCGATTCCTGCATTGTCGTTCGCAGCTCTGTTTGGTCGTCAGAGAAACACTCCTTCTACGTCGGGAACTCTGCCGACCCATTCTTTGGTGTTTGGGGTCCTGCTCACGACCTGCTTGATAGTAATGGTGGCCCTGAGCTATCTTCCTGCCTTGGCCCTCGGTCCCGTTCTGGAGCGTTTGCTCTTGGGAAGATAGAGCGTTTGAATTAGTCGAAAAAGCTTACGAGAAGGGCAAACTCGGTGGCTACCGCTCAGGCCTTCTGCAACATCTGCCAAAGCAAAGTGTTAGCTGACACGATGTTGACTGACGACGATCTTCGGCGGGCGCTGGACCGCGACGAGGAGGTCAAAGTCATGCACGTCTTCGTGGACCAAGATGACAGTTCTGCTGACCACATCTGGAGTTTGGGTAGTCAGGAGAAGGAGAACCTCCGCAGGTACCTAAACTCGGGGCGGGGCTAGTCCACTTTATAGTGCCCGTTGAGACCGATCTTGGCCCGAATAGACCCGATTCGGCCATCTAGAACCAACGCTAACTCGTTGCACCTTTACGAATAAATTATGATTTTTTTATTCGATATTTACGGCTTGTGGTTTCCAATGGTCTGGCTTGAGTGATTCCGGCAACGATTCCGGCGCTGGGATCCGGGCCAGAAGGCTCCCTTGCTCGTCGAAACCCTAATGACGGTGCTGTGCACGGAAGGTATCGCATTTTATGGGCGATTCCTGATGGCGCTATATAAGGAGTGCAAGCCTCGTCCAGTCGGTTATTGGGTGCGTCTGCGACTCGGTTCTGGCGAAGACACAATAGCTGAACCGCCGGAGCGGAGAAAGCCCGTGACTCGCGCTGCGTGAGAATGGGTTGAAACAGAACATCATGGAGATCAACTATGTTAGGGCGAATGAAGATTGCAAGGTTCATCGTGATCATCGCAATGTTGATCACGACTCTTGCCATGCCTGGGATCTCAGTCGCACAGAAGGCGGCGGCTCCGAAGCCCCAGGATAAACTGGCGATCGGACAGGAACAAGCCGAGCAATTGTTGCTCCTGATAGATACCGACAAGAGCGGCAAGATCTCGAAACAAGAGTGGATGAAGTTTATGGAAGCGGAGTTCGATAGACTGGATCAGGACAAGAAAGGGCAGTTGGACGTCAAGGAACTGACCCAATCGAAATTGCGGGTAAGCCACTTCATAAATGTGGGGAAGTGACACTCTCAATAAAAAATCCTGGCCCACTCATCGCCCTTTCAGTTTCCGCCTGCGGATGCGAATTCGATTGTGAGTTGCAGTTTTATTTGGTCGTCGGAGACGCACCCTTTTTTCGTCGGCAACTCTGCGGACCCATTTTCTTCGTTGGGGTTTCTACTCACGACCCGCTTGATAACGATGGTGGCCTTGAGCTATCTTCCTGCCTTAGCCCTAGGTCCGGTGTTGGAACGATTGCTCCTGGGAAGATAGAGCGTTTGGAATTCACATCGCATGCTCGCACCGCGCCCTACCAAGCTCCGTTCGCAACGCGACATTAACCTGTGGCGGATCCCACTGCAGCTCTCGCTCGCCGCAGTTGCGCTGTTCGCGATTACATTGGTTCCGGACATCCTCGACAAGTATCGTGTTATTCACATCCCGTCGTGGTTGACGATGGGCAGCATCGACGACGCACGCGCCATCCTGTCGGCGATGATGGGCGCAGTCGCGACCGTACTCGCGCTGATTTTCTCGGTTGCACTGCTTGTGCTGTCGATGGTCTCGACGCTGTTTGGCCCGCGCCTGCTCTATCGGTTCCTGCAAGACTGGGTTACCCAGGTCACGATCGGCATGTTCATGGGCACGTTCGTGTACATCTGCCTCGTCTTCCTCGTCACGCATCAGGATCCGCGGTCGTCGTTCATCCCGCAAATCTCGCTGATCACGGCCTGGATGCTCGTCGTGCTCAGCTTCGGGTTCCTCGTCTACTACAGCCATCGGGTTGCGAAATCGATCCAGAACCCCGACATGATCGG
>PMUM01000050.1 GCA_003166855.1 Acidobacteriaceae bacterium | reverse complement strand
AGGTATTGCTTCCGACTATCTTATTCGTCAGGGAAAAGCGCCAATTGCCGTTCGGAAGGGTTTCCTTATATCCGGCCTCGTTGTAACCGCGCTGCTTTTGCCCACTGTTCTACTGCCCGGCATCGCGTGGTCCCTTGCCGGTCTTTATCTGAGCAGTTTCGCCTTCGGTGCTTACGCCTCAAATCTCTATTCTCTTACTCAGACGCTTGCCGGACCGCAGGCCGCAGGGCGTTGGACTGGGATTCAAAACGGAAGCGGGAATGTGGCAGGCATCGCCAGTACCGTTATTACCGGATGGCTTGTCCAGAGAACCGGGAGCTTTGCCATGCCTTTTGTTGGGGCCAGCGGCGCGTGCCTCTTCGGCGCTCTAAGCTTCTGGTTCCTGGTTCCAGAAAAGCGTCCTGAAATCATCTGGTCCTAGTCACTCGAATCGAAAACCTACGACCTGAAAACTCCCGCGAAGGGCTGCAAACGTCATGATCACAAGATTCGGGCGAAATTAATGCTTGGACGCCGCTCGGCTGACCAGAATGCTGTTGTCCGCGCCACTGGTACGATCCGCACGTCGGTGATTCGGAGGGAACAACCGTCCGTGTTCAATAATGAAAGGAATGTTCCAGTTCATGATTTCCCTTTACAGATACGCATTCGCCAGCTTACAAACATCGTATAAATGTATGAAAGTTAGTGCCGGGCCGTGATCTTCGCGACGATACGCGGGCTGACTGTCAGGCTATCCTGAAGGCCGGCATTTCTCTCCGGTCACCTAACCATAACATCAGGAATGGAATGGACCTCTAGCTTCACCTACTTCCTGGGTCCGTTTGTCATAGGGAATGAAGATATGAATAGGAGACAATTCATCGTTTCTAAAAGCGTCGCAGGACTGGCCGCCGCTGGAGGCGCCACGTCCGCGGCTGCGAGCCGTGAGCCTGTTTTGAATCCGGGTCAGATGAAGCTTGGCGACCAGACCACGCCAACCAATGATGTTCACCTCAAGTACCTTGCCCGTTATGGCGTACGAAACATCTGCGGATATCCGCAAATTGCAGGTGATCGACTTTACGCCACCGTGGACGAACTCAAGCGCATGATCGATCTGGCCGGAAAATATGGCATCAGCGTCGATTGCACCGCGCCTCCGTTCCTGGGGTCCAGCTACATTGACAGGGAAAAGCATCCTGCGATCATGTTGGCCCAGAGTCCGGAGCGAGATCGGGACATTGAGGCGTTGCAAACCTTCTTCAGGAACTGTGCTCAGGCCGGTATCCCATCGATCAAGTACAACATGAGCATCCTCGGAGTTTTGAGGACAGGACGTACGCCAGGACGTGGCGATGCGATGAACCACGTTTGGAAACTCACCGAGGCTCATCCCGCGACGCCGCTCACCAAGGCTGGCCATATAGATGCCGAAGCATTCTGGGAGCGCATTACTTACTTTCTCGATCGTGTGGTCCCTGTGGCCAATGAGTACAAGATTCAAATGGCCTGCCATCCTCAGGATCCAGGTGTGCCACCGGAAGGATATCAAGGCATAAATCGTGTGCTGGGTACCGTCGACGGGCTCAAAAAGTTCATTGCCATTCAGGAAAGTCCCTATCACGGGCTGAACTTCTGCCAGGGAACCATCTCGGAGGACCTGGAGAATCCGGGCGTCGAGATATTTGATGTGATTCGCTACTTTGGCACGCGCAAAAAGATATTCAACGTCCATTTCCGCAATATTCGCGGGGGCCGGAACGACTTTGTCGAGGTGTTTCCGGATGAGGGCGATGTCGACTTTGTGAAGGCGATCAAGGTATACAAGGAGATTGGCTATCCCTACATGCTGATGCCCGATCATGTGCCGCTGGCCGAGGCCGATCCCAACTCACTGCAATCCTTCGCCTTTTGCTACGGCTACATTCGCGGCTTGATCCAGTCAGTGAACACAGCCTGAGAATTGCGCGGCCCCGACCTTATCTGCCATGCTGTCGAGGGGGAGTTTGTGTCATGAGCAACGTTACGCAATCCGTCTCTGCTGCGGCGGCAGGAACCATTCAACTGGGCGACCTTACCGTCAACCGCATGGGATACGGTGCGATGCAGCTCGCCGGACCCGGCGTCTGGGGACCGCCGCGGGATGTCGATGCCGCCATTGCTGTTCTTCACGAGGCAGTAGAGTCCGGCGTGAACCACATTGATACCAGCGACTACTACGGACCGCATGTGACCAATCAGATAATCAAGCAGGCTCTCCATCCGTACCCGGATGGTCTCGTGATCGTCACCAAACTGGGCGCTCGCCGCGGTTCAGACAAGTCCTGGATTCATGCTCTCTCCCGCCAGGAGCTCATCGGCGGGGTTCATGACAACCTGAGAACTCTCGGGCTCGATCACATCGATGTTGTAAATCTCAGAGTTGGAGGCATGGCGGAGCCGTCGGAGGGTTCGATTGAGGAGCCGCTGACCATGCTTGCCGAACTGAAGCGTCAGGGACTGATTCGTCATATCGGACTAAGCAACATAACTCCCAAACAGCTCTCGGAGGCTCAAACCATTACCGAGATCGTGTGCGTGCAGAATTTCTACAACGTGGCCCGCAGGAACGATGACGCTTTCATCGATGATCTGGCTGCCCAAGGGATCGCTTACGTTCCATTTTTCCCGCTGGGAGGCTTCACACCGTTACAGTCGTCGGCACTTGACGCGGCGGCCGCCTTGCTGCAAGCCACGCCCATGCAGGTTGCGCTCGCCTGGCTTCTCCAGCGCTCGCCCAACATCTTATTGATCCCCGGAACATCTTCCCTGGCGCATCTCCGCGAGAATTTGAAGGCTGCGACGCTTCAGATCCAGGCTGGAGTACTCGCGGATCTCGACGCAATCGGTCGAGGTCAACGGGGTCAGTAGCCGTTCGGACTGTCATTCATGCCACAACAATCCAGCAGATCAATTTATGAAGGTATTTGTTGCGGGTGGTACAGGTTTTATCGGCTACACCATCGTTCCGGAACTGATCAACGCTGGCCATCAGGTACTCGGCCTCGCTCGTAGCGAGGCGGGCGCTCAATCTTTGATCGCCGCCGGGGCCGAGGTGCATCGAGGGAACCTTGAAGATCTGGAAAGCCTGCGCAGCGGGGCAGCCAAGGCCGATGGCGTGATTCACTGCGCCTTCGACCACAGCGCCTTCGGCCAGGACTTCTCGAAGTTCGCCGAGGTCTGTGAAAAGGACAAGCACGCTATCGAGGCTCTCGGCGCCGCGCTCATCGGATCGGACCGCCCGCTCCTCATCACTTCCGGAACCGGAATGGGCAATGCTGCTCCAGGTCAGCCCGCAACCGAGGATCATTTCGATGCCAACCACCCAAATCCTCGTAAAGGCTCGGAAGTCGCAGGAGCTTCCGTGGCGGGGCGCGGAGTGAACGTGTCGGTGGTGCGCCTTCCCCAGGTCCACGACACGGTCAAGCAGGGCCTGATCACCTACGCGGTCCAAGTGGCCCGCGAGAAGGGAGTGTCGGCATACATAGGTGAGGGACGCAACCGCTGGCCGGCGGCGCATGTTCAGGACGTTGCCCATCTCTACAGGCTCGCGTTGGAGAAGCGCGAAGCGGGAAGTAGGTACAACGCGGTTGCTGAAGAGGGGATACCGATGCGGGAAATTAGTGCAGTGATTGGCAAAGGGTTGAACGTGCCTGTGGTCAGCCTTGCTCCAGAGAAGGCGCAAGGTCACTTTGGCTGGCTTGCGATGTTCGCGGGCTTCGACATGCCGGCCTCCAGTGCGCAAACACGGAAACACTTGGGATGGAACCCGACGGGACCCGGCCTTATCGCCGATCTTGAGAATATGCAGTATTTCTAGACTAGGCGGACACGGCTAGTCTCCACTTTTCAGCACTGCAAGGCAGCGGAGTTCACCACACAACGATGGCCCACCTCTCAGCGCCGGACGCTCAGTATGGCCTTTGGGTTGGGGTGATGGTCTCGAAGCCCGTTTCTGGACAGTTTCCGAATTGGCTGACAATATGCGGTCTTCGTAGGTTGCCATGTTCTTGGATAGGCAGAGGACAACCTCAATCCCGGCCTAGAATCGGTCCTTCCGACAGCGATTCGATCCAGCCGTGGGTACCATTGAGATCGCGGCCATTGCAACTAACGTCGTAACGTCTCATTGGGCTTGGACGCGCGCGACGCTTCTATCATTTAGCGGAGACTGCCATTGTAATTCCGGTTTTGAGCAACTTGGCGAACTGCTCGGGAAGAACTGGCCGGCTGAAATAGTATCCTTGCGCCTCGTCACATTGGTGAGCCTTTAAAAATGCCAGCTGTTCTTGCGTTTCCACGCCCTCAGCAACCACCCGAAGCTTAAGGCTTCGGCCCAGCCCGATTACTGCTTTCACGATGATGATTTCGTCGGGTACGGTGGTGATCTGACGGACGAACGATTGGTCGATCTTGAGGGCATCAATGGGAAACTTCCTGAGATAGCTCAAGCTGGAGTACCCCGTGCCGAAGTCATCGACCGCAACCTGCACCCCTCTGCCTCGCAGTGCCGTTAGAATCGATGCGGTGGACTCGGCATGCTTCATCAGAACGCTTTCGGTCAACTCCAGTTCAAGAAGTCTCGGATCCAGGCGCGTATCCTGGAGAATGGCGAATACTCCCTCAAGAAAGTTCTCGTTCTGCAACTGCATCGCGGAAATGTTTACCGCCATGTTCCCCAGGGGCAGGCCGGCATCTACCCAAGCCTGGGCTTGCTGGCAGGCTTGACGAAGAACCCAGGTGCCGATCGGCAGAATCAGGCCACAGTCTTCCGCAACGGGAATAAATTGTCCCGGAGGGACCGGCCCCCGAGTGGGATGTGTCCAGCGTAGCAAGGCTTCGGCGCCGGTAATCCTTCCCGTCTTCAGGTTGATCTTCGGCTGGTAGTGCACCACAAATTCCTGCCGTTCCAGGGCGCGCCGCAGGCTCTCCTCAAGCGATTGCCGTTCCACGGCCCGGACATTCATGGCCGGCTTGAAATACTGATACTTCTGCCGCCCATTTGCCTTCGCCTGGTACATGGCGGTGTCGGCATTCTTGATCAACGTCTCCGCATTTAGCCCGTCGTCGGGATAAACACTGACCCCAACGCTGCATGTGACGTGAAGATCGTGCTGGTCGATGAAATGCGCTTCGGCCACCGCCCGCTGCATCCTTTTCGCGGTGATCGAGGCATCTTCCGAATCTTCCTCTTCGGAAAGCAGCACAACGAATTCGTCGCCTCCCTGCCGGCTCACGGTGTCCGAGCCGCGTACGCAATCCACAAGGCGTTTTCCCACCGATTGAAGAAGTTTATCGCCGGTGGGATGCCCCAGGGAATCGTTGATGTGTTTGAAACCATCCAAATCCAGGAACAGTACTGCGACTTTTCTCTTGTGGCGGATCGCCATGCGAATCGCTTGATTAACCCGGTCGCTCAAGAGCATGCGATTGGGCAATCCAGTCAGGAAGTCGTGCTCGGACGAATGGATCATCAGCGCTTCCGCCTTTTTCCGCGTGGTGATGTTGCGGATCGCCGCCGTCACCAGGACGCTTTCGGCGCCTTTCAGCGGGCTCAGCATGATCTCGATGGGAAACTCACTTCCATCCTTCCGCCGCCCCGTCAGCTCAATTCCCGTGCCGATCTCCTGCGCCAGCGCCTCCGCCGCGCTTCGCGTACCGTCGGCGATCAGCCGCTCCGCGAAACCCTCGGGAATGATGTTCTTCACCTTCTGCCCTACAAGTTCATCGCGGCGGTATCCGAACTGCTTCTCCGCCTGAACATTCAGCAGCACGATCTCCCCGTCCTGGTTCACCACTACCATCGCATCCGGAGCCGCTTCCAGCAGTCCACGGTACCTGCTCTCCATCTGCGCCAGATGTTTCTCCGCAGCTTTTCGCACGCTGATGTCCCGGATCGCCGCCGTCACCAGAACTCCTTCGGCGCTTTCCAGCGGGCTCAGCATGATCTCG
>PMUM01000023.1 GCA_003166855.1 Acidobacteriaceae bacterium | reverse complement strand
TTCCGAAGTCGTCAATCGCCAGCGTCAGCCCCATAGATGTTAATTCCCGAAGGACTGAGAGCGTCACATCTGCGTTGGCTAGGAGTAGGCTTTCCGTCAGTTCCAGTTCAAGACAGTGCGCGGCGAGGCCAGTCTCGTGAAGCACATTTCTGATGAGTTCGCAGAAGCCCTGTTGGCGAAACTGGACCGCTGATACATTGACTGCTACCGAGACGGCGGGGAGACCGTCGTCTTGCCATTTCCGAGCTTGAGAACAGGCTGTCCTGAGCACCCATTCACCGATTGGCACGATCAGTCCACTGTTCTCGGCAATTCGTATGAACCTATCGGGAGGCACGAGTCCCAAAGTCGGATGCTGCCAGCGAAGGAGCGCCTCCAATCCGGTGATCCTACCCGTGGCCACGTCCATCTGTGGCTGATACACGAGAAACAGTTCTTTCTTGCCCACCGCCAGTCGCAGGCTGTTCTCCAAGCTCAATCGCTCGACCGCCTGAGCGTTCATATCCTCCGCGAAGAACTGGAAGTTGTTACGTCCACGGTCTTTGGCACCGTACATCGCCGCGTCGGCATTCTTGATCAGCGTCTCACAGTCCGTACCGTGTTCAGGAAACATGCTGACGCCGATGCTGCAACTAACATTGAGGGAGTGCCCTTGGACTACGAACTCAGCGGTCATCGCATCCATGAGACGCTCAGCGGCAACTGCTACGTCGGGCAATTCCTTCACCTGAGTCAACATTATGAGGAATTCGTCGCCACCTAGGCGGGCAACGGTGTCCTGTTCACGCCCCCACATCTTAAGTCGTTCTCCAACTTCTTGCAGGAGAAGATCGCCGACCGAGTGCCCCAATGAGTCATTAATAATTTTAAAGCCGTCGAGATCGAGGAACAGCAGGGCGACTTTATGTTTGTGCCGCCGAGCACCAGCGAGTGCCTTGCTCAGGCGATCTTGAAAAAGAGTCCGATTGGGAAGTCCGGTTAGAGCATCATAATAGGCTAGGAATTGAATTCGTTCCTCTGCGACTTTGCGGACGGTGATGTCCTCATTCGTTCCCTCATATCCCACCAGTACGCCATCTTCGGACACGGCTCGCACATTTGCGGAGAACCACATCTGGCTGCCGTCCTTGCGATGGACCGCGCATTCAAAGTTCTTGACCATTCCCTGCTCTCTCAGCAGGCGCGTCAACTCTTCCCGGCTCTCGGGATCGACATAAACCTGTTGGGAAATATCGGTGATACTCGCTACCAATTCTTGAGGAGAGTCGTAGCCCAGCATATGGGCCATCGCCGGATTCACGTCGATGTACCGGCCGCCGGGTGTGCTCTGAAAAATGCCGATGGCTGCACCTTGGAAAATAGCTCGGTACTTTTCCTCTGCTTGCCGAAGCGCTTGCTCAATCCGCTTACGTTCTGTGATGTTGTCAAAAGTAGCAACAAAGCATCCCTTTCCCGCACCATACGCTGAGATGGAGAACCACATCCCCAACGCTTTAATCTCGATCTCGAAACTCTCCGGCTCACCCGTCAGTACCACTCGGCCATATCTTTCGAACAATTCTGGCTGCGAGTCCTTTCCCCCCGGGATGACTTCGGTAAATCTCTTGCCCACCACGTTTCTCAGGCCGGTCAGCTTTCCAAATGCGCCGTTGACATCGAGATAGACAAAATCCGTTGGTCGGCCACGGTCGTCAAAAAGCATCTCGCAGTGTGCGAACCCTTCCAACATGTTCTCAAAGAGTGCGCGATAGCGGCTCTCGCTTTCGGCCATCGCATCTTCCGCTTGCTCACTGATGTCATGCAATGGCTGGCCAGTTTCAGCGAATTGCTGCGGCTTACTTCGTTCGCGGAGGAACCCTATTGAGGCTAGAAGGAAAACAACAGCGGCGCAGGCCAAGATTGCCGCAAGATGGGGCTGCCAATCGGAAAGACCGGGCACGGCAATGTGCCTTAGTCCCTCAAGTGCTGCGGCAAGGGCCAGCACGATGGCGGTGCAACAAAATGCCCGAAGAAAGGAATACTGTTTGGACATAATTCGTCAGAAGGACAGACAGGACGAGGGTATCCGACTACGGCAGGAGTTGCATTTGGGCGGCCATCGTCAGGGACAGTCTAAGCTATTGATTCAAACTGTCGGCTGGCGTGGTTGAGATTGGAGAGGCCCTCGGTTTTGTACTTAGTGCGGACGCGGTTCCAGATTGTGGACGAAGCGCAAGCGTAGGCATGGCCAGCCGTCCTCGGTCCAGACAGCTATCTTCCGCGTGTGACTCACTCGCTATATCCCGCAAGATATATGCATTCACAACCACCCCGCACTCTTCGTTGCACCGATGGCAGTATCGAGCTCCACAAGGAAGCTTGCCCCTGTTGGAATTGTCTCGAATAATCGCTGCTGCTTCGCGTGTATTCTGCCGTGATTCCTTGTGTCTTGTTCTGCATCTTTCATCTCTGTCCCGCTGCTTGCAGCAAGTTGCCTTGACAACAAGCCTGACAGACTTGTCGCAACCCGCATGTGACTAATGTCACAGAGAGAAATTCAGAGCATGGGAGGTCCTAAGAAGTAGCAGAGTATAGAATTAATCGCCGTCGCCAGAAACGCGAACCTCTGAATCGACACGATCGACAAAGGCATAGAGACCCAGACAGATCAAAAACATAACTCCGGAGAATATGGCCGCCGGTAGCGCAGTATGACGATTTCCGCTCAGGAAGGACTCTAGAGTAGCGCTCAACAACCAGATTTGCACGATCAGCAGAATGGCAATCAAAGACATTGCTCCTGCGATCGCCGTTAGGCCACGATTTTGAGGAGGCAGTTCGTTCGAAGTCCGCATGAGAGTTAGCCTTTTACTTCGATCGCAATCAATTGCTCACCGCGGGTTTCGAGAACAATGCGCGGCAGAGGGCGCGACGGGGGACCTTGGAGGACGGTACCATCTTTGATCGAGAAGAATCCATTGTGGCACGGGCACTCCAGCCTGTTCTCCCCCTGCGAATAGTAGACAGCGCATGACAAGTGAGTGCATTTCTGGCTGTAGCTTACGTATTCGTCCTCGCCCGTCCGGATCATAATGCAGTGGTCTTCTTTTGTCGGGTAGCTGAACAGTTTTACTCCGCCCACCGGAATTTCGCCAAGTTGGGCTATAGGTTGTTGCGGGTAGATAGGAGCCTTGTAAAAGATCGAACGAACGAGGATCCAGATATTCCCCACGAACATGCCAAGGCTGGTCAGCACGAGGAATTTGGTCAGTTGCCGCCGCGTGACATAGCGCTCGTCCGCGGTGCGAACTGAGAACTCTTCTTTCCAAAGCGGTTCGCTACTCCCTCGTCGCAACCAGTTCATGTTGCCCCTCCCACATGTAGTCCACAACATCCAAAGCGATGGCCTCACGTTCGGCTGGAGCCATCATGAAAACCTTGGTCGTGATCTTCTGGTTGCCGAAATAGAAAATATTCGTCGGTTTCTCGCGACGACTCGCAATCTCTTCGGGCCTGACGTAAGCCAGTGCCTGGCTCGGACAAACTGTCGCGCACATGGGTCGCTTACCGACAGAAGTGCGGTCGTAGCACATGTCGCACTTCATCATCTGCTGCTCGGGAATCATCATTTTGGGGATGCCGAAGGGGCAGGCTATCACGCAATTGTTGCAGGCGATGCAGCGGGGCTTGAGGGCCGAAAAGACAATCCCATCTTCGCCTTTCTTAATCGCATCCGCTGGACAGACCTGCGCGCAGGTGGGTTCGTCACAATGCCAGCATACGTACGCGGCAGAACTGATGCTCTCTCTCCGCTCGATAAAGTCGAAGTTGATCATCGACTTTCCGCGGTGGGTGTCGCATTCCTCGCACGCCTGCAAGCAGGAGCGGCAGCCAATACAACGGGAAGGATCGACATAAAATTCGTACCCGAACACTAATCACCTCCCCGCGATGCGTCGCTTTTATGTGCGTCGCGATCATCCGGAGACTGGTCGGGGCCCTTCGCTCCGGCAATCCTGCACGCCGAAACCTTGAACTCCGGAATTTTGCTACGCGGATCGAGAGTCCGATGAGTGAGCCGATTTGCACTACGTATGCCGGCCCAGTGATATGGAATGAAAACCGTGTCGGGGCGGATGGTCTTCACCACCATGACGCGAATGGTTAGATCATCGCGTCGTGTCGTCACCGTCATCCAGTCGCCGTCTTTGACCCCATATTGTTCAGCCAGTCGGGGATGAATCTCCGCCAGAGGTTCCGGATTCTGGTCCACCAGTGCCCCGATACGCCGGGTTTGAGCTCCTGACAGGTACTGGCTGACTACGCGGCCGGTCGTTAGTAACAAGGGATATTCTTCATTAATCGGATCTCCGCTGGGTCGCCACTCCGTCACGTTGAAATGCGCTTTGCCGTCATGGGTGTAGAACTTCTTGTCGACGAAGAGGCGCGGCGTTCCGGGATGATCGAGCGAAGGGCAAGGCCAAAAAATACCCATCTCCCGATCCACTCTTTCGTAGGTGATGCCATAGTAGTCGGCTACACCACCCCGCGAAGCGATGCGCAGCTCTTCCAAAATGTCGGCAGGGTTCTTGAATGGAAAGTACTGGCCGCGGCCCAGTCGGTGCGCCAACTCGATGATGATGTCGGAGTCGCATCTCGCATCGCTCGGCGGATCGACGCTCTTCTGCCAGTGAATGACGCGCCCTTCGGTATTGCAAGCGAGCCCGTCTTCTTCCTCTTGCAAGCTGCCGGCCAGAACGACGTCCGCATGATGCGCGGTCTCTGAGAGAAAGAAATCGATCACGCCGAAGAATTCCAATTTCGACAACGCCTCACGCGTGAAGTTTGCGTCCGGAAGTGAAACCAGCGGGTTAAAACACGTGGACAGCAGCCCCTTAATCTCGCCGCGATGAATCGCGTTCATGATTTCCTGTGCGCTGTAGCCCGGCTGGGGGAGTTCGTCAGGCCGTATGCCCCAGACACCTGCAACATACTCGCGAGCGGCGGGATCCGAGAGGGAACGCTGCCCGGGAAGTTGGTCACACTTCTGCCCATGCTCACGCCCCCCTTGCCCGTTTCCCTGGCCGGTAATCATCGTGGGACCAGCGCCGTCGCGCCCGATGTTACCGGTGGCGAGTGCAATATTAATTACCGCCAGGCAATTCTCCACGCCTTTAGACTGGTGCTCCAGTCCCCGAGCATGCATCATGATGGCCCGCTTTGATTTGCCAATCCAGCGCGCTGCTTTCTCAATGGACTCGGGCGGCACGCCTGTTATCTCAGCTACCCTGCGGAGATCCCACGCCTTAGCAGACTCGGCGACGGCTTCAAAACCCGTAGTGTATTGCTCGATGAAATCCCGATCCTCCAGGCCGTCCCGCAGAATGACGTGGAGCATTCCCATCAGTAACGCGAGATCAGTTCCCGGACGCAGTGGAAGATAGAGATCGGCGTTACGCGTAATGGGGGTCATCCGGGGATCGGCTACGATAAGCTTTCCGCCCTTGTCGCGACAGCGCCAGATGTAGTCGGTCGTGATCGGGGCGCAGTCGCCAATGTTCGCGCCGATCACAAACAGTACCTCCGCTTTGGGGATCTCACTCCATGGAATTGTGCTTCTGTCGACCCCGAACGCCAGTTTGTACGCCGTTCCGGCAGAAACCATGCACAGTCGTCCGTTGTAGTCGATGTGACGAGTGCCCAACGCCACACGGGCAAATTTACCCAGCAGATAGGATTTCTCCGTCGAGAGCGATGCGCCGCCATAGATGGCAATTGCGTCTTTGCCATACTTCTCCTGGATGTCACGCATCCGGCCGACTGTGAAGCCCAAAGCCTCGTCCCAAGATGTGGGGCGAAACCCCTGCTCGCTGCGCATCAGTGGCGAGAGCAGACGATCAGGATGGTTGCCCTGGAGATAGCGCTTCACCCCTTTTGGGCAAAGCATGCCGCGGTTAAATGGGAACTCCTCCCACGGCTCGAACCCGATCACGCGATTGTCGCGAACCTTCAATTGGATTCCGCATTGCTGTCCGCAAAAGCAGCAATGTGTTTTCACTAGCTTCTCGGGAGGATGGACCGATTCGTCGTTCCAACCGCCGGGCGGTTTGTAATTCAGATGTGGCCCAAACTTTTCTTTGAGGATCTCTTCGGAGACAGGGGCCTTAGCCATTCGCTTCCTCTTTCAACCTAAGTTGCGCGAGGGAGAGTGACTTGCGCTTGCAGGCTGGACACAGTTCCTGCCAATTCCCCACTGGCCCCGACATCGAGTAGTTGAATCCGACATGCGGTAGCACACGTTCGAGGTCGTCAACATGCATACGAGATGCGTAGCGCTCATCGCAACGGGCACAGATTGCACCTTCGCCCTCTTCGCCTGAGCGTTGGTACAGTTTCACGCC
>PMUM01000413.1 GCA_003166855.1 Acidobacteriaceae bacterium | reverse complement strand
GGCCCGCTGCACGGCGGCGCCAACGAAGAAGTCCTCAAGATGCTCGACGAGATCGGCTCGAAAGATCACGTTCCGGCCTACATCAAGCGGGTCAAGGAAGGCCAGATCAAGCTGATGGGCTTCGGGCACCGCATCTACAAGAACTATGATCCGCGGGCGAAAATTATCCGCTGGAGCGCCGAGCAGGTTTTCCAGGTTACCGGACGCAGTCCGAAACTCGACATCGCGCTGGAACTGGAGCGCATCGCCCTGGAAGACGATTATTTCGTGAAGCGCAAACTGTATCCCAACGTCGACTTCTATTCCGGGATCATGTATCAGGCGATGGGCTTCCGCCCCGAGATGTTCACTGTGCTGTTTGCGATTCCGCGCACCGCGGGATGGCTGGCGCAGTGGCAGGAACTCATCACCGACCCCGAGCAGAAGATCGCGCGTCCGCGCCAGGTTTATACCGGACCCGGCGAGCGGGAGTTCGTGCCCCTCGACAAACGGGTTCCCGTGCCGATTCCGGCAGACTATCCGGCGCACTGATCATCCCTGTCGAGGTCTGAAAAATAAACTGCCCCGCCTTGCTGCGGGGCAGTTTTCATTGGAGGCCAGAAAAGCGACGAGCCGCAAGCGGTTTGCCTGCGGCTCCGGGGAGGGGAAGACTACGCCCTAATGCCGATCCAGTTGTCTCGGCCTCGCGCTTTACGCGGCGTGCTTCGCCAACGCGGCCAGATGCTCGCGATGACGCTCGGGCGATGTGATGACTTTCATCTCCTGCCAGTCATAGGGAAATTCTCTGCCGCAATCCAGGCAAGCAACGTAGGTTCCCGTCAAAGCTGCGGCCTGCGGGCGCCGTTTCGCGCCGCGAATGGTTACGGGAAAGCTGTAGTGCGAGTGCCTGCATCCAAAAACGACATCGATCAATTTTGCAATCATGACCCACCTTCCATACCTGAGCGTGTATGCCGACTGCCTGGGTTGTACTGAGAGTGCGCGCCCCCTCTACGGTGTCTGTGGAACGCTTTCACTCAAATACTTAGATTCACCGATTGCCAAAAGGGTTGAGGATTTCGCAAAAGAAGGTCCTCCGGGCGACGAAAAGCCAGAAGCCATTTCCTTAGATATAGTTACAGGAGGAGGAAAAACGTTTCACCGGGTCTTTACACGCTTTGCGGGCCGCGTTTCTTCTGCTGCTGGCACTTGGCCATGATGGCCGATCGCAGGCGACTGCGGAGGTCGTCGGGCAACTCGTAGAGTTGGGAGTCGCGGTAGATCTCAATGGTTTTCTTGGTTGTGTCGCAGACGACATAGCAGTTGTGGCACCAGGAAAGATGGTTTTCCAACTCAGCTTTGGTTTTTTCGTCGAGGACGCCGTCCAAATAATTGGTCAGCTCGGTCAAAAATTCAGAGCATTTCACTGTTTGCCATCTCCACTCGGAGCATCGCCCGTTTTAACTTCACCGCTCTTAGTGCCATCCTTGCCATTGCCACTCTCTCTTCGCTGGAAGTATCGTCCCAGCCGCTCCCGAAGCTGCAAGCGAGCCCGCAGCAGCCGCGACTTCACCGCGGGTACGCTCAACTCCAGCGCGGCCGCGGTTTCTTCCGTCGAAAGCCCTTCTACGTCGCGCAGCACGAACACCGTCCGGAAGCCTGGGGGCAGGCCCTGGATGGTCTTACTCAAGATCTCGCGCAATTCTGCTTGCGTGTATTGCTGCTCCGGGTTCGGGCTCCAGTCCGCGATCTCGCGGGGCAGGGAGTCGTCTTCCGTCTTAATGTCTTCGTCTAACGAAACCGTGCGCTCCGGCTTGCGCCGGCGCAACTTCATCAGCGCTTCGTTGACCGCAATCCGGACCAACCACGTATAAAACTTCGACTGCTCCTGAAACTGCTTCAGGTTGCCGTACGCCTTCAGGAACGCTTCCTGCACCACGTCTTCCGCATCCTCGCGGTTTTGCGTGATGTGCTGGGCGATCCGAAAAACGTTGCGGTCGTAACGGCGGACCAGTTCTTCAAACGCCGAGTCGTCCCCTCGCTTGGCCGCTTGGACAAGGGTTAACTCTTCGCTAACTGGTCCTACTACTTTGTTTTGGATGGCTCCCATTCGCTGATCGATGCAGTATTTTCCGGTAAATCAAAAGAGTGAAAATCGAAGCACTATTCTACTTGGTAACGGGCGGTTTGCCCAATCGCGAGTTCGGTTCGGGCCTCAGATTGACGGACGCCTCGTCCAGGATGCACCCGTTGTGAGGCCCAATACCCAGTGTCAAGATGAACAATCCTGCAACCCACTCCGCGCTTGGCTCGGCCGAAGATTGCTATAGAATCGAAAACGAAGCCGGTACGCGGACGAACAGGTACCGAAGTACTCTGATGCCGCCGTACAAGTGCCGTATAATCAGCAGTTAAGGCAGTACGTTTTTGGGCAGGCGAAGACTCGGGTATTGGGAACGGTTCTCTGAGCATGGCGGACAGCAAGGAAATCCAGCAAATCGTCGAGCGTGCAGTGGCGCAGGTTCTCGACCGCACGCTTCCAAAGTTACAGGCGGAGTTGGTCGAGCGCGTTCTCGCCGAACTGCCCGCCGCACCGGCGCAAACGGGCGCGGGAAGCCCGGTTCAAGGCGGTCACGCAAACGGCAACTTGGTGCAGGCCGTTGCCAGCATTCACGCGGGTACCACACAAAAAGAAATTCTGCGCGCCTTACTCGACGCGGGCAGCGCCTACGGTTCGCGCATCGCACTCTTTGTTGTGAAAGCCGGATCGGCCAGCGGATGGCAAGGCCGCGGTCTGGGCGACGACGATGCCGTCAAAGATTTTCCGCTCGACCTTACGACCGGCCCTGCAGCCCACGCCTATCAGAATCGTGTCGTCGCCCCGGCCAATATCGCCGAGATGGACCGGCGTTTCGTGAAACAGTTTGGCGGACCCGGGAACGAGCAGATCATGGTTCTGCCTCTGGTCCTCAAGGATAAGGTTGCCGCACTGCTCTATGTCGACGGCGGAACTGAGGGCGTGCTCGACGGCCCCTCTCTTGAAGTTCTCGTGATGGCCACCAGCGCCTGGCTGGAGGTCACCTCACTGCGCAAGCAGGCGCAAAGAGATGTTAGCGATGCCGGCCCCAGCATGGAACGTCCGCCAGTCGCGGCGCCCGTGCAGACTGTGAGTTCGTTTTCCGATCCCTTCGCGTCGGCACCTCCGAAACATGTTGCGGCCAAAGCTGCGCCCGAGCCGGAACCGGCCGCGGAAGTGGTCGAAGTCGCGGCCCATGCCGCGTCCGCGAGTGCGGCAGCCTCCGCACCGGCCACAGCGGCCGATCCATTCGCCGGTATGTCCGCTGAAGACGCCGACACACACCGCAAGGCGCAGCGTTTTGCCCGCCTGCTGGTGGACGAGATCAAGCTGTACAACCAGGCGAAAGTGGCCGAAGGCCGCCGCAATAAAGATCTCTACGATCGCCTGAAAGAAGATATTGAAAAGAGCCGTTCCACATTCCAGAAGCGCTACGGCAATACTGCAGCGGCGAGTGGCGACTACTTTCAAAAGGAAGTCGTACGCAGCCTGGCGGAGGACGACTATTCCGTCATGGGCGCGAACTTCCGCAAGTAGATTCGCAAGAGGATTTTGGGAAGGGCACGGCTTCAGCGGCAGGAAAAGCCTCCGAGCGCTTTCTTTACCGTGGAAGAGCGGCCCTTTGAGGGCCGCGTTTGGCTACGAAGAAACTCGGGCTTCAGCCCCTGAGGGGCACTTCTCGCATCATTAAAGATCATCAGGTCTTGCATCTATTAACAGTTGGCCTTTCGCGTTTCCGCGCGAAGAATACTAAGGTGGTTCGATTGGGTCTCAAGTGGTGGTGGGTGCTCGCGCTCGCCGTGACGTGCGGGCTTCTGAGCGACACGCGCTCGGCCGCATTCCCTCGTCCTCAGCAGGCTTCCACTCCCGCAGTCTCTGCTCCCGACAAGCAGACTGGCACGACCGCACCTTCCCCCGATAAACCCGCACCGCATAAGTCTTCGCAAACGAAATCGTCCGCTACGCCCAGCAAGTCCACGGGCACGCATGCTCCAGCCAAGAAGACGGTTCCGGCACCCGCCCATGCGAAGGCGAAGAAGCACCGGCCGATGTCCCCCCGCGTGCGCCGCATTCGCCAGGCGTTCGTCGCGTCCACAACGTTGCGCCCCATGGCGCAGCAGTTAATCCTCGATCGTTCTCCAGCGGGTTACGCCGGAGTCGAAGCCTACGCGCGCGCCCACTCCAAAGAGGACGCGGGAGCGCTCGCCTGGCTCGTCGTTGGATACGCCCACGTCCTCGACCATGATTGCGCCAAGACCATCGATCCGCTGAACCGCGCCAAGCCTCTCGCCGGAGACCTCGGCGATTACGTCGCCTACTGGCTGGGAACCTGCTACCTGCAGACCGGTCATCAGGCTGAGGGTCTCGCCGCGCTCGCCAACTTCAACGCGACCTATCCGGATTCGCTGCTGGGTCGCGATGCCCACTTGAGTTACGCCGCCGCGCTGTTGACCGAAGGACGCGCCGCAGAAGCTGCCGAACTGCTGGAGAAGGATCGCCTGCCCGCGAGATCCGATTACGAGTTCACGCTCGGGCGAGCCTACGCTGCGCTGGGCCAGAAGGACAAAGCCGCCGAGGCCCTCGCGAACGTCTACTACAACATGCCGACTGCGGGGGAAGCCGACGCGGCATTTGCGGAGCTGAAGAAACTTCCATCGCTGCCGCCCGCAACCCCGGCGCAACGCAAAACCCGCGCCGACCTACTGATGAAGGCCAGGCGCTACAACGATGCGGTTGATGAATATCGCGAGCTTGCGAGCCATGCCACCGCGGAGTCGCGTCCGGCAGCCGAACTCGCGTTAGCCGACGCTCTCCACAAAAGTGGCCGCAACCGCGAGGCGAAGTCGGAGATGACCAATCTGCCGGGCGCAACCGCCGAGCAAAATGCCCAGCGCCTTTACATTCTCGGCGAAATCGCCTGGGCCTCGGACGAGAATGAATTGTTCTACCGCACGGTTGACGAACTGCGCCAAGCCGCGCCCACCAGCTCATGGCTGGAGGCGGCGCTGCTCTCGGTGGCGAATCTGCATCTCGTGCATCACGAATATGACCAGGCGCTCGACGCCTTTCGCGAACTGCAGCAGCGTTTCCCCAACGGATCCCGCGGCTCGTACGCGCACTGGAAAGCGGCATGGCTCACTCTTCGCTTCGGACGAAACGACGAAGCCAAGAAATTATTCGACGAGCAGATTGGGATGTATCCCGGAGGCAACGAGACCTCCGCGGCGTTGTACTGGCGCGCGCGCCTGGCCGAGGAAGACAACCAGCCCGCGATGGCCCGCGCCTATTACCAGAAATTATCCGACCGCTTCCGCAACTATTACTACGCGGAACTGGGCCGGCAGCGCCTGCAGAAACTTCCCGCGGGAACGGATCCGCCGGGGCAGTATCCGCTGCTCGATCACATTCCGCCGCTCGAGCATGGCGAGAAGGTGACGTTGTCGGATCTTCCAACGGACGACCTGCACCTGCAGAAGGCGCAGTTGCTGGGCAACGGCGGCCTGATTGACTTTGCCGTTCGCGAGTTGCAGGCAGCTGCCACCGCCGACGGCGGCAACTGGGGTCCCTCCGAGACCGCGCAGCTCTACATCGACACTGGCCACTACGACCGCGCCATCGAAGTGATGAAGCGCTCCGTCCCCAGTTATTTCGCCGTCGACATTCCGACTTTGCCGCGCGCGTACTGGGAAGCTCTGTTCCCGCGCCCCTACTGGACCGACCTGAAAAGATTCTCCGTGGCCAACGGCCTCGATCCTTATCTAGTGGCGTCGCTGATCCGCCAGGAATCGGAGTTCAATCCGCTCGCGGTTTCGCGCGCCAACGCAGTCGGCCTTATGCAGTTGCTGCCTAAGACTGGCAAGGTCGTGGCCCATCAGGTCGACCTGAAGCGTTACAACCCGACCCAACTGTTTACCCCAGAGGTCAATCTGCAACTGGGCACACGTTACTTCCGCGGCATGGTCGACAAGTTTGGCGGATCGTTCGAAAACGCTCTGGCCGCCTACAACGCGGGCTCGGACCGCGTCGAGGAATGGATGGGACAGGGCAAGTATCGCGACTCAGCAGAGTTCGTCGAGTCGATCCCCTTCACCGAAACTCGCGAATACGTACAAGCCATCATGCGCAACGCCAACGTCTACAAACAGCTCTACGGCACCCCGTAACCGGCTCTCGATTCCACGGAACTTCTGCGTTGAACCCTTCGTATCCCAAAGCGGAGCGGAGGTGTGCCCATGCGAAATGCCTTGGTAATGCTGGTAGCGTTCTGCACTCTGGTGCTGTGTCTTCCGACGGCCCAAGCTCAATCCTCGGACAGGGAAGAAGTCGGCAAGAGTCCTGTTGAAGCCAGGTTTGTTTCGGGCGGCCAGGTCCGGATGTCGCTTTGTCCCGGCGCCATTGAGGTGACGGGCAGGGACGACAGCCAGCTACGCGTCTCCTACACCGCGCGGGCAGACGAGGAGAAGGAAGTTCGAGTTCGAATCCAGGTGAACGGCGACCATGCCGCGATCCGCGTGAGGGGATGTCCCCACAACAACTTTGAGCTAAGGATCGAGGTTCCGAAAACATCGAACTTGTACGCTCGCATGTTTGCCGGGGAGATGAATATCGACGGCATCCGTGGTGACAAAGATGTGGAGATTCATGCCGGCCACCTCACGATGGAAATCGGCCGCCCTGAAGAGAATGGGCATGTGGATGCCTCAGTGCTGACTGGCGATTTGGAGGCTTCGGCTTTCGACGTTTCGAAGGGAGGATTGTTTCGCTCGTTTGATCATCGCGGACCGGGCAAGTTTCGCGTCCATGCCCACGTCGGCGCGGGGCAATTGGAGCTTCGCTAGAAGCTATGTCTCCGATGGCGTATGATGCGTAAACAAGATCTCAATCACCAGCAGCGAAGCGCCGACGACGATCGCACTATCCGCCAGATTGAAGACCGGCCACTGGTACGACTTCACGTAGAACAGCAGGAAATCCACGACCCGCCCGCTGGCCACGCGGTCCCACAGGTTGCCCACCGCCCNNACCGCCCCGCCCAGAATCAGCGAAAGCGCGATCCCCGTGATGGTCAGCGCGCGCGCCTGCCTCCACAGCAGCACCGACACAATCACCATCGCGATCAGCGAGAATCCAATCAACAGCGCAGTCTTCCAATGCGACGGAGAATCCGCAAACAAGCTGAACGCCGCCCCAGTATTCTCCGTGTGCGTGATCCGGAAAAATCCTGGGATGACCTGGATGTGCGTGTACATCGCGATACGCGCGGCGACCAGTCGCTTCGTCCACCGGTCGAACAGCACAACGAGCAGAGCAAGGAGGAAATGTGTAATTCGTGCTGAAGTCTTCATCAGTGAGCGTGCTATTCCAGTTCTTTCAGCACCGCGCTGCAGCGCTCGCAAACTGTTGGATAATTCTTGTCTTCGCCGACGTGCGTGGAATAGTTCCAGCAGCGTTCACACTTGGCCCCATCGGCTTTCTTCACCTCAATGTGCACGCCACCGGTCCCATTGCCCGAGCCCTGCGTGAGCGTAACCGCGGACACGATGAACGAATATCGAAGTTGCGCGGAATGGCGCT
>PMUM01000127.1 GCA_003166855.1 Acidobacteriaceae bacterium | reverse complement strand
TGTCCTCAGTGTCCTCTGTGGTCAAAAAACGTGGGACGATAAAGACTTTCATTCCGAGGCCCTAATTATGAAGCGCATCAATAAAGTCGCTGTCCTCGGCGCCGGAACCATGGGCGCCCGCATCGCCGCGCATTTCGCCAATGCCGGCGTTCCCAGCTACCTGTTCGACATCGTCCCGCCCGACGCCGATGGCCCAGCGCGCAACAAAATCGCTGCCGCCGGACTCGACGCCGCCAAGAAATCCAAGCCCGCCGCCTTCATGGAACCGTCGCTCGCAAAACTCGTCACCATCGGTAATTTCGAAGATGACCTCAAGAAACTCGCTGACGTCGACTGGATCATCGAAGCCGTAGTCGAAAACCTCGAGCTCAAGCGCGCACTGCTGAGAAAAGTAGAAGCCATCCGCAAGCCCGGCACAATCGTCACCACCAACACCAGCGGCCTCCCCGTCGGAAAAATCGCGGAAGGATTCTCCGACGACTTCCGCTGGGCCTGGTTCGGCACGCATTTCTTCAACCCGCCACGCTACATGCGTCTGCTGGAGATCATCCCCACTCCCGAGGCCGACCGCGCGGCCATTGACGCCATCGCTCACTTCTGCGACGTGCGCCTCGGCAAGGGCGTCGTCATCGCCAAAGACACTCCCAACTTCATCGGCAACCGCATCGGCACCTTCTCCGTGCTGAACGTCATCCGCCTCATGCAGGAAATGGACCTGACCATTGAGGAAGTCGACGCCCTCACCGGACAGGTCGTGGGATGGCCCAAGTCCGCCACCTTCCGCACCATCGATCTGGTCGGTCTCGACATCCTCGGCCACGTCGTGGGCAACATGACGACCAATGTCCACGACGAACGCAGCGATCTGAGCCTCCCCGACTTCTTCGGCCAGATGCTGCAGAAGAAATGGCTGGGCGACAAAACCAAAGGCGGCTTCTACAAAAAAGCAAAAAGCACGGACGGCAAAGAAGACGAGCGCCTCGCCCTCGACTGGAAGACGCTGGAATACCATCCCCGCCAGAAGCCGAAATTCCCAGCGCTCGATATGGCGAAATCCATCGAAGATACCGGCACGCGCCTCCGCACCTTGCTGGGCCTCGATGGCAGCGGCCCGCAGAAAGGCGACAAGGCCGGAGCATTCCTCTGGTCAGCCCTCACCGACCTCTGGACTTACTCCGCCAACCGCGTGCCTGAGATCTCGAATTCCGTCGTTGAAATCGACCGCGCCATGCGTCTCGGCTTCAACTGGGAACTCGGCCCCTTCGAACTCTGGGACGCCGCCGGCGTCGAGGCCACCGTCGCCCGCATGAAGAAAGAAGGCAAGCCGATCGCCGCCAACGTTGAACGCCTCCTCGCCACCGGACAAAAGTCCTGGTACATCGACGATCCACATTCCCCCGCCGGACGCAAGTACTGGGAGCTGGGAACGGAAAGCTGGGAAGCCGTTCACGTCCCCGCTGGCGTGTGGTCGACGACGGTCGCCAAGAAATCTAACGGCGTGGTGAAGAAGAATTCCGGCGCCTCGCTCATCGATCTGGGCGACGCCGTAGCCTGCATCGAGTTCCACAGCAAGATGAACTCGCTCGGCGCCGACATCATCAGTCTTATTATTCAAACCCTGAAACCCGGGGGCCCCGGCGACGCCTTCGACGCCTTCGTCATCACCAACGACGCCACGAATTTTTCCGTGGGCGCCAACCTCATGCTCTTGCTCATGAGCGTGCAGGAAGAAGAGTGGGACGATGTCGACCTCGCCATCCGCCAGTTCCAAGGGATGACACAAGCCATCAAATTCTCCCCCAAGCCCGTGGTCTCCGCGCCGTTCGGCCTGTGCCTCGGCGGCGGTACGGAAATTTCCTTGCACGCCGCGGCCCGCCAACCACACGCCGAGTTGTACACCGGACTAGTCGAAGTCGGCGTCGGCCTGCTCCCCGGTGGCGGAGGCTGCAAAGAAATGCTCCTGCGCGCTGTCGACAGCGCGGCCGCATCGCGTGGCAAAGTCTCAGGCGAAGCTCTCGCCGGTTCCGTCGAAATGATGGAAGGCATGAAGAAAGCTTTCGAGGCCATCGCGACGGCCAAGGTAGCCACGTCAGCTCACGAGGCCCGCGGACTCGGCTTCCTCTCCGACAGCGACCGCATCACCATGAACCGCGAGCGCGTCCTCTCCGACGCCAAAGCCCGCGCCCTCGAACTCGTCCGCGCCGGATATGAGCCGCCAGTCCCGCGCACCGACATCCCCGCCCCCGGCGAAAGTCTTCTCGCGGCCCTGAAGATGGGGGTCCACCTCATGCGCCAGGGCGACTTCATCACCGACTACGAAGTGAAGCTGGGCGGCAAGATCGCCGAAGTCCTTTGCGGAGGCAACGTCACTCCGGGCACTCCGGTAAGCGAGCAATACATCCTCGACCTGGAGCGCGAAGGCTTCAAATCCCTCTGCGGCGAAAAGAAAACGCAGGAGAGAATCCAGTTCACGCTGAAAACAGGAAAAACACTCAGAAACTGAAGACGGGAGAGAGGTGAGGATCTAATAGGAACGCGAGGGTGCCCCATCCTAATCTCGCCGCCCTTTGGCGAGATTAGGGTGGGGACTTTGACTTCCCGGAAATCTCAACTCTCTGTCTGCCAGATCTTTATCTGAGAGATCCCACGCACGCATCGCACGACGGGCATCGGTGAAAGAGCGCCCTTCGGAGAACCTCACAATTGCGTGCCTCACCGTGGAAGAGTGGCCCTTCAGGGCCGCGTACGCGGGAGCGAAATCAGCGCGGGCTTCAGCCCCAGTGGTCGCTCTTCAGACGCAAGTCGACGAGTGGCCTTGTCATTCCGACCCGCTCGCAGGCGTGCGACCCCGCTCCGAGAACAAGCGAGGACGGTGACGTAACTTTGAACTGGCTATGGCAATGGCGTACGAAATGGATATTGTGCCAGTCCATCGAACATGCCATGCTTTCGCGTCAACATTGACGGGCCTCTGGAGCGACACGATGAGATACTGGGCAAAATCAACGCCGGCCGTTTTTCTCCTGTTATTTCTGTTGGCATTCCTCACTTCGAGCGGCAACACTCAGAATCAGACTGCGAGTTCGCCCGCCGCCGGCACAGAGGGCCAGACGCAGACTAAGGGCAAAGTCGTCTACGTCTGTGCTTGCCTGAAAACGAAATCCTGCTCCTGCATGACCGAAGCCAAGATGGAAGGGCCTTGCGCTTGCGGAACTGAAGGCGGACCGCCACTGAAGGCAGTGCCGAAAGACAGCGCTTGGGCGAAAGAGAACCGCGAGGCACTTGCGAAGTAATCGGATCGCATGGGTCCCGGAGTAGCGCTCGTTGGCTGTCAGTCGGTATCGGCGGCAGATGGAGGCCGAGTGTATCAGAGCCACTTCGGCTTGGCTTTCTCCTGCGCTACAATCGCCTCATGCGCAGACCTCTGCTGGCGACTGCTGCGGTTCTCACTCTGACCGTCCTCATTCCCTCTCCCACACTCGCTCACGCCCAATCGAACCAGCAAAACGAACCTTCCGCGCAGGAATCTGCGCCCGACGTTCCTGACGCCATCGCCGTTCCCGCGGGCCAACAAGTCCAGTTCTTCGTCACGGCCAAGGGATCGCAAATCTACACCTGCCAAGCAAGCGCGGACGGCAAGTTCGGCTGGACGCTGAAAGGCCCCGAGGCCGAGCTGCGTGATCGCAAAGATAAAGTCATTGGCCAGCACTTCGCCGATCCAACCACAAAACTCCCAACCTGGAAATTGAAAGACGGCAGCGAAGTCTCCGGCAAAGCCGCCGCGCACGTAGACTCGCTCGATTCCAACTCCATCCCGTGGCTGCTGGTCAACGTCGTGAGCCACGCCGGCAAGCCTGGATTGCTAACCAACGTGACCACCATTCAACGCGTGCACACGCACGGCGGAAAACCCGGCAATGACGCCTGCGATGAGTCGCACAAAGACACAGAAACCAAGAGCGAATATAGAGCCGACTATTACTTTTTCGCGCCTGCCAAGTGAACTCGCACCCGCAATGAAAGTACGCGACCTGATCAAGCGTATCGAAGGCGACGGTTGGCGCCTGGCGCGAACCAAGGGCAGCCATCGTCGGTACCATCATCCGACGAAACCCGGAACTGTTACCGTCGCCGGACATCCGTCAGTGGACATTCCGCCCGGAACGTTGAACAATATCCTTAAGCAGGCAGGACTGAAATGAAATATCTCGTCATCTACGAGAAGTCACCTGAAGGTTGGGGAGCTTATGCACCCGATCTTCCTGGCCTCGGCGTAGCTGGTACCACGCTGGACGAAGTGAAAGAACTCATTCGCGAAGCCATGGAGTTCCACGTTGAAGGCATGCGCCAGCACGGCGATCCAATTCCGGCGCCCAGCGCCATTACGGAATACATCTCGGTATAAATCCCATGCGTGAAGTCATCATTGCTTCGTCAGTTCGTACGCCCGTCGGACGCGCCTACAAAGGCACGCTCCGCGCCACGCGTCCCGATGAACTCGGCGCCATCGCCATCAGAGGCGCCCTCGACCGCGTCCCGCAACTCGATCCCAAAGAAATTGAAGACGTCATTCTCGGCTGCGCTATGCCCGAAGCCGAGCAAGGGATGAACGTCGCCCGCATCGCCTCCCTGCGCGCGGGCTTGCCCGTCGAAGTCTCGGCGCTCACTATCAACCGCTTCTGCTCCTCGGGACTGCAATCGATCGCGATGGCCGCCGAGCGCATCATGAGCGGTGGCGCGGAAGTCATCGTCGCCGGAGGGACCGAGTCGATGTCGATGATCCCCATGGGCGGTCACAAGATCTCGCCCAACCCATGGCTCGTCGATCACTATCCCGACGCGTATCTCTCCATGGGACTCACCGCCGAGCGCGTCGCGCAACGCGACGGCATCACGCGCCAAGCCGCAGACGAGTTCTCACTTCGCAGCCACCAGAAAGCGCTGGCGGCAATTCAGTCGGGAAAGTTCGCCGACGAAATTGTTCCCGTCCCGGTGAGTTTCAGCACGCCAAATGGCTCGAAGCCGAAACGTCAAGAGATCGTCTTCAAAGTGGACGAAGGCCCGCGCGGCGACACCTCGCTCGAAGCCCTGCTCTCACTCAAGCCCGCGTTCCACATAAAGGGAACAGTGACCGCCGGCAACTCATCGCAGATGTCCGACGGCGCAGCCGCAGCCGTAGTAATGTCGGCCGAGCGCGCAAAAGCGCTAGGCATCAAGCCGCTGGCTCGGTATGTCTCGTTTGCCACCGCCGGATACAAGCCCGAAGAAATGGGACTCGGGCCGGTCTTCGCAATTCCCAAAGCGCTGAAGATGGCAGGCCTGAAGCTCTCTGACATCGAAGTGATCGAGTTGAACGAAGCCTTCGCGGCGCAGTCGCTGGCAGTAATCAAAGAAGCAGGATTAGACCCGCAGAAAGTGAATCCCAACGGCGGCGCAATCGCTCTGGGCCATCCGTTAGGCTGCACTGGAGCCAAGCTGACCGCGAGCATAATTCGCGAACTGAAACGCCGCAACGCCCGCTACGGCATGGTCACAATGTGCGTCGGCGGAGGCATGGGTGCAGCCGGAATTTTCGAAAACCTATAACCACGAAGGACACGAAGGTTCACGAAGGAAAGCCAGGTCTATGGATTCCTTCGTGATCCTCAGTGCTCTTCGTGGTCTAAGTTCTTGGGTTCCTTCGTGAACCTTCGTGTCCTTCGTGGTTCCCGCTTTGGGTCTTGAATTTGTTTTTCCCGCAGATTGTGACCGACGACCTAGACTCCGCGCAGAAAATGGGATAACTGTGGAAGCACCGTGGCCACATCCACAATCCATCCGTTGACCGCGCAGCAACTCAGTCATGCCATCATCACAGCAGCGATGAAAGTGCATTCTGAACTTGGCCCTGGATTACTGGAGAGCGTTTACCAAGCATGTTTGCAGCACGAACTGCAGCGAGCGGGCTTTCAGGCTGCATCCCAAGTCGGGCTTCCGGTCGTCTATCGCGGAGTAAGACTGGAAATCGGCTATCGCATGGATCTGGTCGTTGAGGGTCTAGTAATCGTCGAGATCAAGTCAGTCGATGCAATCTCACCGATTCATCAGGCGCAGATCATCTCCTACCTGAAGCTCAGCGACAAATCTCTCGGACTGCTCATCAACTTCAATGTTGTCCATTTGAAGGACGGTATTCGGCGTTTCGTAAACGGCACTGAGTGGAAGACATAACATTAACCACCAAAGGACACTAAGTTTCACGAAGGAAACCCTTGGGGTAATCGCAGCCTTCGGCCTATAATTCGGCTCAGGAGGGGTCCCATGACTCTCACTCGCCTTCTCGCCGCCGCGTTGGTGTTTTCCTCTGCGCTGGCATTTGCCCAGACAAAGACTGACTCTGTGGCGGGTTCAGATCACGCTGCCGCGAGCAATCGTGCAACAGCCGCATCATCCCAGCCGTGGAGGTTCATCCCAAACCAGTCTGCGGATGCCACTGCTCAAAGAAATCCCCTGGACCCTCTCCAGATCGACAAATACAAGATCTCCCACTCCAAGACGAACACCCGCACTCTCCTCGTGGGACCCGAGGCTGACGCTGGAATGTTTCTTACGGGCATGGAAGGGCTGGACGGTACCTGCTACGCGATTCGCAGCTATGTGGTCGCGCGCGATTCCAAAGATTCGGATTCCACGCACCCCGTCAGCTATTCGACCTGCCAGCCCGCGTCGCGTTATCGCGTGAGGACCACTGAAATGCGGACCGATTCGGTGAATCGCTGAGCCGCTCTGCGTAACACTTCTTTACCCAATTGCTACGCTCTTTGACACGGTTTCGGAGTACTCTTCTTCTTGGACGAAATGTCCGAAAGAGACCATGGCATCCCCGGCCTGGTTCGGTTGGTACGAGGTGCTTTATGCGGCTCCCCAGCCTTTGTGTTGCAGCGGTCCTTCTCCTTTCTGTAGTCACCTTTGCACAACATTCCTCCGGCGGCGGAGGTGGCGGAAGTTCCGGCGGCTCCAGCGGCGGCAGAGGCGGCTCACATGGCGGCTCTTCCGGCGGGTCCAGTTCTTCAGCGAGTTCCGGAGGCGGCCACAGTTCCGGCGGTTCGGGCTCCAGTTCGAGCGCGCACAGCTCCGGTGGATCGTCGTCGCATGGATCGAGTGGGCATAGTTCGATTGCAACACCCACATCAACCCACTCCGGCGTGAACAACTCTCGGCCCGTGAGTAACGCGCATACAAATCATGAGCCCTCGGTCCGTGAGCCAATTACAGGCGCGCGCGTCAGGACGGAAACACCCGAGAAGAGGAGCTTCTTCGAGTTCCTGCGGCATCCCTTCCGGAAGCCTGAGCCCAAGGCCAAGACCGTCACCGACTTGAGGCGCCCGGTATGCCTCAGAGGCCCCTGCGCAGTCTGTCCCCCAGGACAGGCCCATGCCGATGGATGTGGCGGAGCGTTTTACATCCGCCACCAACGCAGTCATTGCACGTCGGGAGAGATTTGGAACGGTGGCGAGTGCCTGTTGCAGACTCAGTTTCTCGACAGCTGCAATGGTTTGCGGATGGCGATGCAGCGGCAGGAGCAGCGCCTGCGAGTCGCCGAGTCTCAGCAACAAAACGCCTGCGCAGCGGACTCTACGCAGTTCTGTCTAGACTCGACCAGTGCGGCCCAAAGCGAAGCCGGTTTCTACCGGACTTTACAGGAGCGATATCAGCGTTGCATGCAGCGCTCGGTGTCTTACCCTTTCGCGGGCTTTGGTTACGGCGGTTATTCCGCGGGACGGCTGTTTGAGCCGTTCGACTTGCAGTTCAACTATCCGTAACGATTACCTTTCGGCCATTCCTTTCCCTTCGTTCGCGCATTAGAATTGCACTGTGACTCTCCGCCGCGTCCTTCACCGGACCCGGCGGTTTCTTGACTGGGGGATAAGAAATGGCCACGACCACCGCAGTTCCCAAATCCCGGATTTCCGGCGGCAGCTTCTTGCTGGAATCCAGGCAGCCCGAAGACATTTTCACGCCGGAAGACTTCAGCGAACAGCATCAACTCATCGGGCAGACGGCGGAGGAGTTTGCCGTCAACGAGATTCTGCCGAATGTCGAGAAGATCGAGCACAAGGATTTCTCGGTTTCCCGCGACCTTCTGAAGAAGGCGGGAGAACTCGGGCTCAGCGGCGTCGAAATCCCCGAAGCCTACGGCGGCCTCGAGATGGACAAGGTCACCGCCGCCGTCATCGCCGACCACATTGCAAAGTATGCCGGCTTCGCCACCACCTGGGGCGCGCACAGCGGCATCGGCATGTTGCCCATCGTGTACTTCGGCACCGAAGAACAGAAGAACAAGTACTTGCCGCGGTTGGCTGCTGGCGAAATTGTCGGTGCATACGCATTGTCGGAAGCCTCTTCTGGCTCCGACGCGTTGAACTGCCGGGCTCGCGCCGAGCTTTCGGCCGACGGCAAGCACTATGTGCTCAACGGCGAAAAGATGTGGATCACCAACGCCGGCTTCGCCGACCTGTTCACCGTGTTCGCCAAAGTGAACGGCGAGAAATTCAGCGCGTTCCTGGTCGAGAAGACATTTTCCGGATTCTCCGTCGGCGCCGAAGAGCACAAGATGGGAATCCGTGGTTCGTCGACCTGCCCCATCATTCTGAACGACTGCAAAGTTCCAGTCGAAAACCTGCTCGGCGAAATCGGCAAGGGACACGTGATCGCCTTCAATATTCTGAACGTCGGACGGTTCAAGCTGGGTGCCATGTGCGTAGGCGGCGGCCGTGTCTCGCTGGAGAACGCTATCGGGTACGCCAAGCAGCGCAAGGCGTTCAACAAGGTGATTGCCGACTTCGGCTTGGTGCGGGAAAAGATCGCCAACATGGCGACTCTGCTGTATGTGGGCGAATCGCTGGTCTATCGCACGGTCGGCATGATGGACGTGGCTCTCGGCAAAGTCGACAAATCTGCCGCCGACGCCGCGAGGCAGACGCTGAAGGCGATCGAAGAGTACGCGGTCGAGTGCTCCATTATTAAAGTCTGGGGCTCGGAGATGATCGACTACGTCGTCGACGAGACCGTGCAGATCTATGCAGGCTACGGATTTGTCGAGGAGTACCCGGCGGAGCGCGCGTACCGCGATGCCCGCATTAATCGCATCTTCGAAGGAACCAACGAGATCAACCGGCTGATCATCACCGGATTCCTGCTGAAACGCGCGCTGTCGGGCCAGTTGCCGCTAATGCCGGCGATCAAGAAGTTGATGGATGAAGTCCTCTCGGGCCCGTCGATGGCCGAAGAACTCGAAGGCGCGCTGCCCGAAGAACGCAAACTGGTAGCGCAAGCCAAAAAGCTGGGTCTGTTCGCCTCAGGAGCGGCCACACAGAAATACATGCAGGCGATTCAGGACCAGCAGGAAATCATGGGCGCCATCGCAGACATGACCATCGAAACCTACGCGATGGAATCGGCGGTGCTGCGCGCACAGAAGATCGTCGACGCAAAGGGTGAGTCCGGTGCGGCTTTACCGGTCGCCATGACGCGAGTGTACCTATCGCAGGCGATGGAGAAAGTCGAGTCTGCGGCACGCAAGGTGATTGCCGCAGTGGCCGATGGCGACATGTTGCGGACGCAGCTCGCGATCCTGCGTCGGCTCGCGAAGTACGAGCCCTTCAACACCATCGAACTGCGGCAGCAGATCGCGCAGAAGGTGATTGAGCGGGGGAAGTACACGCTCGCTTAAGAACTACAAGTCTGAAACCACAGAGGACACGGAGGACTTTCGAATCCTCTGTGTCCTCCGTGTCCTCTGTGGTTCGTTTTCGTTCAAGCTCGCCCTCTGATACAACTGTCACGATGAAAATTACAGCGTTGCACTTCGTCGCCGCGATCGCGCTCGCTCCAGCCTTGGTTGCCCAGTCGACGCCAGCTGCGCCGCAGGACTCGGCCACCTTCGACCCTGATGGCACCGCGCATATCACGCGCGTGATTCCGATGCCGACGACCATCAGTCCCGAGGCGCAGAAGTGGCTGCAATCGCTGAGCCAGCAGAAAGTGGGACCGCCGGAGACGCTGGCCGAACGCCGCACCAACACCGATGCCTGGCGCAAGATGGACTCCGCCGAGGCGCGCAAGCTCTATCCCGTAAATGTTGAGGAAACTACGCTAGCGGGCGTGCGCGCCGACATCATCACGCCCCTGCCAGATCCGGGAACCAAGCGTGTGCTCATCAATTTGCACGGCGGCGGATTTAATTCTGACTCAGGCTCGCTGATCGAGGGCATCCCGATCGCGAACCTGGCGAAGATCAAGGTCGTTTCTGTTTACTACCGCCTTGCGCCCGAGAATCCATTTCCGGCCGCAGTCGAGGATGTGGTCGCGGTTTACAAGGAACTGCTGAAGACGTATCCGGCCCACAGCATTGGAATTTTTGGGACGTCCGCTGGAGCGATTCTTACCTGCGAAGCGGCGGTCCGTCTGAAGCAGCTTGGACTTCCGCTGCCTGCCGCGCTCGGGATTTTCTCCGGGCTTGCTGACTTCAGCCGGCCCGGCGACTCGCTTCAACTGTTTACGCTCAATGGCTTTCCCGGCCGGTTGGCGCCCATCGATCCAAATCACTTGCCTGACGATCAATATGTTGGCAAGACCGATCGCAAGGACCCCGTCCTTTCTCCGATCTTCGCCGATCTGCACGGCATGCCGCCAAGCCTGCTGGTTACCAGCACACGAGATATTCTGCTGAGTGGAACGGCCACGCTGCAGCGCGCCATGCTCGGTGCCGGAGTCGATGCGCAGTTGGTGGTATTTGAAGCGCTGCCACATGCGTTCTGGTATCACTTCCAGTTGCCGGAAACGAAAGAGGCGCTAGAACTGATGGCCAAGTTTTTCGACGACAAGGTGGGACGATAGGACCTGAGTGTTAACTCTTCGCGTTTCACTTCAAGGAAATTGCACACATGATCCAGAAGATTGTTCGATTGCCGTCATGCCAAGTGTTCTTCACGCTGATCGCGTTTTTATGCTCACTATCATTAAGCTCCCGCGCCGACGTCACCGTGCCGGCGCTGCTGGCCGATCACATGGTGGTGCAACGCGGCTTGCCGGTTCACGTCTGGGGCATGGCCGCACCGCAGGAGGCAGTCTCCATCGCGTTCCGCGGCGAGACGAAGACGGGAACCCCCGACGATGACGGACGCTGGAGCATCTATCTGTCTCCGGGCGAAGCGGGTGGTCCCTTCCAGTTGAGCATCAAGGCAACAAACACGATCGTGCTCAATGACATTCTTGTGGGCGACGTCTGGGTTGCGTCGGGCCAGTCGAACATGGAGTTCCCCATGACCGGACTGGTTGACGCGCCGGCTGAAATCGCAGCGGCGCAATACCCCAAGATTCGTTTATTCCTCGTGAAGCACAAGCCTGCAGATTGTCCGCTGGAAAATGTCGAATCCAAAGGATGGGCAGCATTGACTCCGGAAACTGCCGCCGACTCTTCCGCTGTGGCTTACTTCTTCGCGCGCAATCTTCAGCAGAAGCTGGGCGTGCCCATCGGGCTGATTGAGTCCTCCTGGGGAGGAACCGCGGCCGAATCGTGGACGAGCCTGCACACGCTCGGGGCCGATGCTGCGCTCATGCCCGTCTTCTCAGCGCGGGCGAAAATGGTTGACGAACAATCCACTAACGTCTTGCGTCAGCAGCGCGAAGACGTTGAGTTTCAAAAGGCAGTTGAGCAAGCCAAAGCGGACGGCAAGCCTCTGCCCTGGCCGCAATGGCACCCCGATTTTGCGGCATGGGCGCCGGCTGCGCTCTACAACGGCATGATTGCGCCCCTTACGCCGTTCGCGATTCGCGGCGTCATCTGGTATCAGGGCGAGTCCAATGCCTCACCTGATCGGGCGTCGCTCTATGCACGCCTCTTTCAAACCATGATTCGCGATTGGCGCAACTCCTGGGGCGAGGGAGATTTTCCATTTCTCTTCGTACAGATTGCCAACTGGAATACCGAGCCAGGCGAGCTATGGCCGGACGTTCGCAACGCGCAGCGCCAGGCGCTCGTACTCAGGAACACGGGCATGGCGGTCACGATCGACATTGGCGATCCCAACGACATCCATCCCAAGAACAAGCAGGACGTCGGACTCCGTCTGTCGCTGGCGGCACGCGCGATCACTTATGGGGAAAAGATCGAGTGGTCCGGCCCGTTGTATCGCCAGATCGCGCAGGAGGAACAGGCGCTGCGCGTGTGGTTCGATCACGCGAATGGGTTGATGGCGAAAGGGGCGACGGTATCAGGGTTTGAGGTCGCGGGTGTGGATGGAAAGTATTCGGCGGCCGATGCCAAGATCGACGGTACTTCCGTCGTGGTATCGAGTCCAGCCGTTCCAACGCCGGTCTCCGTTCGTTATGGATGGGCGGCAAATCCGAATTGCAATCTGTTCAACAAGGAAGGCCTGCCGGCATCGCCGTTTCAAGCGCCGGAATGAATCGACCTATTTGCCTCCTACCGCTGCATCGTCTGGCACGAGCATGTAGCTGACGAACGCCACCTGCGTGCTGTCGGGCGACCACGACGGCACGTTGATGGTTCCCTGCCCACCGAACAACTTCGCCAGCACCGTGATCTTCTTGTCATTCTCTTTTGGATCAAGTGACATGAGACGCAGCATCACATCTTTGTTTTCGGGATGGCCGGTCACGTCGGTTCCGTAGGTGAGGAACACCATCCATTTTCCATCCGGCGAAATGTGTGGGAACCAGTTGTTGAGATCGTCGGAGAAGACCTGTTCCTGTTCGCTGCCGTCGGGCTTCATGCGCCAGATCTGCATGTGTCCGGTGCGCTCGGAATTGAAGTAAATATACTTACCGTCCGGTGAATACTCGGGGCCGTCATCCAAGCCTTTGGCCGTGGTCAGCCTGGTCTCTTCGCCACCCGCTGCGGGGATTGCATAAATGTCAAAGTCGCCATTGCGCTGGCCGACAAATGCCAGCGTCTTGCCGTCGGGCGACCAGCCGTGCCAATACGATGGAGATTTCTGCGTGATGCGGCGCGGCGTCCCACCGGCGATGGGAGCGATGTACACCTGCGATTCGTGGTCGCTCTGCGAATTGTCGCTGATGGCGATCTCGGTAGCGTCGGGCGAAATGCCGTGATCGTTGTTGCAGCGGATGGCGAAGCCCGTATCGATCTTGACGGGTTTGTCGCTGCCGACGGCGAGGCGCTCGATGCGGCCTTCGCGATTGAACAGGAATGCGCTGCCGTCGCGGGTCCAGTTGGGGGCCTCGAAACGTCCTTGAGCGAGATAGGCGACGCGGCGGTCTGCGGAGTCGATCTCGATGGTCTCCAGCGTGCTGTAGAGAACCGGCTTGCCGGCTCCGGTAGCAGGAAGCTGCATTAGTTCGACGTTGGTGAAGATTGCCTTCTCGACCACGTCCTTGTCGTGCGAACACACGCCAAGTCCGACATAGAACGTGCCCTGCAGCGGAATGCGCAACCATCCGCCGGCGACCTTGGGTTCGCCACCTTCAACGGAGAGAGACATGTAGACATAATCGCCGCGCTTGGCGATTCGCAGGCGCTTCGGAGCCGAGAGATTCGATTGAACCTCACGCGTCAGCGCGCCTTTTTCGTCGCGGAATTGCAGCGAGGTCAGGCCGCTGGCGTGCAGCGCCACGTCGGCGTAGACAGAATCAGCGTCCAGGCTCTGGCGCAGGATCAGCACAGCCTTCTTGTGCTCGTTTCCAGTCTTATTCAGAAAAGAAATGTCTGCGGTCAGATTAACGTCGCCGGAGACCTTCTTCCACACGAACTGAAAGGCATCGGTCGCGAGCCACATGTTCTCGCCGCTGCCGCTGATCGTGTATGCGCCCTTGGACGCGTCGTACTCCACGGAGCCTGCATGGAGCACCGTGCCTACGTCACTGTGCCCCTCGAAGACGCCGACCGCTGGAGATTGCGCCGAAGCGCGACTCCCCATCAAAACCACACCACAACTCACGATTGCGACCATCGTGAAAGCCCGAAGACTGCGCATGAAAATCCTCCGTCGTTTACAACTCGCCAGCGAAATACCAACTCGGCATTGTAGCGCTTATCTTTCGATACCAATCCTCGGCCGCTTCTGGTAAAACGTGTGCATGAAATCGATGCGAGCCTTCCTTGCCATCTTCTTTTGCATGCTGCTTTTTGTCCCCGCTGTAATCGCTCAACAGACTACCTCTCCGTCGGCCAATCTGGCGCTGACGCCGCCCATGGGCTGGAACTCGTGGAACAAGTTCGCTTGCAACGTCAGCGAAGACATGATCAAGAGCATGGCCGATGCGATAGTGAAGTCGGGCATGAAAGACGCGGGCTACGTCTACGTCAACGTTGACGACTGCTGGCAGGTCAGCCGCGACGCCAACGCGAACATTGTCGCCGACCCGCAGCGCTTTCCGCATGGCATGAAGGCGGTGGGCGACTACATTCATTCGCTGGGACTGAAGTTCGGTGTGTACTCCGACGCGGGATCGAAGACCTGCGCCGGACGTCCCGGCGGCCTTGGTCACGAGTATCAGGACGCGCTGCAGTACGCGGCCTGGGGCGTCGACTACTTGAAGTACGACTGGTGCAACGCAACCACGCAGGATGCGAAGGCCTCGTACGCCAACATCCGCGCGGCTCTTGACGCTTCGGGGCGTCCCATCGTGCTGAGTATCTGCGAGTGGGGCACGGCCAAGCCTTGGCTGTGGGGCAAGGAAGTCGGTGGGAACTTGTGGCGGTCGACGGGAGACATCCAGGACCGCTGGGGAGGCCAGCAAAAGTGGCCCGACGGAAGCTGCTGCTCCAACGGCGTGCTGTCGATTATAGACCAGCAGGTGGGCCTGCAATCGTACGCCGGACCGGGGCACTGGAACGATCCCGACATGCTCGAAGTTGGCAACGGCGGCATGACCGACGTGGAGTACCGCTCACATTTCAGTTTGTGGGCTCTCCTGGCCGCGCCTCTCATTGCAGGCAACGACCTGCGCAACATGCGGCCGGAGATTCACGACATTCTCACGAATAAAGAAGTCATCGCGGTCAATCAGGACTCGCTCGGGCGCGAAGGCGAGCGTGTGGCAAAGAGTGGCGACTTGGAAGTGTGGGCGAAGCAACTCAAGGACGGCAGCCGTGCGGTGATCCTGCTGAACCGTGGGACTACTGAACAACCGATCACCGCGAACTGGGAAGATATTGGTTACCCCAACAACATCAGCGCCGCCGTGCGCGATCTGTGGTCGCACAAGGATCTGGGAAAGTCCACGGGGAAATTTTCGGCAGCGGTGGCATCGCACGGCGTGATGATGGTGGTCGTAAAGCCGTAAAAGCATAAGCCCTAAAGGAGACGAAGGTCTCCGAAGGGCCCGTCTCAAAAAGCCTTCGTGAACTTCATGTCCGTTGTGGTTAGTGATTTGTACTAATCTTTCGGGAAGTTGGGGTCAGCTTTGACTTCCAATATCTGTGCGGTATGGCGGGTACTGTGCCCCGAGATCAGCAGCAGCCACTGGTAGCCATCCAGAGTGCCGAATACCGGATGGTCGAAGAAATGATCCCGCAGATCGTCATTGGTGGTCCGAATGTAATCCATGTTCGCGTTGCGGCTGTCTTCGAACACCTTCGTTAGATCCGTCTCGGTGGCCCAGCGGCCCGTGGGACGCAGAATCTCCGGGGCCTGCGCCTTGTGGCTGCGGTCCGGCAGCCTTTCGAGAATCATCTGATCCTTCCCTTTGACCTGCTCGCGCTTTTCTGGAGCAGCGGGAGACTGCATCGTCCTCTGTACTAAGCCGAAAATTGTCGACTCCGAGATCGTAATGTGCTCGGCAACTTCAGCTACCGACCAGCGGTCGGGCGCGGGCTTGAAGGTCCACTGCTTCTGGGAGAGCCCGGCAATCGACTTGAGGAAATTATCGCGGGTGGTTTGAAACTGTTGTAGCGCGAACGAGCGCTCTTCCGCGGTAAGTGAAGTTGGAACTGCCTGGGGTGTGGTTTGTGCGATTGCAGATGTCATCGCGAGGCAAAGCATCGCGACGGTTGAAATTACCGTGGTCTTCTTCAACTGCATGCGCTTCCTCCTGCGAGATTGATTGACAGATGCGGCTCACCCAGGAAGGATACAAAAATCTCGTCAGCGCGTTTCCTTATTTTTCAGTTCTTCCATCACACTCTGGATCAACTCTTTCGCGTCGGTCAGGCTCTTCATGATGATTTGAATATCCATCACCGGCTTGCCCGGCCAGCGCTGGCTCTGGCAGTAGACGCCGTGCTGGCCGACCAGCGCCATGGCGTCGGTGATCGTGTCCATCGTGACGGCGAGACGCCCACGGGGCACGCCCATCATGGTCTCGTAGTGTTCCAGTTCTTCCTGCTTCTCGTCGAATACCGGCATGGGACGATTGTAACTGCACGCAGCCAAGGCGCATAATGATCTGGCTGCTGACCTATTCTTCATTCACACGTCCAAGCTCTTGGCACTCAACATCCCAAAAGGAGAGACCATGCAAAAACGGATTGCCGTTCTCGTGTTCGCGATTCTCACCCTCAGCCTGTTCGCCTCGGCGCAGGCCAGTCCCCCGGCTTCGGCTTCCTGCGACCTTGGCGGCGGAAAGACCATCAAGACCGACTACTCCAGCCCGCGCGCGAAAGGCCGCAAGATCTACGGAGGGCTGGTACCCTTCGGCGAAGTCTGGCGCACTGGAGCCAATGCCGCCACAACGTTCGTACCCAGCGCCGATGTGGTCGTCGGCGGCAAGACCGTGCCGGCCGGCAGTTATACGATCTTCACCGTCCCCACGGCTGGCAAGTGGACGCTGATCGTCAACAAGAAGACGGGCGAATGGGGGATTCCTTACAAATACGAAAGCGACGAGCTCGTCCGCGTCGACATGAAGGTTTCGAAGCTGCCTTCGCCCCTGGAGAATTTCACCATCGCCTACGACAAGTCGGGCAGCGGCTGCACTTTGCAGATCGACTGGGAGACGACTCGCGCCTCGCTGGACATCAGCGCGAAGTAACGCGAGTACAAGCTGCTGGTTGGTGTTTTCTGACGATGGAATGAAAGCGAGAAATCGGCCGAACCTGTCTCTAAGCAGGCTCGGCCGATTTTTCAGTAAACAATCAAGAATCAGGAATCAACAATCCCCGCCGGGGCTACAATTCCCTCATCAGGTTCCACGGGAGGTCCCCATGCCCGTTTACGATTATGTTTGCCTCGATTGTCACAAGTCCTTCGAAACAGCTCTAACCCTGAACGAGCACGATCAAGAAAATCCCAAGTGCCCGCATTGCGGAAGTCAGAATGTAGAACAGGAAGCAGCCGCGTTTTTCGCGGTGACCTCGAGAAAAAGTTAGCGTTAGCACAGCGCTGCGAGGATGCAAGGCGGGACGTATCCAGTTTCACTTCCGTTGCTGCTGCAGCGCGTCGGCCGCTTGCTGGGCTTCGACCAGATCAGGAGAGATTTTCAGCGCCTGCTGGTAGGCATCGAGGGCTTCGGGGACATGCCTGGCTTGCGCCAGCAAGCGGCCGAGTTCGAAATATCCTTGAGCGGTGGGCTGCAGTTCCACCGAGCGTGAAAGATCGCTGATCGCCTCGTCGAGTTTGCCCTGCTTCTGCGCCAGCAGTCCAAGACCGAACCAGGCGTTGTACTGGTTGGGATTGAAGCGCAGCGACTGATCGAAGTTCTCGTGCGCTTCCTTATCTTCACCTAGAGTGCGTTGGACTGAGCCCAGATTCGCGTAGGTCTGAGCCAGCAGGCCAGGATCTGAAGTGAGATTCACCGCGGTTTCATACTCCGCGACAGCCTCGCGCATCTGGCCGTGCTTTTGAAAGTAGATTCCTAGATTCGTGTGACTCATCGGATCCTTGGGATTGATGCGCGCCGCCGCCTCGAAGTGAGGATGCGCCTCCTCTTCTCTGTTTTGCAGTATCAGCGCGCCACCCAGATTGTTCTCGGCAACGAAATTATTCTGCGTGACCGCGAGGGTATGCGACCACAGATCGTAGTTGCTTTGCCAGTATCCGATCTGGTGATGGGTAGTGATCGCGAGGGCAACGACGATTGCGGCGGCGGGAATCGCCGGCGGGGTTGCGCCGGGCGAGATTGTGAGCATCCGCGGCTATAGCGCCGGCGCTGCGGCAGTGGGCGGATTGANNTGTAGGCGTAGCGGTCGGCCATGGCGGCCTCTCCCACCTGCACGATGCCGATCACGGGGACGAGCGTGCCCAGGAACCAGAGCCAACCTACGAGCATGTAACGGTGGGCGCGCAGTCGCCACACCATCGCGCTGATGGCGACCAGCACTGCGGCTGCAACCAGCACCTGCCACGCCGCGAGCGAATCTCCAGGATGCGGGTACAAAGGCGCCAGCCGCACGGGCCAGATCATCTTCCACAGGTACATCGCGTAGGCCCAAATCGCGGTGGCGATGCGTGCTCCGAAAGAAACCTCGGTGGTGGTGCGTATCGCTCCTCCGGCCTGCTGCGCATGCATGGTGATGACGGCGCTGGCCAAGGAGAGGGCGAGCAGCGGCACCTTCTCAATCACCAGCCGCGACCACAGTAACGCCGAGGTCTTTCCGGCTTCCTCATTCACTCCGCGGATCCGCGCCAGTGGCCAATAGTCCAGCAGTAACAATACGAAGGGAAGCGTGATCACCATCGGCTTGGAGGCGAGTCCTGCGGCGAACAGCCCGGCCACCGCCAAATACCGTGCCCAGTGCGGCTTCCGCGCATACCAGCCATAGGCCCAGAGCGTGAGGAAGAAGAACATNNACCCAGGCCACCGACTCCACGTTGATCGGGTGAAGCGCGAACAACGCAGCTATGAACAGGCTAGGCCCCAGGCGGTTCGTAGCCCACATCAATAACAAGAACAGCAGAATCACATTCACCGCGTGCAGCAGGATGCTGGTGAAATGATGCCCTGCAGGATTCAGGCGAAACAGCGAGTAATCGAGGGCGTGCGACATCCAGGTGAGTGGGTGCCAGTTCGCTTGCTCGGTGGAAGTCAGCGCCCATGTGATGGTATCGGCGGTCAGGCCCTGACGGACATGCGGATTATTGATGACGTAGCGGTCATCGTCATAGTTCACAAACGGATGGCGATTAACGGGGTTGTAGAGCGCGAGCGTGACAACCGCCAGCAACAGGCAGACGATTTTGTTCCGCTTCTGCGGATCCGCAAACAGGCTTCCTTGGCTTTTGGGAGGCAACAATAGGATTTAACCACAGAGGACAGGTGGAACACAGAGGACAGATGGAACACAGAGGAGGAAACACGGAAGATACGAGTCTCGGAAATTGTTGATTTTGTGATTGCTGATTGTTGATTGAAAATCAGTGCCGACCGCGCAGGTTTTCAATCGACAATCAGGAAATCAACAATCGACAATTTAATTCGCAGGTTTCCACCGCAAAACAGGCTTCCTAGCCGCAGCCGTCTCATCCAGCCGTGAAACTCGCGTCGAATGCGGCGCGTCCAGCACGATCTGCGGGTCCTCTTCCACTTCTTCCGCGATCGATTTCATCGCCTCGATGAACAAGTCCATCTCTTCTTTTGACTCGCTCTCGGTGGGCTCGATCATCAGCGCGCCCGGCACAATCAGCGGAAACGCCGTCGTGTAAGGATGGAATCCGTAATCGATGAGCCGCTTGGCGATGTCCATGGTGCGCACGCCTTTCTTCAGCTGCACCTTATCGCTGAAAACCACCTCGTGCATGGTCGGCGTGGAGTAGGGAAGATCGTAAGTACCCTCCAGTCCCTTGCGGATGTAGTTGGCGTTGAGCACCGCGTCCTCGGTGGTCTGGCGCAGGCCGTCGGGGCCGTTCGCCTGGATGTACGCCAGCGCGCGCACAAACATTCCAAAGTTGCCATAGAAGGCGCGGACGCGTCCCACCGACTGCGGACGGTTGTAGTCGAACCCCAGGGTGCCGTCGGATTTCTTGGTCAGCACCGGTGTGGGCAAGAACGGTTCGAGCGCCTTCTTGATCGCCACCGGACCTGACCCCGGACCGCCACCGCCGTGCGGAGTCGAGAACGTCTTGTGCAGGTTCAGATGCATGACGTCGACGCCGAAGTCGCCCGGGCGCACCTTGCCGACCAGCGCGTTCATGTTGGCGCCGTCCATGTAGAGCAGACCGCCCTTGGCGTGCAGGATATCGGCGATCTTGTGAATGTCCTGCTCGAACACGCCGAGCGTGTTGGGATTCGTGAGCATGAGCGCGGCGACGTCTTCGTTCATCTGCGCCGCAAGTGCCTGGATGTCGACCATGCCCCGCGTGTCCGACTTCAGATTCTCAACCGCATAGTTCACCATCGCAGCCGTCGCCGGATTCGTTCCGTGAGCAGAGTCAGGAATCAGAATTTTCTTGCGCGCGTTGCCCTTGGACTGGTGATACGCGCGAACCATGAGCAGACCAGTCATCTCGCCATGCGCCCCGGCCGCGGGCTGCAGCGTGATGGCATCCATGCCGGTGATTTCGATCAACTGCTCGCTCAGTGTTTTGATGATGAGCAGCGCGCCCTGGGAAATCTTCTCGGGCTGGTATGGGTGACCATTCGCGATTCCCTCCACGCGTGCTACTGCCTCATTCACCCGCGGGTTGTACTTCATCGTGCAAGAGCCCAAGGGATACATGCCGAGATCGATAGCGTAGTTCCACGTGGACATGCGCGTGAAGTGGCGGATGATTTCGATCTCGCTCACTTCGGGCAGGTTGCCGAGATCTGTTCTCTCGGACGCGCCCAGAAGCTTGGCCGTGTCCACTTCCGGCACGTCGAGCGGCGGCAGTTTCCAGGCGGCCTTGCCCGGCGATGACTTCTCGAAGATCAAACCTTCGTTCTGGTTGACGTGGCGAGTCGCTTTGCGGGTCATGTGCTTCATCGCGCCACCTCTTCCACATCCTCTACTTTGGAAGACCGTACAGAACGCTCGCTTTCTGCAACCAATCCAACAGCGGTATCGATCGCGCTGCGCGTGGTCAGTTCGGTACAGCACCACAAGGCTGCATTCCCCAGTTCGGGATAGAACTTCTTCAAAGGCAGCCCGCCGACCATTTTGTGCCCAAGCAGGCGGCTGTTGATGGCGTAAGGATCTTCGCTCGTCTGCACCACAAACTCGTTGAACCGGGGAGTGCTTCCGAACAAGACCTTGCCGTGCTTTGCGAACTGGTCCGCTGCGTATGCGGTCTTTACGAGATTCTGCTTCGCCAACTCCTTCAGCCCGACCTTGCCGTAGACCGTCATAAAGATGTTGACCATGAGCGCGACCAGCGCCTGATTGGTGCAAATGTTCGAGGTCGCCTTCTCGCGGCGAATGTGCTGCTCTCGGGTGGCGAGCGTCAGGACGAATCCGCGCCTGCCTTGCTTGTCGACGGTCTGCCCGACCAAGCGGCCGGGCATCTGGCGAACATATTTCTCGCGCGTGGCGATGACGCCGCAGTACGGACCGCCGAATCCGAGCGGCACGCCAAACGACTGCGCCTCCATGGCGATGACATCAGCTTCCCGCGGCGGCTCCACGATTCCGAGCGAGACGGCTTCCGCGATCGAAACCACCAGCATCGCTCCGTGCTTGTGCGCAATCTCGGCGATCGCGGCAACATCTTCAATCGTGCCAAAGAAGTTCGGCGACTGGATCAGCACACAGGCAGTGTCCGCAGTAATCGCCTTCTCCAGTTCCTTCAGGTTCACACGGCCATCATCGTTGAAGCCCGCTACCGATAACGGCATTCCCTGGTGCGTGGCGTAAGTCGCCAGCACTTCGCGATACTCCGGATGCAGGCTGCGCGCCACTACCACCGAGCGCCGGCCGGTCAGGCGAACGGCCATCATCACGCCTTCGGCCGCCGCGGTGGAACCGTCGTACATGGAAGCGTTCGCCACTTCCATGCCCGTGAGTTCGCAGATCATAGTCTGGAATTCGAAGATCGATTGCAGGGTCCCCTGGGAAATCTCCGCCTGGTAGGGAGTGTAGGCGGTCAGAAACTCGCCGCGGGAAATCAGCGAATCAATAATGACGGGCCGGTAATGGAAGTACGCTCCCGCGCCCAGGAAGTTGGTGTAGCCGTCGCCATTCTCACGCGAACGCTGGCGGAAGAAGTCGACAATTTCCGATTCCGCCATCTGCCGCGGGATGTTCAGGTCGCGGGTCAGGCGGTACTCGGCGGGAATCGGCGCAAACAACTCGTCGACCGAGCGCAGTCCAATGGCTTTCAGCATGGCTTCGCGGTCGGCAGGAGATTTCGGTAAATATCGCATAGGAAATTCTTTAGATGTGCCTCAGGGTCATTTGGATTGAAGCGGCACAGGCTTCGTTTGAATCGAGAGAAAAAGTCATCACGAGGGACCGTGAAGCGTTCAAAAGGCGCCGGACCTCACACTTCAGAGCTCGGCCAGACCCGGCTGCGGTCTGAGGTCTGACGGCTGCGGTCAGGTAATTCAGTGTCCGGCCTCTTCCGCTACAAATTTCTCGTAGTCCGCCGCAGAGAACAGGCCGTCCAACTCGCTCGGATTCTTCAGCGTCATCTTCAGCATCCACGAGCCGTGCGCATCTTTATTCACGTTCTCGGGAGACGTGGCCAAGGCGGCGTTGACCTCAGTTACAGTGCCCGACGCGGGAGCGAACAGGTCGGACACGGCCTTGACCGACTCGACCGTGCCGAAGGTCTTGCCGGCGGTGAGTTCGGCGCCGACCTTGGGAGTCTCGACGAACACGATGTCCCCCAGCGACTGCTGCGCGTAGTCGGTGATGCCGACCGTGGCGGCGTTGCCGTTCACCTGAATCCACTCGTGTTCTTTGGTATATTTGCGATCTGTCGGGTAAGGCATAAAAGCTTCCAGCTCCTGGCTGCTAGCGATCAATTCCTGACTATATGCCTTCATAACTGAAGGCCAAATCGGTTCAACTCTTAACCAAAACCGTGAACTCCTAACCAAGACCGTGGAAGAGCGGCCCTTCAGGGCCGCGTTAGCGATCCAACAAGGGAACCGGGCTTCAGCCCCCGTGTCACGCCTTCTTAGGCCGCTTATAAAACGGCGTTGGAACGACGACTGCTCCCACGCCCTGACCTCTGATTTCCACTTTCACCGCCGTTCCTACGGCCGCCAACTCCGTCGGCACGTACGCCAGCGCTATGTTCTTCTTCAAGAACGGCGCCGGCGATCCGCTGGTCACGGATCCAACTTCGCAGCCGCTGGTGTCGAGCACCTTGTATCCGTCGCGAGCAATGCCGCGTTCGGTCATCTCGAGGCCGACCAGCGAGCGCTTGACGCCCGCAGCCTTCGCCTTCTCCAGCGCAGTGCGGCCAACGAACTCTGGCTTCTCCATCTTGCAGAA
>PMUM01000169.1 GCA_003166855.1 Acidobacteriaceae bacterium | reverse complement strand
ACCAGCGTGTTCTCCGGCGATTTTGCGTAGTCCTTCGCAATAGCGGCGATGCGCTCGTCGTGGCCTTGAATCTCATGGACTCGGCCCTGCCGGTCAAGATTTTGTATCGCCTCGCGCACTTCGCCGCGCGCAAGCTGTTCGACTACCTGTTTCAGTTCTGGGTCTTTCTGGCGCACGATCTCTTCGAGCTTCACCGTTTTCATACCGGCGTCCTGGAGCTGCGCGAAGGGCCGCCCGGCTTCGACCGCCTCATGTTGCCGCCGGTCGCCGACGAGCAACACACGGTCATTCGGATGGAGCCGGTTCACAAACTCATGCACCTGCCTGGTCGATGCCAGAGAGGATTCGTCGAGCACATAGAGCCGTTTCTCCCCGCTATCCGGCTGCTGTCCACGTACCAGATGCTTCTGTAGTGTAGATGTCTCCATGCCTGCTTCCCCGAGCTTCTGCGCCGCGCGGGATGTAGGCGCGAAACCTTCCACCTTGTAGCCCTCGGCCTCCGCGCCTTCGCGGATGACGGACAGAGTTGTTGTCTTACCCGCGCCTGCGATGCCATCTAGTCCGACAACCTTTTCACGCGAGAGAAGGATTTCGTCTACTGCTTGCCGCTGCGACGCATTCAACTCCGGGTGGCGGTCTTCCGTGGCGATGCGCATTTGCGGCGAGACTAGCATGGGATCGCTGTAGTCGCGCCGATTGCCTTCCTGCATCCGGCCAACGATCTCACGCTCCATGCGTATCATCACGGCGGTTGTGTACTGTCGGCCAGCACCAACGTGCGAGACTTCGCGGAACTCCCCGGCCTCGATCCGGCGCTCGAACTCCTGCTGGATTCTGGCATACGTGGTTTCTCCCATACCGCGCACCAACGCTGTTTCAAGGATCGCGCGGCGGTCCTGCACAGCCGATCTCTCGAAGACATGATCGCGCGCCCAGGTCACGGCTCGCTGCGCTTGCATCTCCGGCTCCCGCAGATGGTATTGACCATTTTCGCGCGCTTGAGCGACTACACGGTCCGCCTGATGCCCATACTGTGCGGCCAGCTCGCGGTGCCGCTGTAAGACTTCTCCGGGCGACAGTAGTTCCTTGCGGTCGCGCGTGTGGTGGGCCGCGATCTGTGCAGCCGCGGCTCCATCGATCCCTTGTTCCCGGAGATGGTCTTTGATCTGTTCACGTCGCGGACTGGAAGCCTCCAGATATTCCTTCGTGTAGCCTCGGATTTCTGGCTGTCCATGCTTGCCGCGCTCCAGTTCGTAGCCCAGCTTCTCCAGACGCAGAGCCAACTCGGATCGATAGACCGCCGTGGCGTAGCGCTGTGACACGAACATCTCGTGTGGCTGCAAAGCTCGCATCTGTTTCCCATTTTCGAGACTATTCTCGCGCTCGGTCATGTTGAAGATCACGGCATGAGTATGAAGCTGGGGCGCCGCGTAGCCATCTACGGGCCTCGCCGTGTCGTGCTCGAAGGTGGCGGCGACGAATTTGCCGGTCGTCTCCGGGGCATGGACATTGCCGATCCGCGCCTGCGTATATCGCTCAAGTTCCCGAAGTGCCTCGCGGACACTCTCCCGATGGGCTTCCCGTACACGATCATCGCCGCCCACGAGAGCGGTAAGCGATACCGACTTCGGTGCAGAGAAGGTTGCGTCCCAGCCGGCGCGATGCTCGGCGCTGGTCACCTCTCTGCCAAATTTGCCTTCATAGGTTCTCGAAACTTGATGCCGTACGAGCTGCTCCTCGGTGTGCGGATGTTGGCCTTCACTCAGTCGCGCAAAGTGTTCGGAACCAACGCCACCTTGCAAGCCCCAATGCTCGGCAAGCCTGCCCTGCCATTCGCTGTGACCCCGCTGATCGCGGCTCCAGTAGTTCTGTTCCTGCGAGGCAAACTCCCGCGCATGGTAGGTTTGCGCCTGGCTGGCTGACAGCGGTTTCGAGATCGTGAGCATACGGAGCGTTCCTCAAGCGCGAAGTGGTGTTCTTGGCAGTTTGTCCCTCATTCGATTCCCTTTGTTCTCTCCCAGGCGAACGCCTCTTTGGGTTTGGTCTCGGGCGCACCGATGGTCGAACCATTGACGGTCGAACCAAAGAGCCCGAGCATCGGCTGGGTAGGCTTCTTCAGCGGATCGGCGGGAGAATTCGCGGGCACTGATGGCGCTGGTTTCGGCGCGNNCCATCTTTATCCTCCATCTCTGGATCAAACTCGGCCTAGGTCGGCCCCATTCGATCGTCTCCCGATCCCTCCATTTACGTGAGGACCGGTTCTGCAACATACTGCGCACAGCCAGTAGCAAAAGGAACATCGCGGCTACCCAAAGCAACGGCGTCAGGAGCGAGAAGCTTCCGGGAAGAGGCAGGGCACTCATGGCATATGAGCTCTTTCCTTTCGCCCGCGGGCGAAGTCATCAAGCAGTTTGCGCGCCTGCTGAAGCTTTCGTGCGTCTGCCTGGTCGCGAATCTTGAGGACGGAATCAGGCGACAATTGTCTGCCTTCCGCTGCGGCCTCGGCGGCTGCATGAAAGAGATTGAGCAGCGCATAACGCATCGCCCAAACTTCGGCCAACACCAGTTCGGCGGGATCAGCGGGCCGCTGCCGCGCAGCGCACAGAGCGGTCCCGCGCAGCCACTCGGAGAGAGCCTGTCCCGCGCTTTCGGCGGCAGCTTCTATCTCTCCTAGTTCTTCGGGAGTCAGTCTCGTGGCCGCGGTCTTGGTGCGGAAGCCCGGCTTCGGCTCCTCGCCGAATGGCAAACTGGACTGTGGATTAGCTTGAGCGCGAGGACTACTCATTGGACGAACCGCCTTGTCGCACTACTGCACTTGATTCCGCTGCGATCAAGCTGCGTGATTGCTAGTTCACAGGAAGCTCCTGCGCTTCAACGCGTTTACGCGATCCGATGCTCTGGGGCCACCTGTCTCAAACAAACCTCATCCTTCAATATCGCAGTCACCCAGCGGAGACTGATTTTGTTGACGCAGCGAAAGTTAACCTGCGTAAACGCCGAAGTTTCATTTGGCGTTCCGCAGTTCCCAATTTGGGGGTGACGTGTCCACCATTCTTCCGGTGCGAAGCACCGCGTTCTTACAACTCGCCATACTCAAGAGCCAGCGCGTCCCACAGGCGGCGTACTTGCGGAGCCTGCCACGCGCGTCGAAACAGCTTCTTGATGGACTGCCAGTCTTCGCCACGAAAGTTAAACGTAATTCCGTTGTCACTAGCGCGAAAATTCACGCCGATTTCGTCCTTCTCGTCAGCCACCGTGTACGCGAGAAAATAGCGGCCATTCCAGGAGATCAGCACCCGCCTTACATCCAGCCGTTCTAGGATCGTCCTGAATTCCGAAATCTTTGGGTATCCCTCCACGGGATAGAGCGGCGCAAGTCTTCCGGGGAAGGACAACCAAACGGAAAAGCCTTCGCTCGGCGAGCGCACGAATTCGAGACGGTAGTCGCCTTCTTCAAATTTCGGTAATGGCGGATTCAACGGAGCGTCCATTCCCCCTGCCGAAGAGTTCGGATCTTGCAAGGGCTTACCATAGTGAAAATAGTGGCCGCGGGCGCACACGCGCCACAGGGTCGGCCAGAACGGCCGAAGCGCCTCGTTTAGCCTCTCGATATTGGGGAAGTCTAGCTCGTCGAGGAGAAAGTAGAGGTTCCGGGCGACAAAGATGGGTCTCTGCCGCTCTTCTGTCGGGCTTTTTAGCATCCGAATGGTGCGGGTGACGGCGCGCCGAACATCGTCGCTTCCGATCTCTTCCGGTTTCTTCGCTTCGGCTTGCCGATCGGGCGGGAGATGTGCGACGAAGAAAGAGTCCAAATGGGTCTTGTTTGGTTTGCGAAGCAAACCGTAAACCGCCTGGAATGCCTCAAGGATTCCGGCAAGAGATTCATATGAAATCTCCGTCTGTGCGGTGTTGGCGAATCTCTCCAGTCCGTGCAGACAGAAATAGGCAACGGCGGTCCATTCTGCTTGCGAAAGCGGGAGCTTTGAGTCTGCCTTTCGGCGAATCATTAGCAGAGAATCGGTCGGCTCGGTAAGCAGACTTACCAGCTCAAGTCGTTCTTCTTTTGAGGACTCAAGAAGCTGCTTTGCCGCCTCCGATGTGGAAACGGGTTCGCCACTCTTCATGGACATGAGCACCTTTAAGCCCTCAAGCTTTAAACGCAGAGCCTCGGAAATACGAATGGAGATCACTGGCTGCTGCGCTATCGCTGCCTTCTCCGTCGTGAGCTCTCTTTCGGTCAATTTCACCTCCTATGTGTAACGATACAGCTTGACTATATGTGTACACCTGCGCTACCGTCAAGGGCAATGTCGTCCACGAGGGGCGGATGAGTCTCCCCTCAGGAGTAGATGAACCATGCCCCAGCCAATCGTGATGAAAAAACCAGCCATGCCTCAGCTCGTCAACACGCGCAAGGCCGCTGAGATTCTCGGACGCTCAGCAGCAACATTGAAACGATGGCGCGCCGAGGGAGTCGGGCCGAATTGGATAGAACTGCAAGGTCGGGTTAGTTATGATGTGAATGTTCTCTTGGAATACATCCAGAAGAACACACGAGTTGCTTCCGTGCGGGCTGCAATGGAGGAGGCTCGTGAAGCTGTTTAAGAAAGCGAAGTCCAAGTTTTACTGGTATGACTTCACGGTGCGCGGACAACGCTACCGTGGGTCAACCAACGAAACAAAAGCGGCCAGGGCGGCAAAGGTTGCTGGTCTGAAACTCGCCCATGTGGTCGAGAATACTGATCCGCTTCCCCAAAAGGCTCCTGTGTTGCTGGAGTTTTCCCTGCGCTTCCTGGAATGGCTGGACAAGGTCAGACTGGAAGACAAAACCAAAACCTACTACCGCGATGGCTGGCGACTCCTCAAGACGACGACCGTCGTGAATATGCGATTGGATCAGATCACCAGGGACGTTATCGAAACATTGAGGTTCTCGGGCGCGTCCTCAAATGCCAATTGCGCGCTGAGAACGTTAAGAAGGATGCTGCACAAGGCGGAGGAGTGGACACTGATTCGCCACGCTCCGAAACTCAAACTGATGAAGGAATACGGACGTTCACTCAGGCTTGACGATGAAGCGGAAAAGAAATTGTTGGTGGGCGCCGCCGCCTGCAATTGGCGGAAACGCAGCCTTCAACTTTTCCAGGACATCATCATCTTGATGCGCGATACGGGCATGCGTAACGAAAGAGAGCTTTACCGGATGCGCATCGAGAACCTGGATTGGAAAACCCGCGTGATCTTCGTGCCGGACAGCAAGACCGAAGAAGGAAGGAGACGCGTGCCGATGAGCAATCGCGTCTTTGACGTTCTTAAACAGCGGTGCGGAGAAAAACGCGAAGGATGGGTTTTCCCGTCGAAACGCGCCGAGTCTGCTCATCTCACCACAATGGCGAAGAGATTTCGCGAAGCTAGGGTCAAAGCTGGGCTTCCCGAAGATCTTGTCCTCTATTGTGGACGGCATGATTACGGCACCCGGATTCTGAAGAGAACCGGAAACCTGGCTGCCGTCATGAGAACGATGGGACACAAGGATGTGAAGACTGCGATGCAGTATCAGCATCCCGAACTAGAGATCGTGCGCGCTGCGCTCGATCAAGACACAACAGTGGAGAAACGGGCGTAGCCGGATTGAGTTACGGCACACTTTACGGCACACCCGAAACATCAACTCCGGTAAGTGCTTGAAAAGATGGTGAGCGCGGTAGGAATCGAACCTACAACCTACTGATTAAGAGTCAGTTGCTCTGCCAATTGAGCTACGCGCCCACGGTGGGGAATTTGGCTGGTAGGACGAACAAAAATTATAGCATCCGCCTGCGCTTTTCGCGTGCGAGAGTTCTCCGATCTCCGTTTGTTCTGCGATCTCGCGCAACTGCACGCGTCGCATTGCAGGTGCACGACCAGGGTTATCCTTACCGATCTTCCGCATGGCTGGCAACAGAAGAGCTTTCGCGCCGCACGCTGCCTGTTGTTCAGGAGGCAGCGGGAATCGGGGCATGTCCCGCCGTCATGCGAAGAATCTGCGATCGCGAGCGGCACTTGCGCTACACTACCGTGACAACTTCGAGCTGTACTGTGGGTTCCACTTTTCGGAGGTCTCCATCATGATGAGGAAACTTTTCTGTCCGGTCGTTCTCCTTCTTTGCGCAGGCACGATGCTCGCGCAAAGCACTCCGCCGACAACGAATCCGCCCTCGCAGACGCCGCCGATGCATCGCGGAGGCCAGGAGAATTGCATGCAGCAGGCCGGCATTGAAAAATCTGTGATGGAACAGATTCATTCCATCGCGCACGATGCTCATTCGGAAATCGAGAACGTCTGCTCCAACACTTTCCTCACGCCCCAGCAAAAACAGCAACAGGTGCGCGAGATCCGCGAGAAGGCTATGCAAAAGCGCGAAGGCCTGCTCACCGCCGATCAGCAGAAAGCTCTGATGGCGTGCCAGCAGGCCCGCAGCGGAAATCATCCGGGCGGTGGTCCGCATGAAGGAATGGGAGGCGGGTGCGGCGAGATGCCGCGCAACGCACGACCGGGCAATTCGCCCAATGGAGGACAGGGGAACGGAACGGGGAATCCTCCACCGTCGAGCCAGTCTTCACCGCAGAATTGACCTGCGATGGAGAATGCCGGGCTTGAGGATTCTCTAACGCTGACCTGCGGCGACTGCGCGCCGCGTGCGCACTGACTTACGACTCAGGAACGCTGGCGCGCTTCCGCGGCCAGGCCGCGTGCGTCGCTCGTCGCCGGGCGGCGCGGAGGCAACTGGTCTGCTCCTACCGGCGGACGATGCTCGACGGTACCGATCACCGGCGCTTCATCCATGCCGTCGGCGTAAGCCATCGAAGCGAAACGTTGCTCGCTGCACATGCGATCGATCAGGCGTTGCTGCCGTCCGTTGAGCACCGCGTGAGGAAGAATCGGAAAATTGCGGAACATCCACAGCAAATACACGCGCTGAAGGAATGAAGGCATTACATAGCGCGGCCCAATGGGTGTTTGTACCTGCACCACACCAGCCGCCAGTTTTTCAATCAACATACCTGGGCCCACCTGGATCCTGAAATTGGCCAGAGCAATTCTAGGGCCGCCATTATTGCACCGCAACTCATGCAATGGGAAGCCTTTTCTCACAGATTTACGGATATTTTAATCGAACGATGATCCGGCTTCCCACTGGCGGTGTACTTTTGGGAAATCTTCGCCGCCGCATCTTCCCCAAACGGTCCAGCCTCAATCAAACCGTGGCTTCGGGGAGGATGTCCATGCGGCGGATCTGGGCCGCCACCCCAAACTCTGAGCCCTCTTCTTCGACCCGGACGATGGTCGCCTGGCAGCACACCCAGCACTTCTCGCCGGAGGTGAGTTCGGGAGGCAGGATCAGAACCAACTCGACGTCGGTTCCCTTTTCCATGCGGGACTTGGTGTAGAGGAAGACTCCGTTGGCGCTGACATCGCGGGTCTGCGCGGTCTGATCTACGCCGTGAGAGGTGCGCACGCGCGTGGGAACGCGAGTGGCAATGCGGGTTCCGGAGCGGCGCTCGGTGTCAGCCTTCATGCGGGCGAAGTGCCCACCTACTGTACACCAAGGGCTGGGATTGGGCGAGGAGTTCCGGGCTCCGCGGGGAGCCCGGATTCCAGATTGGGACTAGCTGGTGGGCCGCTTGGCGCGGGCTGCGGGGACGACCACGGCCTGCTCCATGGTCGGCACGTTGGTGCCGCGAAGCTTTACTTCCATCTCGTGCACCTTGTCGGGCTGGTAGGTCTGGTAGTAGGCCTGCACCAGCAATTCCATGGTGAACGGATTGTCCTGATCCTCTTCCAAGTGCGCGATGGCGTTTTCGTATTTCTTCTGTTCCATGAGCAGAGTCCCCGCTGCGCCGTGGTACGAACTCTGGATCACGCGGTTGCGGCTGCCGTTGGCTAGAGTTTCGAGGTGGTGCAGCGACTGGTCGGCCAGCGACTGGTTGCCGGCGCGGGCGGCACGCACGGTGCGGATGCGGAGGATGCGCGACAGTTCCTCGTCGCGGTCCGAGGCGGAAATGGTGGAGCGATGGCTGAGCGATTCCTCAGCCAGCTTCAGATGTTTGATGGCAACGTTGTCGTCGGCCTGATACTCGGCCATCTGGCGGAGCGCCTGCGCTTCCTGAAGATCCTGCTCCTTGGCATGAGCGTTTTCGGCGACTTCGTGCAAGTCCTTGTCGGCTTCGGCGTAGTTGCCTTCACGAACGTATGTCATCGCCCGCTGAATGCTGTACGTGAGGCGGTCGGCTTCGGTGTGGGCGTAGCGGATGGCCTTGTCGTATTCCACGCGGGCTTGTTCCTGATTGCCCATCAGCGCATAGGTGTCGCCGAGACCGAGTTGCGAACTTACGAAGTCGGGATCCATCTTGAGGGCGGCACGATAGTGCGTGAGCGCGCCTTCAAAGTTGCCGGCCATCCGCAGAAGCTCTCCGTAGGAATCCTGCGGATTGGGCTCTTTGGGCAGCAGGAGAGTGTAGCGGTCCATGGCCGCGAAGGCCTTGGCAAATTGCCGGTTGCGGGCTTCGACGTAGGCCAGATCGTTGAGGGCCGCGGGGAAGTTCTTGTCGATCGCCAGGGCCTTCTCCATCATGCGCTGCGCCTGGTCGTTGCCGTTTTCTCCCATCAGCCAGTTGCCCGCGAGGTAGAGCAGGTGCTTGTCGCGGGGATACATCTCGAGCATGTCGTTCATGGCGGTAATGCCGCCGAGGAAGTCACCTTCCTGTACCTTCGAAATCCACGAGACCATGAGCTGTTCGCCGGGTGTCAGCTTGGGCGCAAGAGCCTTGGCCTTGGCGCGAGCTTCGCTGACTTCCTGGGGATTGCCGCTGTTAAAGGCGATCCAAGCCCAGGCGACGGCGAGGTTGGGATCTTCTTTCACGGCTGCGCGCCAGTCTTCGTTGCAGCGTTCCAGATAGAGATTCTCGTAGTCCTGCATTCCCTTTTCGTAAAGCTCTCGGGCCTTTGGGGACGAGGTCGTAACCGGCAGCGTGCTGGATTCACCCTTCTTGACGTGGTGCGCAAAGAGCGGCGCGGCGAGACAGAGAGCGAGAAGGAAAACGGCATACGTCTTCATAGAACTGGAGCGACGCATCGAGGATCTCCGGAACAGAGCTTTGTGGGGAGGAGACTACGAGAAGAGGGTAACATCGGCGTAATCGGGGGACGAGGTGACGAAAGGCGTGGGACGGGAGGGGGGAAAGGCTCAGGTTTCAAGGTTTCAAGGTTTCAGGGTTTCAGGGTTTCAAAGTCTCAGGGTTTCAAGGTTTCAGGGTTTCATAGTCTCTGGATTTCGGGGTTTCCGGCTTCGAGCTTGGGTGGGTCGTGTGTTCTGGGGTTCGGGGTTCTGAGAACGAGGGGATTTTTGGGGAGCTTTTTTGGATTCGGAGGAGATTTTGGGGTTTGTTACTGATTGGTAACCCTACCCCCCTCCCCCCTCGATCTATTGGAATCATCGGGTTAGAGGAAATTCGTCCGCAATATCTTGCGGCTCAATCGGTTACGGGCAAAATCCTGAAAACAAGGAACTTAGCTTCTCGCCGCCGCCCGAAGGCCAAGCGCTATCGCGAACTCATGATCTGCTTTCTTGCGGGCTGTGCGCAAGGTTAGATGTCACAAGGGGCTGTGGATTTCTATGCATCGTGAGGCGGCGGGACTCCAAGACAACGCGATGGGAGGCCACAAATATACGCGTTAGTTTCAGGCGTCCCTACGGGGCGCGGTTGGCCATCGTGGCGCGACACCCGGCGTTAGAAACGCCGGGCTATTTTCAGGAATTCCTCCGGGACTCAATCACAGGAATCTCCCCCACAGTTTCATCCGGTCTGACGATGGTCCGCGAACTAGCCAGACAAAATAAGAAATCTGCCCGGACAAAAAAGCCCCTGCCGGAGCAGGGGCCGATCGATAGCTCGGGTTCATTAGAAGGTGATCTTCGCTGCGAACTGCACGCCGCGAGGACCGCCGCCGCCAAGGAAGGGGTTGCCAATGCCAACGTCGCCGGTCGCGGTGAGCGAGTAGTACGCTGGCCCTCCAGAGAAGTTGTATCCGCCAGTGAGGTAGTTCGGCGTGCCGATATTGCCGATAAAGTTGGGCAACAGCGGATTGGAGAAGTTGGGATGGTTGAGCAAGTTAAAGAACTCGGCGCGAAGGTCAAGAACCACGTGCTCCGACAGCGTCGTGTCTTTGAAAATGGAGAAGTTGAACTCCTTGAAGGATGGACCCTTTAGGGAGTTGCGGCCGAGGTTGCCAAAGTGGCGCGTACCCGCGACACAATTGCTCTCATTCGTAGCCCCGGGATTCAGCGCCGGATTCCACGTACAGGGCACGGCGAAAGACGCCAGGTTCAGATACTGCGCGGGATTGTGGGGGGAATACTGCGGCGTCGAGATTTGGTCGGGACGATCAAAGCCCTCGCCTGCTCCGGAATAGTCGCCCTGGAATTCATAGTTCAGGTGCCAAGGCTGGCCGTCCTGTAGGTTAAGTACACCGTCGAGGCCCCAGCCGTTCTTCAGCTTCGACATCGCTCCGCCCATCTTGGGAAGTTGGTAGGTGAAGTTCCAGGTGAAGCGCTTACGAATGTCGAAGCTGGAATTTCCACGATCGCCCGCAGGGAAGGTACTGTTCTGGGGCTGCGCCTGGTTGGGCTCGAAGTCTTCGAGATCGCTGGCATTATCGATGGAGTGCGACCATACGAAATTGGCTTGTGAGGTCAAACCGTGCCACCCACTCGTCCGCAGGCTAGCCTGCAGCGCGTTGTAGATGGAGTTGGCTCCGGACTTCTCCTGGTTAATGTAGAAGAAATTTGGATAGTTCCGGGGCACTCCGTAGGACGTGACACCATTGGCCAGATCGGCAGCGGTGATCTGCGCTTGGCTGGGCTGATTGATGTCAAGGAACTGGAACAGCTTCGTTCCTTTGGCTCCAACGTAACCAAGCTGCAGCACGCTCTTGCTGCCCAGTTGTTGCTGGAAGTTCAGATTGAAGTTCTGCACGTAAGGCGTGCGCATCTTTGGATCGATGGAGAAGAAGTCGCCCTCAGGACCATACCCGGAATAGACCGGGGTTCCCGCGGCCAAGGGGCCGGCCTGAGCGCTGCCGGTGGCGAGTGCTTGCGATCCCAAGCCAGGATAAGCCGGACCCGGACAAAAGACGCAATTCCAGGGCAGGTGGCCGAGGAACATATCCTGAGAGAACGCGTCATAGAACAATCCCCACCCGCCCCGGACTACAGTCTTGCCTTTGCCGGTGACGTCGTAAGCAAACGCCACGCGGGGGGCGAAGTTGTTCAGATCCTTGCCGTACAGCTGATTGGTTTGATCGTTACTGCCACCGTTCGCAAGATTGAAGGTATAGAAAAGGCCGTTCTTTTCTCCGGTGACGCCAAAATAATCCCAGCGCACGCCGTAGTTAAATGTGAGCCGGGCAGTCGCGCGGAAGCTGTCCTGGATAAAAAGCCCGTCGCTGTTCTGGAAGGTGTGCCTTCTGGAATAGCCTGTGACCTGTTTGCCTCCGCTCGGCAACCCATTCAAGAAATCCGAGATGTCGTTGAAACTGAGGGTGCCCCGGAAGTTGTGATCGATGACTTGCATGATAGTCGTGCGCCGGAATTCGTATCCGAACTTGACGTCATGCTTGCCCGACTTCCACGAGTAGTTGTCGACAAAGTGCCAGTTGGAATCCACGCGATTGCGCGGGATGGAACTGGTGGCTCCAATCTGCGAGAAGCCGGCAACGCCGGTCGCGGGAAGGCCGCCGTCATAGTTGCCGACACCGGTGTCCAACCCGATGGAGTTGGGGTTGAAGCTCTGGTCCTGGGGGAAGAAGCCCTCCACGAAGCGGTTCCATCCCAGACGGGCTTCGTTCACCTGACTGGAGTTGACCACCTTTACATAGGAAAGAGAGATCAGTTGCACGCGCGTCGGGGTTACGGTATTGAACCCGGGCAGCAGGCCGCCAGCCAACTGCGCGAAAGGAAAGCTCTGGTTGCTATCGCCAAAGTAGTAGCGACCAGTAAGCATGTTGTTTGCGTTGAAGTTCTCGTCGATCTTGCCGATGAAGCTGTCCACGCGATTGAAGAAGGAAGTTGAGGTGGAAAGATTAGGGCCGTTTGGGCAACTGGTGTCCCACGCGGTATTCAAGGGGCCTAGATTTTCGCTCGGCAGGGGAGCCGCGCTCGCAATATTCGGAGTGGGCCAGGGATTGCGAGCAAGCAGGGCACCGGTGACCGCGTTGGCGGGGCCGTTGGCAGCGATATCTGCTGCAATCTGGGCCGGGTTCGGCACGCAAGTGATTCCAGCCTGCGCTCCATTTTCGCGCTGGCCTTCATAATCCGCATAGAAGAATGTCTTGTCTTTGACGATCGCGCCGCCCAAGGCGCCACCAAATTGGTTGTTGTTGAATGGGCTCTTGGGATCCGTGGCCGGATTGAAATAGTTGCGCGCTCCCATTTTTCCGCTGCGGAAATACTCCAGCAAAGAACCATGCAGGGCGTTGGTGCCGCTCTTGGTCACGATATTGATCACGGCGCCGCTGTTGCGGCCGTACTCAGCTTCGTAGTTGGAAAGGACGCGCAGTTCAGCAACTGCGTCGAGCGGGAGGATCGTAGCGGGATCGCCGAACACGCCCGCTTCGTTGATGGCCGGATCGTTGCGGTAGCCGTCGTTCATATCGGTGCCGTCGAGCAGGAAATTGTTCGAGCGGCCACGAGAGCCATTCATGGAGAAGGTTCCATAAGAACCGGGCGAATCCGAAATCTGGTCGGGAGAGCCAGCGACACCGGGATTCAGATAGATCAGTTTCTGATAATCACGCCCGTTGACCGGGAGGCTCTCAATCGTGTCGGCGGTTAATGTCCCGCCCAGTTCGGAGGAGGTCGTCTCCACCTGCGGCAAAAGGTCACCCGCAACCTCAACCCTGGTCGAGATCTGACCGGTCTTCAGAGCGGCATCGACGCGGCGCTCGGTGGCGACGTCGACGGTCACGCCGGTGGCAACGAATGTCTGGAAGCCTTGCTGCACCACGGTCACGGTGTAGGTGCCGATGGGGAGTTCAGGCAGGGAGTAGCTGCCGTCGGCGCTGGTTTCGGAGGTGCGCTCGAGTCCGGTGCCTGTGTTTTTCACCGTCACCTTCGCGCCTGGGACGACGGCGCCGGAAGGATCGGTCACGGTGCCGAGGATGGTCCCGCGGAAGGTCTGTGCCGACAGGCTTACTGCGGCCAGAAGAACAAACACCACCAGACTTGTCGACACCAGGAAGATGCGCGCTCTCATAGGGTCTCCTTGAAACGGTTCAGTTTTTGGAGGAGTGTTTGGTGGCTTGCGGGGGGAGCCGATTACTTCGGTCACTTCTGGAAAAGCTTGCAATTCCTTGCATACTAAGAAGTTGCGCCGCCCCCGGCCCGCAAAGTCGCTGAGAAACATTACCGAAAGCTGATCCCTACAGTCAACCATGTAGTTATGAATGGGAGCGATAGATTTTACGAATAAGGTAACTGGAGGGGCAGCTGTCAGCCATCAGCTGTCAGCTTTCAGTTCGGGTCCCGCACGAGATCCCTTCGACTTCGCTCAGGGCAGGCTCTTCGCTTCGCCTGAAGAACGGCTGCGCTCAGGATGACGCCCCCAAAAAGTAAAAGGGACGATTCTGCGTTTTGGCTGAGAGCTGACGGCTGATAGCTGAGGGCTGGAGTTAGAACGTGAAGGCTACGCCGCCGCGGACGGAGCGGGCGGATTGGACCAGATAGACGGTTTGACCGTCCTGGCCGAGGACGGGGACATAGCCCTGCGCCAAGAGGTTGCGCAGGTCGATGATGGCTTCCACATGGCCGCCCATGGCGGGAATCGGCTGGCGGACGAAGATGTTCAGGAAGGGGTCGCTTTGACCGGGCGACGCGTTAAACATGTCGACCGGAGTCAGGGCAGAACCGTTGACCCAGCGGTAGGAGGCGATCCAACTGGTGCGGGTGCGCGGGGCGGTTCCGCTCAGCTTGACGGCGAGAGCGTGGCGGCGCTGGGTCGTGATCCAAGGTTGGGCGTTCTGCAACGTTACGTCGGAGCGCGAGAGATCCAGAACGCCGCCGTAAGCGTAGTCGAGAGTGGCCGTCAGATCGGCCGAGACTTTGCGCTGGAGAACGACACGGAGGCCGTTGGTATCGAGGGTCTTGCCGGTATAGCTGAAGGTGCCGGAGCTGACGTCGGGCAAGAGGAATCCGCCCACAGCAGTGGTGAGGCCGGTACCGGTGAGAGCCGGGTCGCCAACGCGGTCAGAGAAAACCGCGACCTGAACGTTGGTCTTGCCTTCACGGTGGGAGACGCTGACTTCGTGGTGATGAGCGCTCTCCATTTTGGGAGCGAAGTTGAGGAGGCTGACTCGCGGATTGGATTCGCTCAGGTCGGCGGGAGCGGAGTCGAATCCCTTTTCCATGCGCGGGTCAGGCCGGGAAGTGGCGTACTCGTATTCCAGAACAGTGTCGGGGGAAAGATGGAGATCGGCAGAACCGTAGGGGCGGAAGGCGGACACATGTCCCAGGAACTGGATGGTCTGGAGTTCGCTGCCGAACTTGAATTCGAGAATATCGCCGACGGAAAAATCATCGGAGGCGGAGAGGGCGAGCGCCTGCAAAGCGGCGTTGTGGAGGCTGGGATCGGAAGCGGCGAACCGACGAACCGTGACACCCATGGTCGGCGTCGAGCCGTTCATCAAGCGACGCGAATAGCTGGAGCGCAGCACGGCGGCGGGGAGACCGTCGCCATACCCAACGTTGCCGCTGAAAGCGAGGTGTCCGTCAGAGAAAATGGAACGATCGAGCGTGAAGGCGGTGCTCATGTCCGATCCAGTGCCGTAGCCGCCGGCAGCGGAGCCTGCGAGGAAGGAAAGCGTTCCGGTCAGATCATGGCTCTGCTTTTCGGCGGGCAGAGTGGGATCGTCAAAGATGCGCAGAATGGGGCGGTTGGCGACGGAACGAAGAGTCCACTTCCAGTCGTCGTCATCCGGCAGATTGCGGATGGGGCCCAGTTGCATGACGCCCAGCAACGTGCTCAGTGTGACGTTGACGTTGAGACTGGCGCCGGGACGAAGACCGACTTTTTCGCGCAAGGCCGGGAGGAAAGAAGGCGCGGTGACTTTGAGAGTGTAGAGACCGGGCAACAGGCCAGTGGCGGCGTAGTATCCGGCGCCGTCGGTGAAGACGGTCAACGTGCGATTGGCGGAGCCGAGGATCTGCACAACGGCGCCCATCTGGGGAGCGCCGGAGATGTTGCGAACGTATCCTGTGATCGCTCCCGGGCGGTCAACGGCCCAGACAGGAAGCGACAAGCCGAACACGATTGCCCAAGTTCCGAGTTTACGCAGTCTCACTCCACCCCCACCCCCTGGGGAGAAAATTGCAGGGAGTTACTCTACGGCAAATACGGCTGACGGATCAATGGTCTGCTTTGAGATGTTGTCGTTCACCTTGATCTCGATCCTGTACGTGCCGGGCTGCAGGTTGGCGGCTACGATCGATTTCTGCAGCGTCACCTGGTCGCCAATGTTACCCATGCTATCGGTGGTTTCTGTCTTCTGGACCACCTGTTTATTGGTTGCGAGATTGGTGATGTCGTATTCGAAAGTGGCGGAAGGCTTATGGGTCTTCTCGTCCACGCCGAGATTATAGACCTGCATCCAGAAATTGAGCTTCTGATCTTTGTCCTTCTTGAACATGGCGGGCTTGCCGTCAGAGGGAGCCACGCGGGGCCGGATTTTCATGGTGCCGATGACGAACATGCCGGTGCCGATGGCCTTGGTGGGAACCGGTTCCATGGAGTCGGCGACGATGAGAGTTGAGGTCGCGAGTTTGTCGTCGGAGAATTCGGGGACGACAACGCTGCGGCTCCATACGCCTTTGCGGTCGCCGTTGACGTCTTTGATGGCGATGTTCAGCTTGTAGCGGCCGGCGCGCAGCGGCAGCGCCTTCCAGTAGACGGAGGCGTTCTCTGCGGTGCGGGGCAGCAGTTCGGCGGGCACGTCGACCTGCACGGTGTCTTCAAAAGTCTGCACGATCTTGCCGGTCAACGTGGTCAGGCGGGCGAAGATATTGACGGTGCCGCGCTGAATGCCGTCTTTGTTTACGAAAGTGATGTCGCGATTGCGCAGCTGAATTGTGACCGGGACCAGGACGGTGTCGCTGGTGACTTTCACGAAGTCAGTGCGCACGTCGAACGGCATCGGGTTGAGAATGACCTTCGAGTTGACGGCCTCTTCCAGATCGGTGAACTTGACCTTGGGAGCGGCTTGCAACTTGGCGAACTGCTCGAGGCGGTCGAATTCCTTGGTCTGAACCATCGAGCTATCCGGGCCTGCGCCCAGACGCTCCATGCCGTTGCCGGAGAAGCGCGCCGCCTTGTTCGACATGCCCATCTGCTCATAGAGCGTGAGGCCCGCGTTAGGGGTCATGAGCAGAGCGTCTTTTTCGGAGCGGTCAAGAGTCATGTGGAACTCGCCGCACATGCAGGTGTCGACGAATTCGATGATGACTTCCTGGCCAATCCCTTCAATGTAGCGATAACGCCAGTCTGCAAAGGGGAAGGTCGAGGTCTCGCCGCCGCCTTCTTCCATCGGGCGCTCGTAAGTTCCGCCCGAGGGATGATCATCGATTTCATCGGGCTTGCCGAAAACGATGTAGATGCGGCCCCGATCGGTCTTCCAGCCGGGCACGCCTGCAGCGAAATGCTCGTTGGCATAGGCAATGCGCTGGTAGTGCTCTTCCTTATATTCGTTCTCTTCCGTGTCCGGAGTGGGATCGCGGCGCTGCCAGAAGGCTTCAATGAAGTTGTCGCGTTCTTCGTCGTTCGACAACTGCTTGAAGGCGGCGCGCTCTTCGTCCGTAATGATGTAGATAACGTCTTCGTCGAGCCACTTCTTGTAGACCTTGCTCACTTCCGCCTTGAACGCGCGCTCATTCTTCTTGCGCAGCTTTTCATTGATCGGGCGGGTGAGGGGATCGACGGCGTCAGGAGCCGGCTTGGCTTGCGGGGTGCCGGCGGCGTCTTTCGCGGAAGTGTCGGTGGCGGGTTTGTCGGTGGCGGATTTGTCAGCGGACTTCGCATCCGGCTGGTCCTGGGCCACAGCCCCACAGACCAGTAGACCGAAAGAAATCAGCGAAATTCGGAGAACTGCTTGATACGAAGCAACCCGGAACATGAGAGGGACTCCTACCAGACTACCGTCTGCTCATTTTAGGCTTGTTCGTCCTGCGAAAGCAAGGTTAAGTCGTGCCCCGAGAACCACAAAAAACGTACTCCAACCGTGTTTTTAGAAGCGTGGGAGGTTGCTCGGAGTTGCCTGAGCCTCTACCAAATCCATGTGCCAAATCCATACTGCCAGAACGGTATGGCAGGGCTATAATGGGTGGTTCCGGGGCGGTAGCTATCAATTCCCTCTCGTAACGGGTCTCGGCCATTTCTTCTAATTCCTGATCGGGAACTTTCTTCGCGGCAGGATCGTACCAGATGATGTGTGTCCGTCAGCCCCAACCGTGCAAGAGGGCTTGTTTTGCGTAACTGCAGGCTGGCGCAGGACTTGGCCTTCTGTGGGAGATAAATTGCCCGGACAGTGACGGGAATCATGAAAGCTTGGAAAAAAATTGCGATTGGCGTTGGTATTGCGGTTGTGCTCGCAATCATTGTCGGTTTTACCGTTCATCAGAGCAGCAAGAACGTAGTGACGGTGCAAACCGGGAAGGTGCAGCGGCAGGATCTGGCCACGGTGGTGAGCGCTTCGGGTGAGATCAAACCGAAGACGTACGTCAACATCGGCGCGAATGCCTACGGAAAGATCACCCACCTGTTTGTGAAGGAGGGGGATCAGGTAAAGAAGGATCAATTGCTGGCGCAGCTGGAGAACGTACAGTCGGCGGCGGATGTGACGGCGAATCAGGCGTCGGTGCAGGCGGCCGAGACCGATGCGCTGGCGGCCGATGCGGCGCTCCGGACGTCGCAGGCGGACCTGGTTCGGGCGCAGGCGGACTACGACCGCAACAAGCAGGACTGGGATCGCGCGCAGAATCTGTTCAAAGACGGGTTGATCGCGAAATCGGATTTCGACATGCGCCAGAATGCGTGGGCCACCGCGGACTCCGGGCTGGCGCAGGCACAAGCGCGCGTGGCACAGGCGAAAGCGCAGCAGGATTCCGCAGCCAAGCACGTGTCGCAGGCGCGGGCGAACTTAACGCGCGTCAACGACGTATTGCAGAAGACGACCTACAGCGCGCCCTATGACGGCGTGGTCACGAACCTGCCGGTGCGGGAAGGTGAGTCGGTGGTTATTGGAATCCAGAACGCCCTGGGCAGCACGCTGATGACGATTGCCGACATGTCGGTAATTACGGCTGAAGTAAAGGTGGACGAGACCGATATTGTGAATGTGCATCTGGGACAGCCCGCGGAAGTCACGATTGACGCGATTCCCAAGAAGATCTTCCACGGGAAGGTTTCGGAAATTGGAGACAACGCGATCGTGCGGTCGAGCGGAGTATCAACCTCGCAATCGACGACGGCGAGCGAAGAGGCCAAGGATTTCAAAGTGGTGGTGACCCTGACCGATCCACCGAAAGACTTGCGTCCGGGCCTGTCGACCACGGCCAAGATTACGACCGCCAACCGGAGTAATGCGCTGGCGATTCCGATCCAGGCGCTGACGCTGCGCAGCAAGGACCAGGTTGAGCAACAGAATAATCCGCCGGGATCGGTGCACGCCGCGGCACCTGCGGCCGCAGAAACTGCATCGAAGACAAAAAAGGGGGATGACGTGCAGGGGGTCTTCGTCATCCGCAGCAAAAAGGCTGTTTTCGTTCCGGTGAACACGGGAATTACGGGCACGACCGACATGGAAGTGCTGGACGGTGTCAAAGAAGGGGACGAGGTCATTACGGGGAGTTACAAAGTTTTGCGCACCCTGCGTCCCGGAAGCAGCGTGAAGATCGATAATACGGTCCCGAAAAAAGAAGAAGAGTCATAACCTTAGCCGGGTTGGTACGTCCAAAGGGCAAGCCGGCGAGGTCTCGAAACACGGCGTCTCAGAAAACGGAGCCTTGCAACAGTAACGTACTGAACTTTAATACGACTGAACCTTAATACGATCGGAGAGGTCAGTGGCACCGGACAGATTGAGCGAAGACCAGGAGAAAAGAATGGCAACCGCAGAAGTCCTCAGCATGCCCACTACTACGAACCTAGCGCCGCCCGAATCCTGCATGATCGCGGCCGAAGACCTGTGGAAGACTTACGACATGGGATCGGAGCAGCAGGTGCATGCGTTGCGTGGGGTCAATCTGCGTATCCAGCGCAACGAATACGTCGCCATCATGGGGCCGTCGGGCTCGGGCAAGTCGACGCTGATGAACCTGATTGGATGCCTCGACACGCCTTCGCAGGGCAAGTACTGGCTCAACGGCCAGCTGGTCAGCGAACTGGACGACGACGAGCTGGCGCGCATCCGCAACAAGGAAATTGGATTCGTGTTCCAGACCTTCAACCTGCTGGCCCGGGCAACGGCGCTGCACAACGTGGAACTGCCGTTGATCTATGCCGGGATTCCGACGGAAGAACGAATGGAGCGTGCCAAGGGCTCGCTGGCGGCCGTGGGCATGGAGTCCCGCATGAGCCATAAGCCGAATGAACTCTCCGGCGGTCAGAGGCAGCGCGTGGCCATTGCGCGCGCCCTGGTGAACAAGCCTTCGATCATTCTGGCGGACGAACCGACGGGCAACCTGGATTCGCAAACGGGCGTGGAAATCATGGCGCTGTTCGATCGCCTGCACGCGGAAGGCAACACCATCATTCTGGTTACGCACGAAGGCGACGTCGCGGAGTATGCGCACCGGGTCATCCACATTAAGGATGGCGTGATTGCCAGTGATCAGAGCAAGGGTCCGGGGCAGCGCAGTTAGGATTCGATCTTACCGATCTCGTTTTGAATAGGACGCCCAGCCAATCGGCTGGGCGTTTTGCTTGTGCAGGGGATCGACGCCGAGCTGCAGAGCAACCAAGATCTAAGCGCTCAACTCCTTTGCAAGAGCCGACGGTGAGTGCTATGGGGATATTTCGCCAACTATGGCTCGACTGGCGCTGGCCAACTTGTAGCGTCGCTACTTGCGCTTCTTGAGTTCGTCCCGGACCACTTCCATCAGACTTGTTTTATCAGCCCAAATCCTCTCAATTTCATTCCACGCCTGACGAGATTGCGGACCGAGAAACGGAATGAACGCTTCTTTTCCAAACGCCTGCCACGACGCCACATTCTGAACATCCTCAAGAAATCCGATTGCAATTAGTTCACGCAGATTTTGGTTTCCATTCACGAGCCAATGTTCCATCAGATCGAATGCACGTTGCAGGTCTGCGGAGTTGCCATTTGGGTAGAGATCTTTTACGACGAAATGAGCGAACTCAGCAATGTCGTTGTAACTTCCTGCGGGTTTTCCTTTCCACAATTCGAGATGCTTTTCCCATCGGGGACGAAAGCGTGGAAAGTCCGCGACCAATCGCGGCATGACTTCAGCTTCCGTTAGCTTGTCGTCACGGTAGAAAACCCAGTCAGGCATACAGGCTTAATCATAACTCTTGTTAACAGGCCTTAGCACAAGCTTGCGCCGTCTGTTCGCCCGTGAGTGGGGATTTTAGCGTAATGGGGACTTTTCGCCAACTGCGGCTACTGCGTTGGGACCACCACCTCAGCGAATGTTGCCTTTGCCACCCCAAAATCTCCCAAGTTCATCCCATGCCTCACGCCCGAATCTAAGGGCAACGTGTCCTCGCTATGGCCGGCTTGGACTTTTTTGCTTTTCAGTTGCGACGCCCGCAGCGGGCCGTCCGCGATCCGGACTATGGCTTCTTCTCCGCAGGTGCAGATTCGTGCTCGAAGTGCTGATAGTTGAGAATGGCGTTGAATACCATCGCGTAGGTGCCGAGGGTCTCGCCGCGATAGATCGGGTTGTTCCCAAACAGCAGCACGTTTCCCTGGCCCAGGTGCGCGTCCACCACGACGGCATGCTCGGCAATCGACGACCCTTTATCGAGAAGGCCGTCAAGCAAGAGGCTCTTCCCCTCAGAGAAGCGTAGGATGACCTCGGGCCGGCTCTGAACCGGAATCACAAGTGGGTTGTTGCGCGTCTGTTCGTCATCTAAATGCGCGGGTTCCCATGGCTGCTGCTTCACCAGCGGTTCGGGCTTGACGATCGTTCTGCCCAAGGGCACGTCGCTGTCTTCAACAGTGCCGCGACCGGTTTCGCGTTTCGCGTAGGGGTCCAAGGGGTCGGTCAAGGGATCCATCAAAACGCGACCTGGGGTGCGTCCGAGTATGTTGCTCACATTGAACGCCATCCCGTTGGCACTGATGACGGGAACTCCGGATCCGTAGCCAAAGGCAACAGGATGTTCGCTGGCCACGAACACGGTACTGAGCACAGAGCCCACGACGCGGGCGTCGCCCTTGGGAGCAACGCTGACGCCCGGAGCAAGGCCAGTCTCGATGGCGAACTGCGCGGTGTCTTCGCAGGTGATGAGAAGCCCGCCTTGCTCCACGAACTGCTTCAGATGGGCAAGGCCTTCGTACCCTAGGCCGGGGCGAATGTCGGGCGTGCTGTCGAGGGCGCCGAGGTTGGGAGTCAACTCGGACTTCTGCCACGGCATTGGGTTGCTCCACATGGGAATGCCGTCGAGGATCTCTAGTGAGGAAGAACGACCCACGGGAGCGAAGACGACAACGTCGTACTTTTGTCGGAGGTCCGCTTGGTTCGCAACCGTCTGCGTGCTGATGTAATCGAAGGGCACGCCCAGGGTATCGAAGGCGTAGCGCCACCAACCTTCCGTCTGGGTGCCAAGCCAGGTGTGCATGATGGCGATGCGCGGAGCGGTTACTGTGTGGGCCTGGACAGAAGGCTCTGCAGTGAGTCGAGTCGCGTCGAGCGCAAGATCTTGCAGGATCCCGCCGACTCGATCTTCGGGAGCGTTCGTGATCAGCAATGAGCCGGCTGCGAAGTGTTTGCCCTCGGCATCGAAGGACTTTTCCGCAACCCGGATGGTTGCTCCTTTGAGTTTGTAGACCAGTGACAGCAGCGAAACCTGCCCGGTGTTGTCGACGGCAAGCACACTGCCGGCGCCGGAAATTTTGCCGGCAAGACTCGCCGGATCATCAAGGCGCGTCATCTTGGATTTCAGGATCGAAGCATCGAGCACCCGCGCAACTTTCAGGTTGAAGAGGTGAGTGAAGGACCATCCAGTGTCATCGTATGGATGCTTCTGTGGATCGGCAGCGGCCCAGAACTGACGATCGAGCAAGGCATCGGCGACGCGCGAGTAGGGCTGATCCATGCGGATGACGATGCTGCCAGCTGGGAAGGTTTGCTCCTTCGGTTTGTCTGCGCGCTTTTCACCCGGGATGGTGGACGTGACCGCATCCGACAGCAGTTCCACTTCGACATGCTGGCGCTTCAATACCTTGAGTAACTCAATCTGGCGATTCGTATCGGCCGGGTCCGCAGGAATCACATAGGCGGCGGGCCCTTCCAGCGATGGCTTCTCGACGGCGCGCTTGCTCTTCATGCAGTAGTTCTCGAGGAAATGACGGGTGTTCTGCGAGAAGTACGAAAGGGTTGATAGCAGAGCGCTTTCTTCGTAGTTGTTGTTGTCACGCTGCGACCAGTTCACTACGGGAAGCGGCGGATTCTGACGGTACCAGGTGCGCGAGTAATCTTCCGGGCGAAGGATGCGCTTCTCGGTGTCGGCGCCTCCGTTGCCGAAGGTCTCATAGAGGCGGCTGATGCCGTTGTGCATGCCAGCCAGGAACATCAGATATCCGGGACTCCAGGTGTCGAAGTCGCCGTGGGTGAAGACTCCAGGCATGCCGAAGCTCTGCATCTGGGCAACGTTGTTCCAGCCCAGTTCCGCCCACTCGTCGGCGAGGACAGGGTCCGCCCATGCATTGTAAGGTCCGTCTCCCACCGTGTTGTCATAGAGAAATGGAACCGACTCGTGCAGGTCGTGCAACACCTGCGCATGCCAGGCAAGATAGGTATCGAGAACGTTCCGGGTCAGATCGAGAGTCATGGCCATGGCGTCGCGGTTGTTGTCGTGGGCGACATAGTGGCCCCAGTAAAGAAGGCGCGGCCAATCCTGGCCGGGATGAGCTTTATGCCATTTGTAGATATCGACCATGCGGTCGCGGCCGTCGACTTCCACGACCGGAGTGATGAGCACGATCATGTGAGACCGGATGTACTTGATATAGGGCGCATCGTCGACGGCGAGACGATAGGCGAGTTCCATCAAGGCTGTGGGGGCGCCGGTTTCGGGAGAGTGAATGGTGCCGGTGATGTAGTAAACGGGCCAGGATTGGTCGACAAGCTGGCGGGCTTTGGCATCGTCGACGTTGATGGTGCGCGGATCGGCGAGCGCGGCCAGACGCGCGTCATTTTCTTTCGCGCCAGCGAGAAGCTTGGGGTCGGCGATGGCCGCAGCAATCATCTCGCGCCCTTCCTCGGAGTGGCCGATGCTGAAGACCTTCACGCGCGGACTGCTCGCCTCGAGAAGGCGAAAGTACTTGTACACATCTTCGGCATAAGGAAGCATGTCAGGCGCGCCGGAAACGTCGCCGAGGATCTTGGCGGGTGTAGGGACGGTTTTTGAGGCGGGAAGGTAGTCCACCAAGGGAGAGATGAAAGAGGGATCGGTGGTGTATTTGTGAATCTGATCGGTGTATTGCTGATCGATAGGCTGCCGGGGGTCGCGAGAAAAGTTTGAGTTCAGTTGCTGGGAGAGCAGAGGCGCACTGGTGAAGAACAAGATGGACGAGACGGCGAGTAATCCCAGTTTGGATCGGATCATTTTCCCTCGTTGTCGATTCGATTGCTTGGGGTCCAAGTGTCACATAAAACGGCTATCGAGGGAAACAGCTTGCGGCCTGGGGGCCTTTTTTGTGTGACATCGGAAATGAGGGCCCGGTGAGGTTAAGGCTGTCCCATCCCGATGATTTGCGGTTGGGCTGGGGCGGCTTGCGGCGCGGGATCCGCAACCACGACGCGGTCCCTGCCTTCTTTCTTCGCACGATAGAGCGCGGCGTCCGCGGCTTCGATCAATTCTTTGGGAGTCGTGCCATGGCGGGGAAGCCCCGCAACACCCACGGAGACAGTGACCATCCCGAGAGATCGCCCCTGGTGCAGAACCGTTAACTCACGCAATTTGGATCGGATGCGCTCGGCACGGGCCTGCGTGACCTTCAAATCGGCGACGGGAAGGATGACGAGAAATTCTTCGCCACCGAAGCGGCACACAATGTCCTCGGCGCGGACGCTCTTTAACAGGAACGAAGCAGTCTCGCGCAGAACGGTGTCGCCGGCCTCGTGGCCATAAGTGTCGTTGAATTTCTTGAAGTGGTCGAGGTCGAGCATCAGGACACCCAGGCCCTGCTCGGCGCGCACCGCCCGGCGCGTTTCGCGTCCCAGCATCTCTTCCAGATAGCGGCGGTTGTAAAGGCCGGTCAACGGATCGCGGATCGACTGGTTGCGCAAGGCCTCACGCAGGCGGATGTTGGCTACGGAGAGGCCGACCTGCTCGGCGAACATGTTAACCGTGAACAGAACGGGCTGGGGCACTTCGCCGGTATCGATCATCTGGAAATGCAGGATGCCGATCGCTTCGCCGTGCGCCAGCAGCGGCAGGCAGATATAGGAGTGATCGGGGGACGTCACATGTCCGCACTCAGCGGAGTGGTCGCCGGCGAGGACGACGTGCATGTGTCCGGTGCGGAGAGCCCAGCAGTCTAGCGGTCCAAATGCATTATCGGGCAAAGTGCAATCTTCCCAGAGGGCCGCCATCTCGAGCCTTTCGCGGGAAGCGTTGAACAGATGCACGGCGCCACGCAGTTCGGGAAATACTTTCGGAGCCATGCCGGCAACCACGGAGAACGCGTCTTTCACCTCGGTGCAACTCTGCAGCAGTTCCGCCATCTTGGCCAGGTTGGTGGCCCGGTTCGAGCGCTTGGTCAGTTCGCGTACCATGCGGTCGTTTTGCTGATTCAGTTCCTGCTGCGCCAGGGTGCGCTCGCGCATTTCCGATTGCAAGAGGCTGTTGGCTTCCATCAGGGCTGCGGTGTGTTGACGGACTTGCTCTTCCAACAACTGCTGGTTGCGAATCTGGTCATCAATGTCGGCGCAGGCTCCGAACCACTTCACGATGGCGTCTGAGGAATCCCGCATGGGAGTGGCGCGCACCAGGTGCCAGCGAAAACCTCCCGCAGCGTTGAGCAGGCGATATTCCATCTCGAACGGCTCGCCGCTGAGGCGGCATTTCTCCCAGTTCTCGAGAGCCACGGGCCGGTCATCGGGGTGGAGGGCGTCGGGCCAGCCCCATCCCAAGGTTTGAGATTCAGTAAATCCGGTCAGTTCGTACCAGCGGCGATTGCAGTAATCGACACCGCTGCCGGGAGTCGCAGTCCAGACGATTTGCGGGAGCGCCGCGAGCAGCGAACGATGAGTCTTGCGGGCGTGTCGGATGGTGATCAGCGCGACCGCGGAGGCCGCGATCGCCACGATCGCTGACACGACCCCATAGATGGAACTTGCGTGAAGCATGATCGATCTTGGCGTATCTTCCTCCCGAACAAACGCATGGGGCCCGCGCACACGCAGTGCAAGGTTCTTCCCCCGGCATTCGGACCTGCCGGAGTACACATCGGCAGCGCTGGGGTTCTTCTCTATATAGAAGTCACTAAGAATTTCGCGCGCTAGGGTTACGCGCAGAAAATAACAAGAGACGTAGCGGAGCTACGTCTCTACGAGAAGGTGCGGAATGGCTTACGGGGTGGTGCTCACCGGCTTGACAGCGGCCTGATCGGCTGATGCTGCCGGGCCGGCGATGAAGAAATTGTGATCGTACATGTTGCGATAAATGCGTCCTGAGATCTCGGCCGCCTTGGGACCGAAGGTGGGACGTCCGCCCTGCAGGAAGACGACGACCACGACGCGTCCGACGCTCGTATTGGCATAGGAGGCGAACCAGCCGAAGCGGGTTCCGGCGTGGGAGCAGGTTCCCGTCTTGCCCAGAATTTCTTCTTCGTTAAAGTTGAGGCGCAGACTGCGGGCGGTGCCGTACTGAACCGCGCCCGCCATGCCGTCAGAAAGTTCAGGAATCACCGGAGCGATGTCGAGTTGGCGTTTCACGCGCGGCTGAAAGCCCGCAACCTCTTCCGGAGATGTCGGATGCTGCAGGTAGTAGAGCGTTCCGCCGTTGGCGATCGCCGAAACCATCGCGCCCAGTTGCAACGGGGTCATCGAGACACCCTCGCCGAACGAGCACATCTTGCCGACGCCGCCGAGCTTGGTGGGAATCGCTTCGTCGGGATACGTGCCTAGCTGTTCGCCAGTGATGTCGTATCCGGCGAGTTCGCCGAGTCCGTATTCGTGGGCGTAGTACGCAACTTTCTCAAAACCGAGCTTGCGTCCGAGCGCCTCGAAGTAAGCGTTGTTCGAGTGCGCGATTGCGGTGGTCAAATTCATGCGGCTGCGTCCGCCCAGGGCAACTTTCGTTTCTTTGGAGACGAGGCCTTCGCTCAGGGCTGCGAGTGCGACAGAAAGTTTGATGGTCGAGCAGGGCTGCGCCCCGCTGGAAAGAGCCAGCTTCTGGTTGACCATTGCCAACACGCGTCCGCTGGTTGGTTCGATGGCGACGACCGTGCCATTCATGTTACCGAGCGCGTCAACCGCGGCCTGGCGGACGACTGGATCTTCGCCGGTCGTGATGTCCCCGGCAGTAATGTCTTCCGCGAACGAGCTCATGCTGAAGCGCTCGTGATAGCGATGGCGGCGCGTGCTGACAGAAACCGGAGTGACGGTCGCGCTGCGGCTATGCGCCAGGTGATGCAGGCGGCGCCGGGTGCGCTGGCTCTCGCTGATTCGTTGCGATTTCGACTTTGTCGTGGAGTGCGTGCTGGTATTGATGTGCGCCGCGAAGCTCACGCCAACCAGAGGAAGACAGGTCAGCAGGGCCATGATCAGACGAAAGAGGCTCGTTCTTTTCGACATCTTGTTGATTTCACTCCCCGGACGGTACTACATATAGTTCGATGCACGCAGGGTGCCAGCGGGTGGTAACCCGGCCAGACTACTCAACTGCGTTGATACTACGGGACTTAGTGCGGCTATGGCAACGGAAAAGTTACGATCATTCGAAACATTAATTTCGATTTAACCCGTTTTGAAACAAGCACATGCGCTGGGATTACCTCCGGTCAGACCCCTTCAGTAACGCGTTACTAGTTACTGAAAAGGTACTTCCCCCAGGTGAAAAGCTTTTCCTACCGCGCGAGTGAGTATCGACCTCATCAACGGAGGTTTAAGGTTGTAACTTTGCTGTTGTCGGAATTGCCCCTCGGTACCCAAGAGTCCGGCCAAAATCTGATAGCAACGGCAAATAGTCCGCAAATCGCCAACGCGCACGCCGCCAGGCCCACTGCCATCGCTGCTATGAACCAAAAGTCCGACTTGGGCATTCGGCCGCTATTAGGAAGCATAACCATGCCGCGAACTACGTAATACGAGAACGGAAGTGCACAGAGGGTCGAGTTATAAAGTGTGGCGACATTACGCAGCGGGTTCACCCATTGCCTCTTTCCGCTATGTTCCCGTACATCCTTGCGAAACTGGGCCCAAAGGCCCTGTGTGCCCCAAGTCATCGCGAACCAAGCCACGCAATCGGCCGCGAATGCGACCTTAATCCTTTTTCCGAAGTTACTGAGGATCGGTTCGTAATCCATTCGCCCAGCTACTTCGGCGCCGAGCGTGACATACACAGCGCCAACCCATGAGATGAAAGTCAGGACTACAGAAGCAAAGCTCGCTATGATAGTGCGTCTTAGGTAGTGATGTTCGTCTGCCATGATCTCCTCGCCAGGCAGGCCAGCGTGTCATCGTGGAGTCCGACGTCACTCTGGTCATCGCGCGTTGGGGCTTCTTCCGCCTCGGCGCGTTTGGACCAAGATTTTTTCCAGCTACATCACTTCGTTGCGCTTGCGCAGGAATGCGGGGACGTCGAGATCGTCCTGCTGGAAATTCGTCACGACGGAGCTGCGCATGCTGTCGAGCGAAATCACGTCGGCGGCAACATGGTCGGAAGCGTGCGACACCGGCGCCGGGGGCATGTCATCCACGTAGGAGCGATCGTCGGTCATGCTGTCTCCGGAGACGGTCGACTCCATGATGTGCTTGGGCGGTTCGGGAATGAAGTCGCGCGATCCGCGGTCTTCGGGAAATTCCATCGCGTCCTCATGCGCGGCCGCGAACGACGTACGGCCCTCCTGCACGCGGTGACGAGACGTGGGGGCCTCGCGGAAGCCGGTGGCGATGACG
>PMUM01000118.1 GCA_003166855.1 Acidobacteriaceae bacterium | reverse complement strand
GCTAGCTTCTAGCCTCTAGCTTGAATCCCTTCTCTCGGCATTCTCAGCCACGATTTCAAGCACTGCCAACGGCATCGGTGGCAATAAGCTTTAGGATAGAAGCTAGAGGCTAGGAGCTATCAGCTGCTACCCCTCCCACACAAACGCATCAAAAATCCTCTTCGACTCAAAATTCAGGCGCCGGTAGAGCGCGACCGCCCGCGCGTTTGCCTCCGTGACCGTCAGCGACAGCAGGACGAAGTTTCGCTTCCGCAGGCTGGCTTCGGTAGCCGCCAGTAACGACTCTCCAATTCCGCGCGAGCGATACTCCGGCAGAACACACACCTGTGTGACGTGGCCAACATTATTCCGCACACGGGAGCACAGGATGACTCCAATCAGACTCTTCGCCTTGCGGTCCAGGGCCACGAACGACGACTCGGCATCAAACGCACCGCACCCCGGGAAGCGCACGATGTTATTGAGGAAGCGCAGCGATCCGCTAAGCGTGTGGTATTGGTCGTTGATCTGCGCGTCGACGTGGCTGCGATACGCCGCGGTGATGACCGCTGCAGTGGGCTGGTAGTCAGCCTCCGCCCAGGGGCGGATTTCAACGTCGGGATGAGTGGGCGCTTTCTCTACCGCAGCGTTCCCCAAGGTTAGTGTCATGAACAGGCGTGGATGCCGCTGAAATCCCGTCTCGAGAAACGGGCGTGACACTGCGTTGGCTTCATGCGCGAGCAGTTGCGCCTCCACGCGATGAATCCCCGGAGACTGCTGCAGCGTCTCGATCACATGGGTCAGCAGCTTCAACTCGACCTCGCGCGCTTTGGGAAGCCGGGTGCCATTGATGACGTAAAGGTCGCCAATCACTCCCTTGTTACCCTCATACACAAAGAACGAGTAGCCGAAGACGCGGCCACGGTCCACGGCCGCATATCCAGGCAGGATTTTCGCGTCGACGTAGCGGAGAATCATCTCCGCCGAGCCGGAATAGTCCCACGAAAGCAGACGCGACCAGACTTGCGTCTCGTCGTCGAGCAAAGGACGCAAGTCCACGGAAGAAAAGTGCCTGAGGTCGAGGATCTCCAAAGGGCTCCCGAGCGGGCTGCCACCAAGCGCCGGCGGCAAATCTCGCGGCAAAATTTCGAGTGTAGTTGGTTCGCCCGGTAGAGGCAAACGAGGAGAACAACTAGCAGCAACAGGAAGAACTGGCTCTGGAGAACTTACGCTCTGCGTCACGGGTTCAGGTGATCCCCGTCACCAAACGGGAAATCTGGAGGTGTAATCCAGCACACGCTGCCGTCGCAAAAAGACCTACTAACCCTCATATTAACAGCCTCTTAGACCGCTTGAACGCGAAAACCGCGCGTGCTTGACCTCACTTTGTTCTGTGACGCCGATCACACCAAGCGAATGTGATTCCACGCATAATCACATCCTGCGTTATTGAATTCCCGGAGTGATTGTCACTCTTGAGCTGGGGGACCTCGTGGCAAAAGGACGTGTTTCGATTGTCGTTGAGCGCTGCAAGGCCTGTGGCTTTTGCGTGGAGTTTTGTCCCACGCACGTGCTCGCGCTCTCTTCCGCCTTCAATTCGAAGGGCTACCATCCACCGCACGTGGTGCACCCGGAAAAATGCAGCGGCTGTGATCTCTGCGGCATGTATTGCCCGGACTTCGCCATCAACGGAACCAAGATTCCTCAGGCCAGCGCCAAGCAGGCCAGCGGAGGTGAGAAATGAAAGCGGATCCCCATGGTGTTTTAACTGGCACACACTTTCTCGACGGCGACCACGCCTGCTGTGAAGGTGCCTTGGCCGCCGGCGCAAGATTTGCCGCTGGATATCCCATCACGCCCTCGACCGAAGTGGTCGAGCGCTTTGCGGCCCGTGTGCCGACGGTGGGTGGAACCTTCATTCAGATGGAAGATGAACTCGCCGCGTCGATCGCGCTGCAAGGCGGAGTATGGGGCGGAGCCAAGGCCTTCACGGTAACCTCGGGCCCGGGCTTCTCGCTGATGATGGAACACATCGGCTACGCGGCCATGACCGAAACACCCTGCGTCTTCGTTGACGTGCAGCGCGGCGGGCCGTCCACCGGACTGCCCACGCTTCCCGCCCAAGCCGACATGATGCAGGCGCGCTGGGGATCGCACGGAGACTACGAGATCATCGCGCTCTGCCCAAATTCTCCGCAGGAATGCTTCGACCTGACGATCAAGGCGTTCAACTTCGCGGAAGAATTTCGCGTCCCGGTCATGTTCATGATGGACGAAGTGGTGGGACACATGACGGAAAAGGTTATCATTCCTCCCGCCGACGAAATCGAAGTCACACCGCGCAAGCACACGCACAAATCCGTCGAAGACTACCTGCCCTACGGCACGAACGGCGACATGGTACCGGAGATGGCGCACGCCGGCGACGGCTACAACTTCCATGTGACGGGCCTGACCCACGATGAACATGGCTATCCCAACATGACGCCGCAGGTGCAGGACAAACTGGTCCGCCGCCTGCAGAACAAGATTCGTTCCGCCGCCGACCGCATCTGCCTGTTCGAGGAAGACCAACTCGATGATGCCGATGTGGTGGTGGTTTCCTACGGCATCACGTCACGCGTCGCGCAACGCGCGATCGACGCGGCCCGCGACAAAGGACTGAAAGTCGGCAAGCTGCGCCTCATCACCGCCTGGCCCTTCCCCGAGAAGAAGATTGCGGATTTGGCAGCGCACGTCAAGGCATTCGTCGTGCCGGAACTCAATCTGGGGCAGATGGTACGTGAGGTTCAACGCGCCGCCGACGGCAAAGCCAAGACTTACGCTGTTTCGCACGCTGGAGGCGGAGTGCACAATCCTGACGAAATCCTGAACGCCATCGTGGAGGCAAGCCGATGCTGAACATTCTCGACAACACGCCGGACGACACGGTCAATCCGGTTGAGCAGTTTCTGCGCAGCGACCGCATGCCGCATATCTGGTGCCCGGGCTGCGGCATCGGCACCACGGTGAATTCGTTTGCCCACGCCCTGATCGAGTCGAAGATTGATCTGAAGACGCTGGCTTTGGTCTCTGGTATTGGCTGCACAGGGCGCGTAGCTGGTTATGTGAAGCTCGATTCATTTCACACCACGCATGGGCGCGCGATCCCATTCGCGACTGGATTGAAGCTGGCAAATCCCAAACTGAATGTCGTGGTCTACTCCGGTGACGGCGATCTGTCGGCGATCGGCGGCAATCACTTGATCCACGCCGCGCGGCGCAACATCGACTTGAAAGTAATTTGCGTCAACAATCTGATCTACGCGATGACCGGCGGCCAGACCGCGCCGACCACGCCCGGTCATGCCACCACGTCGACGAATCCTTACGGAACGTTCGAGCCGGCTTTCAACCTGCCGCATCTGGTGGAAGCTGCGGGCGCCGTGTACGTCGCGCGCTGGACCACCTTCCACGTGCGTCAACTGGCGCGCTCAATCAGCGAAGCGTTCCAGAAAAAGGGATTCTCGTTCATCGAAGTCATCTCGCCCTGTCCCACGCTCTACCAGCGCCGCAACAAGATGGGCGACGGCCTCGACACCATGAAGTTCTACAAGGAAAAGAGCAAGGTGAAGCACGGCGCGCCGACCAGCGAAGTCGGACTCACGCTCAACGGCGAGATCGCCGTTGGCAAGTTCGTCGACCGCGACCGTCCCGACTACCAAACCATGATGCGCGCGCAGTACGTCGACACGCTGGGCGAGCGCTACGTCGAAGAACCAGAAACGGAGTGCGTATGCGGTTAACCGAGATTCGCGTTGCAGGCTTCGGCGGCCAGGGAGTCATCCTCTCGGCCATTGTATTGGGCAAGGCGGCGTCGATCTACGAAAACGGATTCGCCACCATGACGCAGAACTTCGGCCCGGAAGCGCGCGGCGGTGCATGCAGCGCCCAGCTCATTCTCTCCGACGAACCGGTACTTTACCCCTATGTGACCCGGCCCGACATCATGGTCGTCATGTCGCAGGAGGCCTACAACCGTTTCGCGCCGGAACTGAAGCCGGCGGGCATGCTGATCATCGAGGAAGACCTGGTGCGCGTCTCCAATGTGAACTCCGACAAGAAGGTCTACAGCATTCCGGCCACGCGCATCGCCGAAGGACTCGGCAAACGCATGGTGCTGAACTCCGTGATGGTGGGATTCTTTACCGCAGTCACGAAACTGCTGACTGCAGATGCCGTGCGCAAAGCCGTGGCCGATTCGGTGCCGCCGAGTTTCCGCGAGCTGAATCTGCAAGCCTTCGAAAAGGGATTCGAGTACGGCAACAACGAATTGGCAGCGGCTCCTCCGAGACAGGGGCTGGAAGAGTTGGCGTACTCGAGCGAGTAGAACGATACGACGACGTTCTGCAGATTTGTCATCCTGAGCAAGGCGAAGGATCTATGCACTCCGGGTCGTCACGATAGCGTCCAGGAGTTCATAGATCCTTCGGCCCGCCCAGAACGCGTGCCTCGGGATGACAAGGATTTATCTTTCCTGCGCAGCCCCTGCGGCTGAAACCCAGTAATAATCCACGTTTTGCGGCGTGTAATTGCCAAGGAACAGCACGCGCCGCCCTGACGTCTGCATCGCGACGTTCACCTTCCACGTCGCCGGAGCGACCAGCAAATGCTCTTCCGCCGGAACTTTGCCCGACTCATAGCGCCAGATCGTCTGGTTCCGATAAAACGCGAGCCCATACTCCATCTCGCGGGAGACGCCGTAGACTGCGAGCGGAAGTTGACGTGTCTCCACACTCGCCAACTCGACCGCCAGCGGACGCGCCGACAGAGTCTGATCCACCGAGGTCGATCCAAGTTTCAGCACCGCCGCTACTGACAACACCACCGGAACCAAAGTCACGAAGCGCAACATGCGGAGGCGCAAACGGCTGGCCAGCGTCATCGCGATAGCGGCGCAAAGGGCGAACGCAATAGCGAGTGCCACAAACATGGGCCGCCCCGCGGGCAGCCGGTGCTGAGTAATGACATACGCAATCAGCACCGACGGTACGATCGGCGCAGTGGCCACAAGCGCATGCAGCACCGCCAAGCTCTTCGATACGCCCTCATCATCTTCACGCGCGAGATGGCGTCGCAAGTACTCTGCCAGCAGCACGGCTCCAGCCGGGATCGCCGGAAGGATGTAGCCGGGAAGCTTCGACTGCGAAATCGAAAAGAACGCCACCGGAACCACGAGCCAGCAGCACACGAAAACTCTGAATTGTAATTTAAGATCCGGCTCGACGGAAACGGCCTTGCGTTCCGCCCACCAGATCCGCAAAGATTCCACGAACGCCGCGATCACGAACACGGTCCACGGCACCAGCGCGAGAGCCGTGACCGGAAGGTAGTACCAAAACGGCTCGCGGTGATGGTACAGATTGCTGGAGAAGCGCGCCAGATTGTGCTGCAGAATGAATTCGCGAAAGAACTGTGGATTCCGCGTCTGCACTGCGACGTACCACGGCAGCGCAAGCGCACAGAACAGAACAATCCCCGGCAGCCAGATCGTCCTTAGCACCCAGCGGAATTCTCGCGCGCCAACCGCGAAGAGCACAATAACAGCCGCCGCCAGAAACGGCGCGACCGGCCCCTTGGACAGCATTCCGAGCGCCATGCAAACGTAGAACAGCGCAAGATAGATTCGCTTTCCACCTTCTCGCCAAGCCCACCATGCGAGCATTCCCATAGAGAAACTCGCGGTCAGCGCCATGTCCATCGAGGCAGCATGGGCATACCCGATTACGCCCGCACAAGAAGCCGTGATCAGCGCCGCATCGACTTCCACCCCGCGCCGGAATTTGCGAAAGAAAAGATAAACGGCGATCACCAGCAGAGTAGCGTCAATCGCGGCCGGGATGCGCGCGGCCACATCATTGACGCCGAACAAGGAATAGGCCAGCATCGCCTGCCAGTAATAGAGGGGCGGCTTCTCGAGCCAGGCATGCCCGCCGAGAACCGGCGTGATCCAGTCGTGGCGTTCGAGCATCTCGCGCGCCACCTGCGCATACCGCGGTTCGTCGGCGCCGATCAGCCCGAATTGGCCCAAGCCGTAAAAAAACAGAAACGCACAAAAACCTGCGATCAACAGCACGTCCGTGCGGGTGCGAGCGGTCATTGGGAACTTTAGATTTCAGATTGTAGATTTC